>JBJMHP010000195.1:0-46848 GCA_045807325.1 Actinomycetes bacterium | reverse complement strand
CATGCCGACGACTTCGATGTGGTCACGGTCCCCGAGCGCGATTGCGATGCCCTCCGCGACCTGCTGATCGCCGAGGGTGCCGAGACGGTCGTTGAGGTTGGCCTGGCCTACGGTCGCTCGGCGCTCGCCATCGGGGAGGCGCTGATCTCCGTCGGTGCAGGGCGGCCGCTCCACGTCATCATCGATCCGCTGCAGGCCACGGAATGGTCGAACGTCGGATGGCAGCTACTGCGATCCGCCGGGCTCGACACGATCGCCAGGCTGGTCCTCCGGCCCTCGTCAATGGCGCTGCCACAGCTCGTCGCCGAGGGCCTCGCCGCCGATGCGGCGTTCGTGGACGGCAGCCATCGGTTCCACGAGGTATTCGTTGATCTCTCTTTCCTCCGCAAGCTCGTTCGGCCCGGCGGAATCGTCGTTCTGGACGACCACTGGTGGCCCCCGGTCCGCAGCGCGGCACGCTACTTCGAGCTGAACATGGGGTGGCGCGTCGTCCCGGGCGCCTTCGACAGCGGCACGATCGACGCTCAGACCGGACGCGCACGCCTCCTGGCGCTCCGCTTGCCCGACCCTCCATTCGAGCCGGCCTTCGAGCACTTCCAGCCGTTCTGACTGGCAACGGCCTGCTCAGCCGCGGCCGACGAAGGGCATCTTGGTGGCCATGACGGTCATGGTGGCGACGTTGGCGTCGAGAGGGAGCTCGGCCATGTAGAGGACGGCGCGGGCGACGTCGGCCACGTCCATGCGGGGCTCGGGGCGGAGGGTCGCGTCGGGTTGGGGGACGCCGGCGGTCATGGCCTCGGTCATGTCGGTGGCGGCGTTGCCGATGTCGATCTGGCCGCAGGCGATGTCGTGGGCGCGTCCGTCGAGGGACGTCGATCTGGTCAGGCCGGTGATGGCGTGCTTGGTGGCGGTGTAGGCGACCGACTGGGGGCGGGGGGCGTGGGCGGAGATGGAGCCGTTGTTGATGATGCGGCCGCCGCGGGGCTGCTGGTGGCGCATCACCCGGAACGCCTCGCGGGTGCAGAGGAAGGCGCCGGTGAGGTTCACCGCCACCGTGGCGTTCCACTCGCTGAGGGGGACGGTGTCGAGCTCGCGGGCCGGTGGCCAGGCGCCGGCGTTGTTGAAGAGGAGATCCACGCGGCGATGCCGCTCGACCGTCCGGTCGAACAGCGCCCGCACCGACGCCTCGTCGGTGACGTCGGTGGGGACCGGGTCGAGCGCCCCGGCCAGCTCGGCGCCCCGCTCGGCCACCGACGCCAGCGCCTGGGGGCGGCGGCCGGCCAGCACCACGGCCCAGCCGTTGCCGGCCAGGGCGTGCGCGACCGCCGCCCCGATGCCGCTCCCGGCCCCGGTGACAACCGCGATCCTCGGCAAGTGGTCGGCCACCGCTCCTCCTCGACGCCCGGCACGAGCCTACCGCGCCCAGGACCGGTCGAAGCCGTGTGGTGCATGGCGCCTCGCGGTCAGGAGATGATCTCGACCAGGCGGAGGCCCTCGCGCGGGCCCTTGACCGACACCTCGGCCACCTGCCCGATGCCGGCGACGTAGAGCTTGTTGTCCAGGACCTCCGGCTCCAGGGCGGTCCACTCCGCGGTCCGAAGGGCGTGCCGGAACCGGCCGTGGGGCACCGTGACCGCCGCCCAACGGTCGACCACCTTGAACACGTCCTCGGCGTGGCCCTGGTACCACTCCTGCCGGAACCTGCGCCCGCGCTGCGGGTGCGCCTGCATGAACACGCCCGGCTGGGCGCCGTCGACCCCGGCGTGCCAGGTGCCCTCGGTGTCGACCACCTTGCCCTTGCGGTCGAGGGTGGCCGTGTCCTCCCCGAAGTACCAGACGTTGCCGCAGCGGTCCTGGGCGTAGTAGTCGCTGGTCCGCTCCTCGAGCACGTTGCTCAGGTACAGCCGGTCCTCGACCACCCGGGTCCGCACCCCGGCGATCACCCGGGTCCTTGAGGTGGCGGCGAACAGGTCGAGCGCCTTCTTGCCGTCCTTGGTGCCGGTGGAGACCAGGGTCCGGCCCGGGGTCAGGGGGAAGTACCGGTTGGTGACGTTGGGGCTGAAGTCGGCCGGGTTGATGTGGGGGTGGTAGCTGCGGCCGGGCCCGAACTTCGGCAGATGGCAGGCGGAGCCCGTCGCGGCCGCGGGCGCCGGGACCACCCCCAGCGCGGCGGCCGCCAGCGCGGCCACCCCCAGGAACCTCCACGCGCGTCCCAGCATCGGCGTCTCCTTGGTCGCGGGCCGCCGGCCGCCCGGTGCGGCCGACCGAATCCCGGGCCGGAGGTTGCGCCGGCCGACCTGAGCGGACCCTGAACGACGCTGAAGCCTGGTTCAGGGTCGCACGCCGGCCGGCGCCGGCAGGAACGGCACCGCGGCCAGCAGCCGCAGCAGCACCACCGCGGCCACGCTCTCGGCGGCCAGCAGCCCGACCAGCACCACCAGCTGGAACCGGGCCGCCTGGAGCGGGCTGGCCCCGCCGAACAGGGCGCCCACGAACGCTCCCGGGAGGGTGACCAGGCCGGTGGTGCGGGTCTGGTCCAGCGCCGGCACCAGGGCCTCGGCGACCGCCACGGCGACCAGGTCGGCGGTGGCCTGGCGCATGGTCGCGCCCAGGGCCAGCTTGCCCTCGACCTCGGCCCGGCGGGCGTCCAGCTCGGCCACGAAACGGCGGCCGGCCAGGGTCGAGGCGGTCATCGCCCCGCCGACGGTGATGCCGCCCACGGCCACCAGGTTGCGGACCCCCAGCGGCAGCGCCCCGGTGGCGAACACCACCGTCAGGGTCACGGCCGCGCCGCTGGTGACGGCCGCGGCCGCCGCCACCGGCCGGCGCCAGCGGCCGAGCGCGGGCAGCCCGGCCAGGCGAGGGGCGACGGTCACGGTCGCCGCCGCCACCATCACCAACAGCACCGGCAGCACGGCCAGCGGGGCCCGGAACACCGCCCCGAGCAGCAGCCCGACGGCCAGCAGCTGGGCCGCTCCCCGGCTGGCCGACCACAGCACCGCCCGGGCCTGGCGGACGCCGTCGACCAGCGGCACCACACAGGCCACGGCGGCCAGCAGCAGCAGGCCGAGCAGGGTACGGGCGAGCTGGTCCATCCCCTCACGGTATCGCCGAGCCAAGGGCTGAAGCCCGGCACCAGTGGGTAGACCAACATCCGAGGGGCGACGACCCTGGCCAGTCCGGACGCCTACCAACGAAGGGCGGTAGCCATGGCGGGAACCGCGAACAAGCTCCACGTCCTCGACTGCGGGTCCATGAGCTGTGACCTCACCTGGCTGCTGCTCAAGCCCGGGCGCAGCATCCGGCCGCGGGCCGAGCGCGACAAACCGGTGGAGTGGTACCCGTGCACCACCCACGCCGTGGTGGTCGAGACCCCCGAGGCCACGATGCTGTGGGACACCTCGTGCCCGCGTGACTGGGAGGAACGCTGGGTCCCGACCGGCCTGCACGAGTTCTTCCCGTATGACCGGGTCACCGAGGAGCAGTACCTCGACCAGCGCCTGGCCCAGCTCGGCCTCGGCCCCGAGCAGCTCGACTACGTCGTCTTCTCGCACCTGCACTTCGACCACGCCGGCAACGCCAAGATGTTCCAGGACGCCGGGCCCCGGCTGGTCGTCAACGACAAGGAGCGCGAGTTCGCCCTCGGCTTCGAGGGCCTGTTCACCGGCGCCCACCTCAAGACCGACTACGAGGGCCTCGACTTCGAGACCGTGTCCGGCGACACCGAGTTCCTGCCCGGGGTGACCCTGATCGAGGCGCCCGGGCACACCCCGGGGACCATGGCCCTCAAGGTCGACCTGGCCGACGAGGGCCCCATGATCTTCACCTCCGACGCCATCTACATGGGCGACTCCTACGGCCCGCCGGCCACCCCGGCCGCGATCGTCAACGACCTGAGCCAGTGGTACGCCTCGGTCGAGAAGCTCCGCGGCATCGCCGAGCAGACCAACGCCAACGTGATCTTCGGCCACGACGCCGAGCAGCTCTGGTCGCTGCGCCGGTCGCCGGACGGCCACTACACCTGAGCACCCGCACGGACTCCGGGAGGCACCATGACCGCGACGTTCCCAGGCGGTTCGGAGACCGTCTTCACCTACGGCGCCCCGCTGCTGAAGTTCGGCACCGGCGCGTCCGACGAGATCGGCTATGACCTGTCCCAGTACGGCGCCCGCCGCGTGCTGGTGGTCACCGACCCCGGCATGGCCGCCACCGGCCTGCCGGCGCGGGTGGCCGACCAGATGAAGCGGTTCGACATCGAGGCCCACGTCTACGACGGCGTCCACGTCGAGCCGACCGACGCCAGCCTGCAGCAGGCGATCGACCACGCCGAGGCCAACGGGCCGTGGGACGCCTATGTGGCCGTGGGCGGCGGCTCCAGCATCGACACCGCCAAGGCGGTCAACCTGCTCACCACCAACCCGGGCGAGCTGATGGACTACGTCAACAAGCCGGTGGGCGAGGGCAGGGCGCCCTCCAAGCCGCTCAACCCGCTGGTGGCCGTGCCCACCACCACCGGGACGGGCGCCGAGAGCACCACCATCTGCGTGCTCGACGTGCTCGCCCAGAAGGTCAAGACCGGCATCAGCCACCCGCGCCTGCGGCCGACCCTGGCCGTGGTCGACCCGGCCCTGACCGTGACCCAGCCGGCCGGGGTGACCGCGGCCTGCGGCATGGACATCCTCTGCCACGCCCTGGAGAGCTACACCGCCAAGCCCTACAGCGACTACGACCGCAAGCAGCCGGAGCAGCGGGTGCCCTACTGCGGCTCCAACCCGATCTCCGACATGTGGTCCGAGAACGCCATGCGGCTGCTGGCCGGCTCGTTCCGGACGGCCGTGGGCAACGGCGACGACCTGGAGGCCAGGGGCCGGATGGCCCTGGCCGCGACCATGGCCGGGCTCGGCTTCGGCAACGCCGGGGTGCACATCCCGCACGCCAACGCCTACCCGATCGCCGGGCGGGTCAAGGACTTCCGGCCCGAGGACTACCCCAAGGACGAGCCGATCGTGCCCCACGGCATGGCCGTGTCGCTGACCGCGCCGGAGGCGTTCCGGTTCACCTTCCAGGCCCGTCCCGAGCGGCACCTGCGCGCGGCCGAGCTGCTCGCCCCCGGCCTGGACCGGCCGAACGACGACGCCGAGTGCCTGCCGGCGGCCCTGACCCAGCTCATGCGCGACATCGGCATCCCCAACGGGATCGGCGGGGTCGGCTACGACGAGAGCGACGTCGGTGACCTGGTCGAGGGCACCATGAAGCAGCAGCGGCTGCTGGACACGGCCCCGCGCCCGGTGACCGAGGACGACGCGGCGGCCATCCTGTCCCGCTCGCTGTCGAACTGGTAGGAGGACCGGTGCCGATCTACGAGCTGGCCTGCGAGGACGGGCACCGCTCGGAGACGCTCCAGGCCTCGACCGACCCCCTGCCGGCCTGCCCGGCCTGCGGGCGGGCGACCCGCAAGGTCCCCAGCGGGTTCGGGGTCGGGGTCGGCGGGACGGCCTCGGTGCCGCCGCCGCCCGAGCGCATGCCCCAGACCTGGAAGGGCACCTACCGGGGCGACCGCGACTACGTCACCCACCTGCGCCGGGTGGCCGACGCCCGCCGCGACCTGGAGGCTCGCCACCCCGAGCTGGCCGGAGACCGCCGCCCGGTCCTGGCCCACGAGGGCCGGTTCGAGCAGGCCCCCCTCCGGGCCGGTGACCCGGTGCCCGGGCACACGCATGGGCCGACAGAGGAGGGGTCGGGGACCTGACCGGGGAGCTGGTCGCCGCCCTCCGCCGGGCCGGGGTGGCCGAGGTGGACGACTCCGCCCGGCGGCGGGCCGAGTACTCGACCGACGCGTCCCTGTACCGGGTCCCGCCCCAGGTGGTCGCCTTCCCACGCGACCCCGACGAGGCCGCCGCCGTGGTCGCCACCTGCCTGGAGCTCGGCGTCCCGCTGACGGCCAGGGGCGCCGGCACCTCGGTCGCCGGCAACGCCGTCGGGCCGGGCGTGGTCATGGACCTGTCCCGGCACCTGCGCCGGGTCCTGGCCCTTGACCCGGAGGCGGCCACGGCGACCGTCCAGCCAGGTGCCGTGCTCGACGACCTGCAGGCCGCGGCCCGTCCCTCCGGGCTGCGCTTCGGCCCCGACCCCTCCACCCACAGCCGCTGCACCCTCGGCGGGATGATCGGCAACAACGCCTGCGGGTCGCGGGCCCTCGCCTACGGCCGCACGGCCGACAACGTCCTGGAGCTGGAGGTGGTGGACGGCACCGGCCGCCGCCTGCGGGCCGGGACGGGCACGGTGGGCCAGCTGCCGGAGCTGGAGGCGGTGGTCCGGGCCAACCTGGCCCCGATCCGGACCCAGTTCGGCCGCTTCGGCCGCCAGATCTCCGGCTACTCGCTCGAGCACCTGCTGCCCGAGCGGGGCGGCGACCTGGCCAGGGCCCTGGTCGGCAGCGAGGGCACCCTGGCCGTGGCCCTGGAGGCCACCGTCCGGCTCGTCCAGGCACCGGCGGCGACCGTGCTGGTCGTGCTCGGCTACCCGGACATGGCCGCCGCGGCCGACGCCGTCGGCGCGGTCCTGCCCCTGCGGCCGGTGGCGTGCGAGGGCATCGACGCCCGGATCATCGACGTGGTCAGGCGCCGCGGCCGGGCCGTGCCCGAGCTGCCCAAGGGGGGCGGCTGGCTGCTGGTCGAGCTGGCCGGCGCCACCCCGGCCGAGGCCGAGGCGGCCGCCGGGCGGCTGGTCGGCGCGGCCGGCGGCGACGCCCTGGCCAGCCGGGTCCTGACCGACCCGGCCCAGGCCGCCGCCATCTGGCGCATCCGCGAGGACGGGGCCGGCTTCGGCGGCCGCAGCCCGGCCGGGGCGCCGGCCTGGGCCGGCTGGGAGGACGCGGCCGTGCCCCCCGACCGGCTCGGCGCCTACCTGCGCGAGTTCGAGGCCCTGCTGGCCGACCACGGCCTCGACGGCATCCCCTACGGCCACTTCGGCGACGGCTGCGTGCACATGCGCATCGACTTCCCGTTCGACCGGCCCGAGGGGCGGGGCGTCTACCGGTCCTTCGTCGAGCAGGCGGCCGACCTGGTCGCCCGCCACGGCGGCTCCATGTCCGGTGAGCACGGCGACGGGCGGGCCCGCTCCGAGCTGCTGCCCCGCATGTACGAGCCGGCCGCCATCGCGGCCATGGGCGCCGTCAAGGCCGTCTTCGACCCCCGCGACCTGCTCAATCCCGGGGTCCTGGTGCGGCCGCGGCCGTTCGACGCCGACCTGCGCCGCGCCATGGTCCGGCCGGTCACCACGCGGCTCGGGTTCCGCTACACCGAGGACGGCGGCGACCTGACCAGCGCCGTGCACCGCTGTACGGGGATCGGGCGGTGCGTGGCCGACAACACCGCCGCCGGGGGCGTGATGTGCCCGTCCTGGCTGGCCACCAGGGACGAGAAGGACACCACCAGGGGCCGCAGCCGGGTGCTCCAGGAGGCGGTCAACGGCACCCTGGTCCGCGGCCTGGCCTCGCCCGAGGTGCAGGAGGCCCTGGACCTCTGCCTGGCCTGCAAGGGCTGCGCCTCCGACTGCCCGACCGGGGTCGACATGGCCACCTACAAGGCCGAGGTGCTGCACCAGACCTACCGGGGCCGCCTCCGCCCGGCCGCCCACTACAGCCTGGGCTGGCTGCCCCGCTGGGCGGCCGTCGCCTCCCGGGCGCCGCGGCTGGCCAACCGCCTGCTCACCACCCCGACCCTGGCCGGGCTGGGCCGCCGCCTCGGCGGGGTCGACCACCGCCGCCCCCTGCCGACCCTGGCCACCCGGACCCTGCGCGCCTGGTGGCGCCGCCGCCCACCGCCCGGGCCGGGGCCGGCCGGCAGCCCCCGGGTGCTGCTGTGGCCCGACACCTTCACCAACCACTTCGCCCCCGGCGCCGGGCGGGCCGCCGTCCGGGTGCTCGAGGACGCCGGCTACCGGGTCGAGCTGCCCGACCGGCCCGTGTGCTGCGGCCTCACCTGGATCTCGACCGGCCAGCTGGACACGGCCAAACGGGTGCTGCGCCGCACCGTCGACCACCTGGCCGCCCTGGTCGGGGGGGAGGAGACCGCGCCGGGCGGGGGAGGGCCCGGGGCCGGCGGGGGAGGGGCTGGGAGGGCAGGGCCTGGGGCCGGCCGGGGTGTGCCGCTGGTCGGGTTGGAGCCGTCGTGCCTGGCCGTGCTGCGCCACGACGCCCTCCAGCTGCTGGGGGCCGACGACCCGGCGGCCGCGGCGGTCGCCCGAGCCGCATCGACCCTGGCCGAGGTGCTGGGGGCCACGCCCGGGTGGCGGCCCCCGGACCTGGACGGGCTGGCCGTGGTCGCCCAGCCGCACTGCCACCAGCACGCCGTGCTCGGCTGGGAGGCCGACCGCGACCTGCTGGCCCGCGCCGGCTGCCGGGTCACGGCCGTGGGCGGCTGCTGCGGGCTGGCCGGCAACTTCGGCGCCGAGCGCGGCCACTACCACGTCTCGGTCGCCGTGGCCGAGACGGCGCTCCTCCCGGCGGTGCGGGCCGCCGGCCCGCACGCGGTCGTGCTGGCCGCCGGGTTCTCCTGCCGCACCCCGCTCGACCAGCTGGCCGGCCGCCACGCCCTCCACCTGGCCGAGCTGCTCGCCGGCGCCGCCGACCGGCGGTAGCCCACGGTCGCCGCGGCTCACGACACCAGCCCGGGCGCCAGCGTGGCCGCCGCGTACAGCCCGAACCCGGCGGCGAGGAGGACCACCACAGCCCTGGCCGGCCAGGGCAGGGTCCAGGGGGCCTCGAACCGCCGAGCCAGGGCGACAAGCACGGCCAGCACCGCGGCGTAGACCGGGAACCAGGTCAGCCGGTGGAGCAGCCAGGCCGGGTCGTCGGGGACGTCCAGCAGGCCGGGAACGCCCGCGGCCCCAGCGACGACGGCCGCACCGGCCAGTACCAGCGACGCCACCTGGTGCCAGGTGAAGATCGTCATCGCCTGCAGGTTGGCCAGGGCCACGGCCGCCCACAGGCCGGGCCGGCGCAGCCACCGGCCGAGGCGCTCGTGCAGCAGGATGGCCAGCCCCGACTGGCAGGCGGCCAGCGCCGGCACCAGCAGCGACGGCGGGTGGGAGTTGACCCGGGCCGCCCCCGGGACCCCCACCATGCTGGCCGGATACCCCATGCCCAGCACCAGCAGCAGCCCGAGGGCGGCGCCGCCGGCGGCGAGCACGGCCGCGGCCCGCCGGTCGATCCGGCCGGCCGCCCAGGCCACGCCGAGCAGGAAGGCGAACCCCCAGCCGGGCACGACGTTGACCAGCCCGACGAAGCCCGGCACGGCCTCCCGCCACGGCCCGTACCGGAGCAGGTCGACCGCGGCCACGACCAGCAGCGGGGGCAGGGCGGCCAGCACCCCCAGCCGCCGGTCGAACGCCACCGCGGCCGGGGTGAGGGCGGTGACCAGCCCGTAGATGCCGATGAACCACAGCGGCTGGGCGACCATCACGACCACGGTCCGCAGGGTGCCGGCCGGCACCCCGGCGACGGCCAGGACGGGCAGGGCGGCCCCGAGCACCGCCGTGGCCATGGCGACCGGGCGGACGAGCCGCAGCAGCCGCCCCCGCAGCCAGCTCGGGTAGGCCTGGCCACGCGCCCGCGCCCGCTCCAGGCCGCGGGACGACTGGTACCCGCCGACCAGGAAGAACAGGCCGAGCAGCTGCAGCGCCCAGCTGGCCGGGGCCAGCGCCGGCAGGGCCGACAGCGGGCTGGTGCCATGCAGCACCCCCCCGGTGCCGACCGTGGTGGCCATGACGAACCAGTGGCCGACGACCACCCCACCGATGGCCAGGGCCCGCAGGCCGTCGATGGCGCGGTCACGCGTCGGCGGGGTGGCCGCCTCCAGGCGGCCGGCCAGGTCCCGCCACTCAGCCTGGATGGTCAACGAGGGTCACCTCCGAGGTGCGGTCGAGCACGATGCGGGCGAGGTTGCCGAGCGACTCGGCGCCGGGCGCGTAGTAGCCGTCATGGCCGGACGCGTCGCCGGTGCGGAACACCCGGGTGCCGAAGCCGGCCGCCACCGGGTCGGCGCCGTGGCCGAACCCACCGACCCGCAGGTGCGCGACCAGACGGATGGGGTCGTCGGGGATGCGGGCGGCCCAGACGCGGGCCGAGGTCCGCAGGCCGGCCACCGAGGCGACGTCCATGCCCGGGGCGGCCAGGGCGACCAGGTCGCCGACCCGGCCACCGCCCACCGCCCGGCCGCAGACCACCGCGCCGTAGCTGTGGCAGAGCAGGCTCACCCTGGCCCGGCTGGGCAGGGCGTCGAGGAAGCGGGCGAGGGCGCGGGCGCCCGCCGCGGCCCGGTCGGACCGGACGGCCTGCCGGTCGATGCCCTCGGGGGTGTCGTAGCCGAGCCACACCACCACCGCCACCCGAGCGCCGGGGGCGAGGCGGCGGAGCTGGCCACGCAGGGCGGCCGCGGCGGCGATCGGGTCGGCGCCCGTCCTGGGGCCCGAGCCGAGGAGCTGGTCCAGCCGCCAGCCGCTGCCCGGGACGAGCACGGCCACCTGGCGCGCCGAGGCCAGGTCGCCGAGGACCAGGACGACGCGGCCGTCGCCGCGGGGGTCGTAGGCGAGCAGCCGGCCGGCCGGCGGCGGCCCGTGCGGGTCCAGCGCGGCCCGGACCCGCTGGTTGGCCGCGTACCGGAGCCGGTAGGGGATCCCGTCGAGGTTCCCGAGGACCTCGGGGGCGCGTCGGGCGAGCGCCCGGCGCTGCCCGTCGGTGAGCGCGGCCCAGAAGCGCCGCACCTGGACGACGCTCGCCGAGGACGGGTCGGGGGCGGTGACGCCGGGGGCGGCCGCCGCGACCGCGGCCGGCCACCCCTTGACGCCCAGGAGGGCGTCGAGGGGTGCGTGCGGGTCGGGGCCGAGCACCCAGGCGGCCCCGGTGGCGCCGGCAGAGAGGATGCCGCTGAGGACGAGCCCGGTCAGCAGGTGCCGGGCCCGCAGGCTGGCGTACCGCATGCGACCGCTCCGGTGGTGTCGATGGCTGGGAGGTCACCTTGGGCGACGGCGGCGGCGTCGGCACTGGGCGCAGCACCCCAGTTGGCGGGGCCCAGCACCCCTCCAGATAGGGGGTCTAGGCCCACTGAGGGTGGCCGGCGCGGCGGGCACAATGGAGGCCACGAGCGTCGGGAAGGGAACGTCCATGGCCGCGACCACCGTCCGCCCCACCGGGCGGCTGCGCCTGCTCGGGTCGGCGCTGGTGCTGAGCGCCCTGTCCCTGGTCGGGCTGGGCCTGCTGGCCCTGGCCGTCCTCTCCGCCGCGCTCATCCCGGCCTGGGTCGGCGTGCCGCTGGTGCTGGGCGCGGTGGCGGTGCTCCGGTGGTTCGCCGGCCTGCACCGCGCCCGGGCGGGGCGCCTGCTGGGCGTGGAGATCGGCCGGCCCTACCGTCCGCTGTCGCAGCGGGGCATGTTCGGGCGGCTCAAGGTCATCGCGCGTGACCCCGCGACCTGGCGGGACGCCGCCTGGGTGCTGGTGAACGCCTCGCTGGGGACGGTGCTGCGGCTGCTCCCGGTCGGGCTGTTCCTCGCCGGCGTCGCGGCGCTGGTCTTCCCGGCCGTCTGGCCGTACCTGCCGGCCACCGACCAGACCAACTGGGTGGGCCTGGTGAGGGTCACCGGGCCGGGCGCGGTGCCGGCGCCCGTGGGCGCCTACCTGGTGGCGCTCCAGGGCCTGGTGCTGCTGGCGCTCTGGTGGTGGGCGACCCCCCGGCTGCTGCGGGCCGACGCCCGGCTGGCCGGCTGGCTGCTGGCCCCGACCGAGCGGTCCCGGCTGGCCAGCCGGGTGCGCCAGCTCGCCGAGACCAGGGCCGAGACGGTCGACACCCAGGCGGCCGAGCTGCGCCGCATCGCGCGCGCCCTGCCCGCCGGCGTGCAGGCCAGGCGGGTGTCGCTGGGGAGGAGCCTTGGTAGGGCCGCCGAGCTCGTCGGCGACGACCCGGCGGCCGCCAGGGAGCTGCTGGCCGAGGCCAGGCAGGCCACCACCGAGGCCCTGGCCGAGCTGCGTGAGGTGGTGCGTGGCATCCACCCGCCGGTGCTCGCCGACCGCGGCCTGGACGGCGCCGCCCAGGCGCTGGCCCTGGCCAGCCCGGTGCCGACCGAGGTCGAGATCGACATCCCCGCCCGGCTGCCGGCGCCGGTCGAGTCGGCGGCCTACTTCGCCGTCGCCGAGACGCTCACCAACGTCATCAAGCACAGCCAGGCCGACCGGTCCTGGGTGCGGCTGCGGCACGCCGACGGCCGGCTCGTCATGGTGGTCGGCGACGACGGCCGCGGGGGCGCGGACCCCGGCGCCGGCAGCGGGCTGGAGGGCATCCGGCGCCGGCTCGCCGCCCTCGATGGCACCCTGGCCGTGAGCAGCCCGCCGGGAGGCCCCACCGTCGTGACCATGGAGCTGCCGTGCGAGTCGTCGTCGCCGAAGACCTCGCCCTCCTCAGGGACGGGCTGATCCGGCTGCTCGACGCCAGCGGCTTCGAGGTGGTCGAGGCCGTCGACAACGGGCCGTCGCTGCTGCGGGCGCTGACCACCCGCCGTCCCGATGTGGCCGTGGTCGACGTCCGGCTGCCGCCGACGTTCACCGACGAGGGGCTGAGGGCGGCGATCGAGGCCCGGGCGGCCGTCCCCGGCCTGCCGGTGCTGGTGCTCTCCCAGTACGTCGAGCCGCTGTACGCGCGCGAGCTGCTGTCGGACCGCGACGGCGGCGTCGGGTACCTGCTCAAGGACCGGGTGGCCAACGTCGGCCAGTTCCTCGACGCGGTCCGCCGGGTCGCCGCCGGCGGCACGGCCATGGACCCCGAGGTGATCGCCCAGCTGCTGACCAGGCAGGCCAGGAACGAACCACTCGGCCAGCTCACCGCCCGTGAGCGCGAGGTCCTCGGCCTGATGGCCGAGGGGCGGTCGAACGCCGCCATCGCCGGCAGGCTGTTCATCACCGAGAAGGCCGTCGGCAAGCACACCAACAGCATCTTCAGCAAGCTCGGCCTGCCCCCCTCCGAGGACGACAACCGCCGCGTGCTGGCCGTGCTGGCCTACCTCAACGCCTGACACGGTCCAGCCGGCGAGTGGGAACCACGGTCGCCGCGGGCCGGCCTGCGGCCGGTGGGCTACTCCTCCCGGTGCTGGGCCTTCAGCAGCTGCTGGTCCAGGAAGTAGTGCTCCTGGGCCCAGAGATGCAGGCCGAGGCCCAGGCGCATGGCGCAGCGCTTGAGGGCGTCGGAGGCGGCGTCCTTGAGGCGGGCGCCGTCGTGGGCCCAGTTGTGGACGTCGCCGACGTCGCCGACCTCCTCGACCCGGACCTGGCGGCCGTCGATGGTCGCGGTCAGCCGCCAGATACCGCCGACCACGACGTTGTGGAGCGCCGGCGTCCCCGCCTTGCCGCGGCCGCTGCGGGCGGTGGGGTCGGGCCCCACCTCGGCCACGTCGCCGCGGATGACCTCGACCAGCTCGAAGTCGAACGGGCCGACGATGCTGAGCAGGCGCTGGTTGACGACGTGGTGGGCGACGTAGTCCTGGCCGTCCTTGCGCTCGACGAAATCGGTGGGGAAGGGGCGGGAGAGCTCGACCAGGTCGGCGTCGGCGGTGATGGTCACGGGCCTCAGTCCTCGGGGAAGCGGTTGATAGCGTTGTCCCAGCGTAACCGCTACCTGTGACAGTCTCAGGGATCGTCTGAGGGGCCGTAACGCTGCCGTACCGAGGCCGGCGGAGACTGCCTCGAAGCCGCCTGGAGCCGCGGGGAGGTGGTGGCGCTGGAGTCCCGAACCAGGGCGGTGCTCGCCTGGGCGCAGTGGCTGGTCACCTTCGGCTGCTGCGCCGCCGGACTGCTGGTGACGCTGGCCATCTACCGGCCCCTCACCCTCGGCGTGCTGGTCGAGGGCGCCCTCTACGCGTGCTCCTTCGTGCTCGGGTTCGCCACCGTCGGCCTGGTGCTGGCCCTGCGGCGGCCGGGCAACCCGATCGGCTGGCTGTACGGCGGCGCCGGCTTCGCCTGGGCGTACACCATTCCCGTCGGGCCCTGGATCGACCAGCTGGTCCGCGAGCACCGGCCGGTGCCGTTCATCGCGCAGTTCGTCGCGGCGACCGGGGACCTGAGCTGGGCGCCCGCGATCGCGCTGGGGGTCACGCTGCCGGCGCTGCTGCTGCCCAACGGCCACCTGCGCTCGCGTCGCTGGCGGCTGGTCGTCATCGCCAGCGTGACCGGCTCCCTGCTGATCACCCTGGCCGCCCCCCTGTCCCCGGGACCACTGGAGGAGATGGGGATCGACAACCCGTTCGGGCTGGCCGGCCCGGCGGGCGACCTCGCCCAGGTCCTCACGATCGTGGGCGTGCTGCTGCACTGGCTCAGTCTGCCCCCGGCGGCGGTCTGCGTGGTGCTGCGGTTCCGGGCCTCCCGCGGGGTCGAGCGCCAGCAGCTGCGCTGGGTCGCCGCCGGGGCCGCAGGTGCGGTGGCCGGCCTGCTGCTCGCCCTCCCGGGCGGGCTCGGGATCACGTCCGGCTGGATCTCGAACATCGTCTATCCGGCGATGCTGTGCCCGCCGGTGGCGGTCGGGGTGGCGGTGCTGCGCTACCGGCTGTACGACCTGGACCGGGTCATCAGCCGCACCCTGACCTACGGACTGCTGACGGTGCTGCTCGGCCTCGGCTACACCGCGGTCGTGCTCGGGCTCGGCCGGCTCCTGCCCGAGGGCTCCGGCCTGGCCGTGGCCGCGGCCACCCTGGCCGTGGCCGCCCTCTTCTCGCCCCTGCGCCGCCGGGTCCAGGATCTCGTCGACCGGCGCTTCAACCGCCGCCGCTACGACGCCGCCGGCACCGTGGCGGCGTTCGCGGCCCGGCTGCGCGACCAGGTCGACCTGGACGCCCTGCACACCGAGCTGCTGGCCGTGGTCGACCAGACCGTGCAGCCGACCCGGGCGTCGCTGTGGCTGCGGGGCGCGCCGCGGTAGTCGGCGGGTTCCGGTTGTCGAGGCCATCGGCTATGCTCGGGCTGGCGCCGTCCCGCGCCCGACCTTTGTTCCGGTGCTCACGCCACCGGCCCGTGGAGGTAAAGGGGACCTCGAGTTCTCGGGACGCCGGTCGAGTGCCCTCCTCGCGGGGGCGACGGGAGCGTGGGTCCCGCAGCCGCCCGCGTGCAGAGGAGCACCAGATGACCAGGCAGAAGTCCTTCAAGGACCGCATCCGGGCGCGCATGGACAAGACGTCCGAGAGCTACACCTCCGCCCGCCGCCAGCTGCTGGCCAAGTCCACCGCCGAGGCCCCGCCCGAGCCCGAGACCCAGCCCGGCGGGCCGGTCGCCGACGCCCCCGGGGCCAGGCGGCCGTACTCGGACGAGGTGATCCGGAGCAACACCGGGCGCACCTGGGACGAGTGGTTCGCCCTGCTGGACGGGTGGGGGGCCGCCCGGCGGCCGCATCCGGAGATCGCCCGCTGGCTGGTGGAGGAGCACGACGTCGGCGGCTGGTGGGCCCAGGGCGTCACCGTCGCCTACGAGCAGGCCCGCGGCCTGCGCGACCCCGGCCAGCGCCGCGGCGGCCTGTACGAGGCCAACGCCTCCAAGACGGTGGCCGTGCCGGTCGAGCGCCTGTACGAGGCCTTCGCCGACCCGGCCCTGCGCGAACGCTGGCTGCCCGACGCCAGCTTCGAGGTCCGCACCGCCCGCCCGGCCAGGTCGATCCGGGCCAACTGGGACGACGGCCCGACCCGCCTGGTCATCAGCTTCACCGCCCGCGGCGAGGCCAAGAGCCAGGTCGCCCTGGTCCACGAGCGCATCCCCGACGCCCCCACGGCCGACAAGCTCAAGGCCTACTGGCGGGAACGGGTCGCCGCCCTCAAGCAGGTCCTGGAGGCCTGACCCGCTCCGCCGCGAAGTGCACGCCCAGGTCGTTGAGCTGGGCGCTGAGCCACTTGGCGATGTCGTTCTCATCGACCACCCGGGCCGCGGCCTGGCGGCGGGCTCGCCGCAGGTCGCGGCCCATGGTCAGGGCCTCGTGGAGGGCGTCGGCCTGCTGCTGGATGTCGAAGGGGTGCAGGGTGACCGCGAAGGGGCCCAGCTCCTGGTGGGCGCCGGTGTTCTCGGACAGGGCGAGGACGCTCTCGCGGGTGTTGACCACCACCGCCTCCTTGGCCACGAGGTTCATGCCGTCGGCCAGGGCGTTGACCATGAGCACGTCGCAGACGGTGTAGGCGGCCACGGCCAGGGCCTGGTCCTCGGCCAGGCGCAGGTCGATCGGCGCGTCGCCCTCGCCGGCGTGGGCGGCGTTGACCCGAGCAACGATGGCGCCGATCTCGGCCAGGTAGTCGGCGTACTCGGGCACGTCCTGGCGGCTCGGCTGGAGCAGGGCCAGGAAGCTCACCCTGCCGACCAGCTCGGGATGGTCCTCCAGCAGGGTGGCGAAGGCCGCGAACCCGCGGACGATGTTCTTGGACGGGTCGGTGCGGTCGACCCGCAGGATCAGCTGGCGGTCGTCGCCGCAGAAGGCCGACCGCAGCTGGCCGGCGTGCTCGGCGACCTCGGGGGAGGCGGCCAGCGCCCGCATGGCCTCGACGTCGATGGAGATCGGGTAGTGGCGGGCGGCCACCTCCCGGTCGCCGACCCGCACCGTCATCGCCTCCAGGTCGACCGGCAGCCCCAGCAGCTCCTGGCAGGTCAGCAGGAAGTTCCGGGCGAACCCCTCGGTGTGGAAGGCGACCACGTCGTTGCCGAGCAGCCCGTTGAGCACCGCCTCGCGCCAGGCCGGCGGCAGCACCCGCCAGGCGTCCGGGCCCGGCCAGGGGATGTGCAGGAAGAACGACACCACCGCCTCCGGGCACTGCTCCCTCACCTTCCTGGCCACCAGGTAGAAGTGGTAGTCGTGGAGCATGACCAGGGCGCGGCCGCCGCGGGCCTGGACCTCGGAGACCACCGCGTCGGCGAACAGCCGGTTGACGGCCACATAGCCGTCGTTCCAGGCGGCGTGCTCGCGCTTGGTCAGCATGGGGGCAAGGGCCAGGCCGTACATGCCGTGTTGGAGGAACCACAGCAGCGGGTTGGCGATCACCGTGTAGAAGTCGTCGTGGGCCCGCTGGTCGACCTCGACCAGCCGCAGCCGCACGCCCGACCCGTCCTCCCCGTCCTGGTCGAGGAGCCGCGGCTCGGGCTCCAGGGCCACCTCCACGGCGTCGCCGTCGTGCTCGGCGGCCACGGCGGCGTCCTCCTCGGAGGAGGCGGCGCACACCCAGACGGCGTCCGGCAGGTCCGACATCAGGCCGGTCAGGGCCGTGACCAGCCCGCCGGCCCCGCGGCTGGCCGTGCGGCGGCCCTCCTCGTCACGCCCGAACGACACCGGCCCGCGGTGGGACAGCAGGACCACCGGCAGCTGCGTCCCCTCCGGCCGGGACGTCATGGGGCGGACCCGGTCACGATTGTCGCCCTGCTCACCCGCGCTCCTCTCCTGTGACCACGGTACCTCCAGACGGATACCACGCGCCCCGGCGCCACATCCACCAGGTGAACGCGCCGATGGGGATCGGCAGCAGGAAGGTCAGCAGCCGGAACACCAGCACCGCCGCCACCACCTGGGCCTCCTCGCCGCCGGCCAGGACCAGGGTCGCGGCCAGGCCGAGCTCGACCACGCCGAGCCCGCCCGGGGTGATCGGGACGGCCGACAGCAGCCGCACCAGCGCGAACGCGGCCAGGGCCTCGACCCAGCTCACCTCGGCCTCGGAGATCCCGACGTGGCGCAGGGCCAGCAGCAGCACCAGGAACAGCGACAGGTGGCTGGCCAGGGTGGTCAGGGTCAGCCAGTGCCAGCGGTCGCGCAGCAGCGCGACCGCCTCGGCCCGGAAGGCCACGGCGCCGCGGTCCCAGTCGGGCCGGCCGGGCCGCCGGACCAGACGCCGCAGCCTGGCCACCCCGTCGGCCAGGGCCCCGCCCAGCCAGGCGGCCCGGCGCTCGCTGGACAGGCCGAAGGCGAAGCCGGCCAGGGCGACCACGAACACCACCAGCCCGATCACCGCCGCCGGGGCCAGCTCGCCGGCGGCGTCGCCGCTGACCACCAGCAGGCCGAGGGCCACGATCGGCATGCCGAGCTTGATGAAGTTGTTCCACACCCCCTGCACCAGCAGCGACAGCGCGATCGGGCCACGGCCGAACCCGTAGGAGGTGTAGAACCGGTAGGTCACCCCCAGCCCGACCGCCTGGCCCACCGGCATCAGGTTCCCGACCGCGGTCGAGGCGTGGCTCTCCATCGCCGCCTGGCCCAGGCTCAGGCCGGGCATGGCGGCCAGCTGCGGCAGCAGGTACGACCAGAGGTTCCAGACCGCGGCCGCTCCCAGCGTGACCAGCTCCAGCCAGGTCATGGCCCGCAGCGTCGCCCACACCTGGTCGACGTCGACCAGCTTGGGCATCACCCCGAAGTAGATGGCGGCCACCACCGCGACCGCCAGCACCACCCTGACCACCAGCCGCCGCCGGCTCGGGCGGCCGGGCGCCGCGTGCTCGGGCTGGCTCACCCCATCCCTCCTCTCAGCCGCGGTCGAACCGGGGCGGGGCCGCGCCCCGGCCGGTGCCCCAGGTGGCGGCGCCGAGCCGTCCCGGCTCGGCCCGCTCCGGGCCGCGGTCACGGTAGGCGGCGGCGAGCACGGCGGCCACGTCGCCGCCGCGCTCGACGGCCAGGCACGGGGCCACGAACTGGCAGCTGCCGCAGTGCTCGGGGGCGGGGTTGGGGTACAGGCGCAGGCCCGGGTCGACCATGTCCAGGGCCTCGGCGGCCAGCCTGGCCCCCGCCGCCTCCAGTTCGGCCCGGCCGCGCTGGATCCGGGTCCGGCGGAACCGGCCGTCGCCCTCGCTGGCCACCGCCGCCGGGCCGGGTGGCCCGGCGCGGACGCCGCCACGGCGGGCATAGGGCAGGGACCGCCCGCCGCCGCTGGCCTCGTGCTGGGGGATGCCTCGTTCATGGCGGCTCCGCGGCCAGGGTAGAGAACGGCGTGGAGCCGCCTTCGGCGGCAGTTCATCCATTCCGACCGGCAGATTCGCCGGTCGGAGCTCGTTGTGGATCGTCCCGGCGATCCGCATGCCCGGGTAGAACCGTTCCATGGCCCAGCAGGCGGCGACCAGCTCCTCGTCCAGCAGCAGCTCCTCGGCGGTCCCGAACCGGTCGACCAGCCGGTGGGCCACCACCCAGTAGCGGTCGTGCTCGTCCCCGGCCAGCAGGTCGACCCGGCCCTGGTAGCGGATCGGCCGCCCGTCGGGCAGGACCAGCTCCCGGCCCCCGCCGGCCGGGTCGGGCAGGTTCACCTCGAGGCGGCACTCGACCTGGATGGGGGAGAAGCGGTCGACGCCGGGCGCCCACTCGAAGTAGCGCCGCAGCAGGGCCTCGCCGGCGGCCTGGCCGCCGGCCGCCGGTTGGCCGCCCAGGGACCGGGCCAGCCCCTGGAGGACCAGCGGCAGCACCACCGAGCGCTGCCAGTCCCACATGCCGGGGAAGTAGTAGACGGCCAGGGCGTCACGGACGGCCAGCTCCAGGTCGGGGGCGGCGGGCCCGTCGGCGGGCTCGTAGTTGTGGCGCTCCCTGGCCCCGAAGTCCCACTGCCGGCGGCAGCGCTTGAACGCCCCCCGGTCCGCCGGCGTGAAGCGGTAGGCCATGTCCGCTAGCGTAAGGTCCGTCCACCATGAACCGGAAGCACAACCCGACCGCAGCGCCCCAGGAGATCAGCACATGGCCGCATCCTCACTCATGGTGCCGCTCGGCACCCCGGCCCACGACTTCGAGCTGCCGTCGTTCGACGGGACCACCGTGAAGCTCGCCGACCTGGACGGGCGTGCGCTGCTGGTGATGTTCCTGTGCAACCACTGCCCGTATGTGCGCCACGTGGAGCGCCGGCTCGGCGAGGTGGTGGCCGACTACGCCGCCCGGGACCTGGCCGCGGTCGCCATCAACAGCAACGACCTCGACGCCTACCCCGAGGACGGCCCGGCCGGCATGGCCGAGCAGGCCCGCCGGGCCGGCTTCGGCTTCCCCTACCTGCTGGACGAGGGCCAGCAGGTCGCGGCCGACTACCGGGCCATGTGCACCCCCGACCTGTTCGTCTACGACGCCGACCGCCGGCTCGCCTACCGCGGCGCCTTCGACGACAGCACCCCCCGCAACGGCCAGCCGGTGACCGGCGCGCTGCTGCGCGACGCCCTCGACCGGGTCCTGGCCGGCCAGCCGGTCCCCGAGCCCCACCGGCCCAGCATGGGCTGCAGCCTCAAGTGGCGTGAGGGCAACCGGCCGAGCTGGCTGCTCGGCTCCGGCTGAGCCGCCGGGCCGACCGGAGGAGGGCGGGGTGGAGATCGCGGGAAGGACGGTGCTGGTCACCGGGGGCGGGTCGGGGCTGGGGGCGGCCACCGCCCGGATGGTGGTCGAGCACGGCGGGTCGGTGGTGGTGGCCGACGTGGACACCGAGCGCGGCGAGCGGGTCGCGGCCGAGCTGGGGGAGCGGGCCCGGTTCGTGCCCACCGACGTCACCGACGAGGCCAGCGTGGGCGCCGCCGTGGCCCTCACGCTCGAGCTGGGCGGGCCGCACGTTGCCGTCAGCTGCGCCGGGATCGCCCCGGCCGAGCGGGTCCTGGGCCGCGACGGCCCGCACTCGCTGGCCCGGTTCATGGCCGCCATCCAGGTCAACCTGGTCGGCACCTTCAACGTGACCCGGCTGGCCGCCCAGGCCATGGCCGCCAACGAGCCGGGTGAGGACGGCGAGCGGGGCGTGATCGTCAACACCGCCTCGGTGGCCGCCTTCGACGGCCAGATCGGCCAGGCCGCCTACTCCGCCTCCAAGGCCGGGGTGGTCGGCATGACCCTGCCCGTCGCCCGCGAGCTGGCCCGCCACGGCATCCGGGTGCTGGCCATCGCCCCCGGCATCTTCGACACCCCCATGCTGGCCGCCATGTCGGACCAGGTCCGCGCCTCCCTCGGCGCCCAGGTCCCGTTCCCCTCCCGCCTCGGCCACCCCACCGAGTACGCCGCCCTGGTCCGCCACATCGTCGAGAACCGCATGCTCAACGGCGAGACCATCCGCCTCGACGGCGCCATCCGCATGGCCCCCAGGTAGCGGCCACCGGGTCGACCAACCGGTCAGTCAGGTGGCACGATATCGTCCGCATCGCCGAGCGGCGGGAGGACCATCGTGGCCGATCTGTGGATAGACGGGACGGCCACGGCCGGGTCCGGCGGGCGGCGGACCGTGACCGACCCGGCCTCAGGGGAGGCCGTCGACGAGGTATCCGAGGCGACCACCGAGGACGTCGACGCCGCCGTGGCCGCCGCGGCCGAGGCGTTCACCTCCTGGCGGCGGGTCGACGTGGCTGACCGGGCCGGGCACCTGCGGGCGCTGGCCGACGCCGTCGAGGGGGCCGCCGGCGACCTGGTCGGGCTGCTCACCCGCGAGCAGGGCAAGCCGACCCTGGAGGCCCAGGGGGAGCTTCGGCACTTCCTGGGCGGGCTGCGCTACTACGCCGAGGCGGCCACCAAGGTCCGCGGCACCTACCAGGAGCTGCCCGGCCAGTTCGGCCCGGCCTACGGGCTGGTGGTGCGCCGTCCCCTCGGGGTGGTCGGCGCCATCACCCCCTGGAACTTCCCCCTGACCCTGCTCGGCAACAAGCTCGGGCCGGCCCTGGCCGCCGGCAACACCGTGGTCGCCAAGCCGGCCGAGACCACCCCGCTCACCACCCTGGCCGTGGCCCGGCTGGCCGCCGAGGCCGGCCTGCCCCCGGGGGTCCTCAACGTGGTCATCGGCGGGCCGGCGACCGGGGAGGCGCTGGCCGCCCACCCGGGGGTGCGCCGGGTCGCCTTCACCGGCCAGACGGCCACCGGACGCCGGATCATGGAGGTCGCCGGCCCCGCCCTCAAGCACGTCAGCCTGGAGCTGGGCGGCTCCGACCCGACCATCGTCCTGGCCGACGCCGACCTGGACGCGGCCGTCAAGAACGTCCAGATCGGCCGCTACTGGAACTGCGGCCAGGCCTGCCTGGCCCCCAAGCGGGCCTTCGTCCAGGCCGAGGTCTACGACGCCTTCGTCGAGCAGCTGGCCGGACGGGTCGGGCGCTACGAGCCCGGCCCCGGTTCCACCAAGGCCGAGAAGCCGAGGCTGCGGATCGGGCCGCTGCACACCGCCGCCCAGCGCGACCTGCTGGTCGCCCAGCTCGCCGACGCGGTCGACCGGGGGGCCAAGGTCGTGGTCGGCGGCGAGGCGGCCGACGGGCCGGGCCACTTCTTCTCCCCGGCGGTGGTGGTCGACGCCCCGCCCGACTCGCGCCTGGCCACCGAGGAGGTGTTCGGGCCCGTCCTGCCCGTGTGGCGGGTCGACGACCTGGACGAGGCCATCGCGCGGGCCAACGACACCGCCTACGGGCTCGGCTCCTCGATCTGGACCCGCGACGCCGTGGCCATCGACCGGGCCACCCGCGAGCTGGAGGCCGGCGTCACCTGGGTCAACCAGCTCCACTACGGCTACGACGAGCTGCCCTTCGGCGGCACCAGGCAGAGCGGCCTGGGCCGCGAGCACGGGCTGGAGGCGCTGGCCGAGTACACCGAGGCGAAGTCGGTCGTCGTCGGCGGCCTGTCCCAGTGAGGGGGATTCCATGGCGGTGACCGCCGAGGTCAGGGACCGGGTCGGCTGGATCACGCTGGACCGGCCGCCGGCCAACAGCTACGACGCCGGCTTCCTGGAGGAACTGGACCAGGCCATCGGCCAGGTCGCCGAGGCCGAGGTGGCGGTGGCGGTGGTCCGGTCGGCCAGCGAGAGGTTCTTCTCGGCCGGGGCCGACGTCAAGGCGTTCCTGGAGCGGTCGGCCGACGACAACATGGTCATGTGCCGCCGCGCCCACCGGGTCCTGGACCGCTTCGCGGCCGAGGCGCCCCTGTTCGTCGCCGCCATCGCCGGCCACGCCCTCGGCGGCGGCTACGAGATCGCCCTGGCCTGCGACATCCGCGTGGCCGCCGAGGGCCGCTACCGGATCGGGCTGCCCGAGGCCACCCTTGGCCTGCTCCCGGGTACCGGCGGCACCCAGCGGCTGCCCCGCCTGATCGGCCGCGGCCGGGCCCTGGAGCTGATGACCACCGGCCGCACCGTCACCCCGGCCGAGGCCGAGCGCCTGGGCATGGTCGACCGGCTGGTCCCGGCCGGCGGGTTCGACCAGGCCGTGGCCGACCTGGCCGCCAGCCTGGCCGGCGGCGCCCCGCTGGCCGTGGCCGCCATCACCCGGGTGGTCAACGACGGCCTGGACCGGCCCCTGCCCGACGCCCTCGACCGCGAGCTGGAGGAGCTGGCCGCCCTGTTCGCCTCCGAGGACGCCCGGGAGGGCATGACCGCCTTCACCGAGAAGCGCCCACCCAAGTTCAGTGGGCGCTGAGGTGGCCACCCGCCAGGTCGGCGACGAGACGCTGTCGCCCCGCGCCTACGCCCTGGTCCGCAGCGCCTACCAGGTCATCACCCGCCAGGGCAGCCACCGCCTGTCGCTCCAGGACGTGGCCGACGAGGCCGGGGTCAGCAAGGGCATGGTCCTGTACTACTTCAAGAGCAAGGAGCACCTGTTCCTGGTCACCATGCGCTGGGCCCTCGAGCGGACCGAGGCCCGCATCCGCCGGCGCATCGCCGGCGCCGCCGACCCCGGCCAGGCCATCGCCGCCCTGGTCGACGCCGTCTTCGTCGGCCCCGAGCAGAACCGCGAGTTCTACCTGCTGTACCTGGACCTGATCGAGCACGCGGCCCGGGTCCCGTCCTTCGGGCAGCTGCCGGGCATGGCCCACGAGATCATCAACGGCCTGTACGAGGAGGTCATCCGCGACGGCGTGGCCTCGGGCGGGCTCCGGGTCGAGGACCCGGTGGCGGCTGCGGCGGCGATGCGGGCCCTGATCGAGGGCACCTTCCTCGTCTGGCTGCAGCGCGAGGACTGGAGGACCTCCCACGCCGAGTACAAGGCCCTCTGCCACCGGAACCTGCCGCTCCTGCTGGGCGCCGAGCCGTGAGGACGATGTTTGTCGACGGCGGCCCGTATGAGGGGACGGGCGGCGACCGGCTCCAGGTGCTGGACCCGGCCGTCGGGGAGGCCTTCGAGGAGGTCCCGGCCGGGACCCCGGCCGATGTGGACGCGGCCGTGGCCGCCGCCCAGGCCGCCTTCGAGGGCTGGTGGGCGACCCCGGCCGCCCGCCGCGGCGAGCTCCTCGGCCGGTCCGCCGAGCATGCCCGCGGCCGGGCCGGGGAGCTGGCCGCCTCCCTCACCCGCGAGCAGGGCAAGCCCCTGCGGGAGGCCGGGCTGGAGATCGACCGCTGCCTGGAGACCCTGGAGCACTACGCCGGCCTGGCCAAGAGCCTCCGCGGCGGGTACGTGCCCAACCTGGACGAGGGGGCCTACGGGGTGGTGCTGCGCCGCCCCCTCGGGGTGGTGGGGGCGATCGTGCCCTGGAACTTCCCGACCACCCTGCTGGCCAACAAGCTCGGCCCGGCCCTGGTGGCCGGCAACACGGTGGTGGCCAAGCCGGCCGAGACGACCCCGCTGACCACCCTGCGCCTGGCCGAGCTGCTCTGTGAGGGCGGCCTGCCGGCCGGCACCTTCAACGTCGTCACCGGCACCGGGCCGGTCGCCGGCGACGCCCTGGTCCGCCACCCACGGGTCCGCAAGGTCGCCTTCACCGGCTCCACCCCGGTGGGGCGGCGCACCATGGCCGCCGCCGCCGAGCACCTCAAGCGGGTCACCCTGGAGCTGGGCGGCTCCGACCCGATGATCATCTGCGACGACGCCGACCTGGACCGGGCCGTCAGCGCGGCCAGCGTCGGCCGGTTCTTCAACTGTGGCCAGGCCTGCCTGGCCACCAAGCGGCTGTTCGTGTTCGACACGGTCGCCGACGAGGTCGTCGAGCGGCTGGTCGCCAAGGCGGCCAAGCTCCGGGTCGGGCCTGGCACGGCCGAGCGGGTGCTGATGGGGCCGCTGCACTCGGCCCGTCAGCGGGCCCTGATCGAGGAGCAGGTGGCCGACGCCGTCGACCGCGGGGCCAAGGTCCTCTGTGGCGCCACCCGCCCGCAGGGCGAGGTCTACGACCGCGGCTTCTTCTACGCCCCGACCCTGCTGCTGGAGCCGCCGGCCGACGCCCGGGTGGCGGTCGAGGAGACCTTCGGCCCGGTCCTGCCAATCTGGCGGGTCGGCGGCCTGGACGAGGCGATCGAGCGGGCCAACGACTCGCCGTTCGGGCTCGGCTCGGCCATCTGGACCCGCGACCTGCACCGGGCCAACCTGGCCGCGGAGCGGCTGGAGGCCGGCTACACCTGGGTCAACTCGATCAACAAGGTCTACGACGAGCTGCCGTTCGGCGGGCTCAAGCAGAGCGGCTACGGCAAGGAGCACGGCATCGAGGCGCTCGACTACTACCAGGAGACCAAGTCGGTGGTCGTCCGGCACTGAGGCGCCGGAGGGGTCCGGGGAACCCCAGGGGGGTGCCCCGGTGCATCGGGAGGGATCCGGGAACCCCAGGGGGTGCCCCGGAGGGACGGCGGGGGAGTGAGGCCCAGATGACATCGTCCGAGCTACCTGAGCGCTACAACGTCAGCACCCTGCTGGACGCCAACCTCGAGGCCGGGCGCGGGGCCAAGGCGGCCATCGTCGGCGAGTACGGCGAGGTCAGCTACGAGCGGCTGCTGGCCATGGCCTGCGCTGCCGGGCGGGCCCTGGGCGCGCTCGGCGTCCAGCGCGAGCAGCGGGTGCTGATGGTCATGGACGACACCCCGGCCTTCCCGGCGGTGTTCCTTGGTGCCATCCGGGCCGGGATGGTCCCGGTCCCGCTCAACCCGCTGTTCAAGCCCGACGACTACCGCTACCTGCTCGCCGACAGCGAGGCCAGGGCGGTGGTGGCCGACCTGGACCTGCTCCCCAAGGTCCGCGAGGCCCTGGCCGGCCGCGACCAGCCGGTCCAGCTGCTGGTGGCCGGCGGCCAGGGCGAGGACGCGCACGCCCTGGAGGACCTGCTGGCCGAGCACGCCGGCGAGCTGGCCCCGGCCCCGACCCACCGCGACGACGCCGCCTTCTGGCTGTACAGCTCCGGCTCCACCGGGCGGCCCAAGGGGGTCGTCCACCTCCAGCACGACCTGCCCTGGACCTGCCGGACCTACGCCAGCCAGGTGCTCGGCATCGGCACCGACGACCTGTGCCTGTCGACCACCAAGCTGTTCCACGCCTACGGCCTCGGCAACAGCCTGTCGTTCCCGTTCTGGATCGGGGCGACCTCGGTGCAGCTGTACGGCCGGCCCGCCCCCGACCGGGTCCTGGACGCCGTCGAGCGCCACCGGCCGACCCTGCTGTTCTCGGTCCCGACCCTCTACAACGCCATGCTGGCCACGCCCGAGGCCAAGGGGCGGGACCTGTCGTCGGTGCGGCTGTGCGTCTCGGCCGCCGAGTCGCTGCCGGCCGAGATCTGGCGGCGCTGGCACGACACCTACGGCCTGGTCATCCTGGACGGCATCGGCTCGACCGAGATGCTGCACATCTTCTGCTCCAACACCACCGATCGGCTGCGGCCCGGGTCCAGCGGGGTGGCCGTGCCCGGCTACGACCTCAAGCTGCTCGGCGACGAGGGCGAGCCCGTCCCCCAGGGCGAGACCGGCACCCTGTACGTCCGCGGCGACAGCGCCCTGGCCGGCTACTGGCGCCAGCACGAGAAGACCAAGCAGACGGTGCTGGGGGACTGGACCTGGACCGGCGACCGCTACCGCCAGGACGCCGACGGGTTCTGGTGGCACCAGGGCCGGGTCGACGACATGCTCAAGGTCGCCGGCCTGTGGGTGTCGCCGGTGGAGATGGAGCAGGCCCTGGCCGAGCACCCGGCCATCTACGAGTGCGCGGTCGTCCAGGTCCGGGTCGACGGGCTGACCCGCATCAAGGCGGTGGTCGTCGCCCCCGAGGCCGACGCCGGCCGGCTCACCCCCGAGCTCCAGGCCTGGTGCAAGCAGCGGCTCCAGCGCCACGAGTTCCCCCACATCGTCGAGTACACCGACGAGCTGCCCAAGACCACCACCGGCAAGATCCAGCGCTTCAAGCTGCGCGGCACCCCGGCGGGGGACTCTGGCACGGCCGCGGTCCCGCCCGCGGGGACGACCGGATGATCGACGGCATCCCACTGGTCGACGTCCACCTGCACCCGGCCCGGCGGCCCACCCTCAAGGTCGACTGGCAGCGCTGGGCGCTCGAGTTCGGCCGCGGCATCCCCTTCGACGACCTGTACGACGAGGCGGGCACGCTGCGTCCCGACCGCTTCGACGCCTACCTGGAGGCCGAGGGCGTCGACGTCGCCCTGCTGATGAGCGAGTACAGCCCCCGGGTCACCGGGATCCAGCCGGTCGAGGACCTCCTGCCCCTGGTCGAGCACAACCCGCGCCGGTTCCGGCCCATCGCCAGCCTCAACCCCCACCTGCACCACCCGATCACCGACGAGCTGGGCCGCCAGCTCGCCCTTGGCGCGGCCGCGGTCAAGCTGCACCCGGTCCACGGCGGCTTCTCACCCACCGAGGGCGTCCTCTACCTGGTCTACCAGCGCTGCGCCGAGCTGGGGGTGCCGGTGGTGTTCCACACCGGCACCAGCACCTTCCCCGGCGCCGTCAACCGCTTCGGCGACCCCGCCCCCATCGACGAGCTCATCCAGCACGTCCCAGACCTCACCGTGGTCCTGGCCCACGGCGGCCGCGGCTGGTGGTACGACGCCGCCGCCTTCCTCGCCCTGGCCCGCCCCAACGTCTGGATCGACCTCTCCGGCCTCCCCCCCTCCCGCCTCCCCGCCTACTTCTCCCGCTTCGACCTCAACCGCCTGGCCAGAAAATGCATCTTCGGCAGCGACTGGCCCGGCGCCCCCGGCATCGCCACCAACGCCCGCGCCATCACCAAACTCGACCTGGACGACGACACCCTCCGAGCGGTGCTGGGCGGCAACGCCCTGCGGGTCTACCGGGGCCTCGGGTAGCCCACCGATGACCTGGAAGCGGTCGGGGGCGAGGCCGCCGGGTGGATCGCAGAACGGCTGCTCCCGCTCCCAGCCGGCGGTTGACCGACCGGTCAGACGAAGCGATCATGGGGCCCGCGGGAGGGAGCGGGCATGGCGTTGAGGTCGGAGGGGGAGCTGCTCGAGCGGCTGCGGAGCGGCAGGTTGATCGAGGGGCCGGACACCGCCACCGAGGCCTATGTCGAGGGGCTCAAGCGGACGCTGATCGTGTCGGCGGACACCGAGCTGATCAGTGCGCCGGCGTACCTGCGGGCGGCCAGGGACGCGCCCTCGATCAACTCCTACATGTCGGCGACCAGCATCGTGCAGGACGAGCTGGGCCACGCCCACATCGGGTACCGGATGCTGCGGGACCTTGGGGTGGACACCGACCAGCTGATCTACGAGCGGGAGCCCAAGGCGTTCAAGTACCCGTACGCCTTCGACGTGCCCCTGGACCGGTGGGAGGAGCTGGTGATCGCCAACGCCTTCTACGACCGGGCCGGGTTCGTGCTGCTCAGCGACATCTACCAGCACACCAGCTACGGACCGTGGAAGCGGGCCCTGGTCAAGGTCGACCGGGAGGAGACCTTCCACCTGCGCCACGGCGAGCGGTGGATGAAGATCCTGTCCGACGACCCGGACAAGAAGGCGGCGGTGCAGCGGGCGATCGACTGGATGTTCGTGCTCACCCTGGAGTGGTTCGGGCTGCCCGACGACCTCAAGCAGCACAAGGAGCAGGTCGGCTACCAGCTCAAGGGCCTGACCAACGACCAGCTGCGCCAGGCCTGGATGTCGGCCACGGTGCCGCTGTGTGAGGGGCTGGGGTTCGAGGTCCCGGCCCACCTGGACACCGCCACCGGCCAGTACGTGGTCGACTGCCCGTTCCCGATGCGCTTCGACGAGGACGCCAAGCGCTGGGACGTCGAGGGCGGGGCGGTCACCTGGGACGAGGTGCTGGCCCGGTGGCGGCGCCGCGGCCCGGCCAACGAGGAGTTCGTCGGCCTCATCCAGCGGGGCCGGCGCCAGCTGGCGGCCGAGGGCGGCTGACCATGGTCGCCGAGGCCGCCGTGTGGGCCGCCCTGGCCGAGGTCCAGGACCCGGAGCTGCCGGTCGGCATCGTCGACCTGGGTCTGGTCCGGTCGGTCCGCGTCCAGGGCGGCACGGTCACCGTCGGCATCACCTTCACCTCGATCGCCTGCCCCTGCACCGACGTGCTCATCGAGGACGTCCAGGCCCGGCTGGGCCGCCTGGAGGGCGTGACCGGCGTCGAGGTCGAGGAGCTGTTCGAGCCCTGGAGCCGCCAGGACCTGACCGAGGAGGGCCGCCTCGCCCTTCGCGCCCTCGGGGTGACCTGAGCCGTGGACACCCCGGCCGAGGTCTGGGAGGTGTTCGCCCGCCACGACCGCGAGGCCCGGGCCCACCACGTTGGCACGGTGCAGGCCGCCGGGGCCAGCGACGCCAAGGTGTTCGCCTTCATGCTGTACGACGAGCGGCGCTGGCAGGAGATGTTCGTCGCCCCCCGCTCGGCCGTCGTCCCCGTGATCGTCCCGGAGTAGGGGAGCGGGGCGTGGAGCGCTACCGGGTGCTCGGCCGCACCGCCTACCCGGAGCCGCTGGAGCACCAGGGCACGGTCGAGGCCGACGACGACGCCGCCGCGGCCGCGGCCGCCCTGGAGCGCTACGGCGACCGCTGGGTCGAGCTGGTGCTGGTCCCCGAGCGGGCCGTCCACTGGGTCGTCGGCGGTGGCTGACCACGACCCCACCGCCCCGGCGCTGGTCAACCTCCTGCTGGTCCTGGGCGACAACAAGTACTGGCTCGGCCGGCACCTGTCGGGGTGGGCCGTCGGGTCGCCCAGCCTCGAGGTCGGGGTGGCCTGCGCGGCCGTCGCCCAGGGCGAGCTCGGCCAGGCCCGGGTGCTGTACCCGCTGCTCGGCGAGCTGCCGTTCCCCGGCCCGGTCGACCCGGCCGAGCGGTCCCGCGCCTACCGCGTGTCCCTGCTCGACCGGCCCTTCCCGACCTGGTCGCACGCGGTCGCCGCCCTGCTGCTGGTCGACACCGCCGTGACCGTCATGCTGGAGGCGCTGGCTGGCGGAGACTACGCCGCCCTGGCCAGGCGGGTGCCGCGGATGCTGGAGGAGGAGGCGTTCCACCGGGACTTCGCCGAGGGCCGGGTGCGGGAGCTGGTCGGCCTCCACGGCGGCCGCGGCCAGCTCCAGGCCCGCGTCGACGAGTCCCTCCCGGAGCTGCTGTGCTGGTTCGGCCGGCCGGGAGAGCGCGGGGTCGAGGTCCTGCGTGGCCGGGGCGTCCTTGGCCACGACAACCACGAGCTGCGCCGCCGCTACCTGGGGCGGGTCGGGCCGGTGCTGGACGCCGCCGGCATCGCCCGGGAGCCGCTGGAGGACCAGGACCTACCATGGCACCGATGGAACCCCCTCCAGCGCCGCCTGGACCCGCCGGCGGCGACGACGCCGGCGTGACCTGCCCCTGGTGCGACTCCGACCAGGTGGAGCAGGTCGGCATGGTCGGCCCCACGGTGATGACCTCCTCCTGGATCTGCACCGCCTGCCACACCCCCTTCGAGCGGATCCGCAGCCGCGGCCGGCCCCCGGGGTCGACCGGGACGCCCGAGGAAGCCCCGCCTTCCCCCTAGCCCCCTGGCCTGTGCCGCACGACACCCCGTGACGCCTTCTTGCCCCCCACGAGCCGATCACCACCGACCTGCTGGAGGCCCTCCGGGACGAGGCCCACGCGGGCAGCCGCATGGCCGGCGCCTCGACCCGACCCTGGAGACGGTCCTGGTCGTGCGGGCCTGAGGGTCAGGAGCGGGCCGGGGCCGGGCCGGCCGGGCGGGCGGCCACCGGCTCGGCAACGAACTCCACCACCTCGGTCACCACCGCCGGGGCGCGGAGGATGCGGCGGTGGCCGAGGCCGCCGGTGGTGACCAGCCGGGCGTGTGGCCAGGAGCGGGCGATGGCGGCGCTGTCGGACCAGCCCGTCTCGGCGTCCTGGCGGTCGTGGACCAGCAGCAGGGGCGGGGTGGGGACCTCGCCGGCCATGGCCGGGACGTCGAAGGCCGACAGGGGCATGCCGACCCGGCGCTCGATCCGGTCCACCAGGCGGGTCCGGACCCGCTCGCCGAAGCCGAGGCGGCCGGCGAAGATGTGGGTGTAGGGCAGGGGGTCGGCCATGGGGGCGACGAACGCCGCCCGCTCGACCCGCAGCCCGCCGCGCATGGCGTACGCGGCCGCGGTGGCGCCCAGGGAGTGGGCGACCAGGGCGTGGGCCGGGCCGTTGGCCGCCGCCACCGCGGTCAGGGCGTCGGCGAACTCGAGGATGGTGCCGCGGCCCGGGCCCGCGGGGCCGGGGTCGGAGGCGCCGTGGCTGGGGGCGTCGAAGGTGACCACCCGGTGGCCCCGCTCGACCAGCGGGCCCACGAACGCCTCCAGCTGCCGGCCCCAGCCGCCCCAGCCGTGGACCAGGTACACCACCGGCCCGGCGCCCCAGGCCTCGCCGGCGACCGTGTGGCCGTTGACCTGGACCTGGAAGGGGCGGCCGGGGGGCGCCGGCCGCTCGGGACGGGCCCTGGCCCTGGGGACGGTGAACCAGAGGGTCTCGGCCCAGCGGGCGCCGGCGGCGGGGGCGACCCGCTCCAGCACCACGAATGACCGAACGATCGTGCTTTTCTGCGTGGCGGCGAGCCGGCTGCCGGGCATCGGCGTCTCCTTCAGGAGGCTGGGTCAGGGGCTGGTTGGCGGGCGGCGAGCAGCAGGGCCTCGAAGGCGCGGGTGGCGCGGGCGGCGGCGTCCGGGTCGCCGAGCAGCCGGCTGGCGTGGTGGAAGGCCAGCATCACCCCGTGCAGGTCGTGGGCGAACTGCTCGGGGTCGGCGGCGGGGCGGAACTGGCCCTCGGCGATGCCGGTCCGGAAGACCTGGGCGATGGTCTCCAGCCAGTCGCGCTGGTCCTGGGCCAGCCGGTCGCGGACCGGGCCCGGCTGGTCATCGAACTCGGCGCTGGCCGCGACGAACAGGCAGCCGCCGGGCAGGGCGTCGGCGTCCCAGGCGAGCCAGCGCCGGAACAGCTCGCGCACCCTCGGCTCGCCGCGGGGGGCGGCCAGGGCCGGGCGGACCACCAGGTCGACGAAGCGTTCCCGGGTGTGGTCCAGGAGCTGGAGCTGGAGGGCCTCCTTGGACTGGAAGTGGGCGAACAGCCCGCTCTTGGAGAGCTGGGTGGTGGTGGCCAGCGACCCGATGGTCAGGCCGCCCAGCCCGACCCTGCTGGCCACCCGGGCCGCCTCCTCCAGCACGGCCTGGCGGGTCTCGGTCCCCTTGCTCATGGCCCAATAAAAGCACGAACGGTCGTCTACATCAAGGGGACGCCGGTCCAGCGGGAGGGGCGTCGGCGGGCGCCGGGTCGCCCTCGGGGGGCGTGGGCGTGGGGCGATGGGGGTGGTCGGGGGACCAGGTGGTGGGGTCGTCCTTGAGGCCTTCCAGGACCCAGCAGGCGACGGGGTCGCGCTTGCCCTTGACCGCGATGGGGTCGAGGGGCCGGGCGATGGCCAGGTGCTTGATGGCGGCGTGGGTGGTGGGGCCGAGCACCACCTGGCCGGCCTCGGCCACCTCCTGCTCCAGGCGGGCGGCCAGGTTGACGGTGTCGCCGATGGCGGTGAAGTTGCGGAACTCGTCGCTGCCGATGTTGCCGATGAGGGCCGGGCCGGTGTTGATCCCGACCCGGAACCGGGGCCAGTCCGGCTGATGCTCGGCGACCGCCTCGATGGCCGCCTGCATGCCCAGGGCCGCCCTGGCCGCCCGCAGGGCGTGGTCGGGCTGGCGGGCCGGGGCGTTGAACAGGGCCATGACGGCGTCGCCGACGAACTGGACGACCGTGCCCCCGTTGGCCAGCAGCAGCGGCACGGCCCGGCCGAAGTACTGGTTGAGCATGCCCACCACCTGGTCGGGGGCGGTCCGCTCGGAGTAGGGCGTGAACCCGCGCAGGTCGGCGAAGAGCACCGTCACCTCGGCCACGTCGCCGCCCAGGGCGGCCTGGGTCGGGTCGGCCAGCAGGGCGGTGGCCACGTCGGGCGACATGTACTGACGGAACAGCCCGTCGAGCTGGCGGTACAGCCGGGCGTTCTCCAGCCCGATGGACAGCTGGCTGGCCAGGGCCTGGAGCAGCCACCGGTCCCGCTCGGCGAAGGGCCCCTCGGCCCGGCGCACGTCCAGGACCCCGGCCGGGCGGTCCTTGACGGTCAGGGGCAGGACCAGCCGCCCACCCGGGCCGTCGGTCTCCTCGACCGGCTCCAGGGAGGTCAGGGAGGCCGCGGTCGGGTCGCCGCCGCCGTCGTCCGGCCCCCGCTCGGCGGCCGGCGGGTCGGTCCAGCCCTCGGCCCGCATCGAGGACGGGAACACCAGCCGCTCGCCCTCGACCAGCCCGACCCGCAGCGCGTCGGGCCGCAGCGCCTGGCCGGTCAGCTCGACCCCGCGCTCCAGCAGGTGGCGCTCGTCCACGATCACCCGGGCCTCGGCCCCCACCGCGACCAGGGCCCGCAGGCGGCTGATCTGCTCGCGCTCGGCCAGCAGCGCCTCGGCGGCCCGCTCGAGCACCTGGGCCTGGCCCTCGGTCAGGTCGAAGCGGTCGGCCAGGTCGGCCACCACCCGGCCGACCGGCCGGGCCCCGTTGGGCTGCTGCATGGCCTCGACCAGCGCCTCCAGGGCGGCGCCGTGCTCGCGACGTACCTGCTGGATCGTCTCCTGGAGGTAGATGCCCCGGAACAGGCTGGACCAGGAGCCCTCGCGGGCGTACTGGACGTGGGCGCTGTAGTAGACGAAGGCGAAGGCGAACGCCATCAGCAGGTGCCACTCCCACCAGGAGGCGTGCCAGTTGCGGGCCAGGGCGACCGCGACCATGGCCTCGGCCAGCAGGGCGAAGGCGGTGAGGATGGCGATCAGGATCACCGACGGCCGGCGCCGGTACAGCAGCCAGTAGCGGACCGCGGCCACGAGGTACAGGGCGACCCCGGCGATGGCCATGGCGGTCAGCGGGCCCCGGCTGGCCTCCTCGGGCAGGGGGGCGTCCAGTGGCGGCAGCCCGAACAGCGACACCACGCCCCAGGCGACCATGACCGCGGCCAGGCCGCCCCGGAGCAGGGCCTGGCGGCGCAGTACGGCCTCGGCCCGCTCGGGGGTCAGGTTGAGCGAGGAGAGGGCGGCGAACACGGCCGCCAGCAGCAGCCCGACCGGAGTGGCGATGGCGAACCCGGCGTTACGCCCGTAGAGAATCACCTGAGGCGTGGCCAGGGCGTGCAGCAGCAGGAAGCCGGCGCTGGACAGGAACACCAGCGACACCAGGAACAGGCGGGCGTCGCCCTGGTTGCGCGACACCTCGCTCATGCGCACCCCGAGGGCCACGTTGACCGCGGCCACGGCCACCACCAGCGCGAAGTGCCCGACATGGTGCTCGATGACGACGTCGAAGTGGGGCTGGGCCAGCAGCAGCCACAGCCCCAGCAGCGGCAGCACCAGATGGAAGGTCCAGACGGCGACCCGCAGCGTCGCCCGCCTCGGTACCGCCGCGGTCATGGTCAGTCGTCGGGCTCCCGGCGGCCCCGCGCCACCTCGGCCAGCGCGTCCCGGTCCAGCTGCTCGCCGGCGACCACGGCGATCCGGCAGGGGGTGACCGCCCGCAGGGTGGCCGTGCGCCGGCCCCCCTCGAGCAGGGCCATCTCGCCGACCACGGCCCCCGGCCCGAGCTCGGTCACCGGCTTGCCGTCGACCTCCACCATGAGCACGCCGTCGAAGAGGAGATAGACGTCGGTGCCGGTGTCGCCCTGCTCGACCAGGGTCTCGCCGGTCTCCAGGCGCCGGAACGAGGGCTTGCCGTCGATGATGGCCACCGACAGCCGCCGCTCCAGGGCCGTCTCGGCGGCCACGACCAGCGCTGGCGAGTCCTCGTCGCCCCAGGGGGTCCGCTGCATCTCGGTCTCCCGGAACCAGCGGTCGAAGTCGATCCGGCCCGTCTTGGCGACCAGCTTGCCGTCGTGGTCGTAGATCCAGTGGCGCGGGAAGGGGCTGGCCCCGACCACCTCGTAGGTGGCCCGGCCGTCGGTGTGGACGGTCAGGGCCAGGGTCGACCAGGCGGCCGGGGCGATCCACTGGATGAAGGGCGGGCGGCGGATGCGCCGCGGCGCCGGCGCCCCGGTGCGGCCGCCGGCCGTCTGCACGAACCGGACCCAGCCGTCGCCGAGCTCCGGCTTGGGCCGCAGGTCCGGGAACGGCGTGGCCGCGAAGGTCAGCTCGCGCGCGCCCAGGCGCATAGTGGTGCTGCCGATCTGGCCGCCGCCGGCGTGGCCGTGGTCGGCGATTCGGCCGTCGTCGTCGACCTCGATCCAGGCCCGCAGGTCGTTGGCGAACCGGAAGCGGTCGGCGGCCTTGAGGGCCTCCAGGTCCTCCAGGACCTCGGGCGGTGGCGGGTCGTAGTGGGCGATGCCGAAGCGGAACGCCAGCTCGGTGCCGGCGCCTTCCATCGCCCCGAGCGGAATCCATGACAGGGAGGTGACCGACGACTCGATACGCAACGCAGGCTCCTTCCGTTTCCCGCCGCATTCTCCCTGGCCCGCCGCCCCCACGCCAAGAGGGTAGGGTCAGCGGCGCAGCGGCGGGTCCGGTGGGGCGGGGACCACGGGCGGGTCGGGGTCCACCGCCCAGCGGCACGGAGCCGCGGGGCGGCCGATGAGGGTGCGGACGCGGCCGGCGGTATCGGGGACGAACGGCCAGGCGGCCACCCCGAGGGCGTCCAGCAGCGGCAGCAGGCGGGTGAGCTCGCGGTGGGCGTCGGGGTCGGGGAGGCGCCAGGGCTCGGTGGCGGCCAGGCGGCGGTTGACGCCGCGGCCGATGGCGTGCACCGCCTGGAGGGCGCGGCGCAGCTCGGCCCGGTCCAGGGCGGCCCCCACCTCGGCCAGGGCGGCCGCGGCCTCGGCCCGCTCGGGCCCGGCGGTGGCCAGCGCGGCCGGGTCGGGGCGGCCCCCGAAGCGGCGCCACAGCAGGGTCGCCACCCGGTGGGGTGGGCCGGCGACGGCGCCGAGCAGGCCGCTGGCGGTCAGCTCGGCCACCTTGTCCCAGGCCAGCTCGACGTCGGCCGTCTCCGGCCCGAGCGCGCACAGGGCGTGGCGCAGCGGGTCGAGCCCGACCCGGTCGATGCCCTCGTCGATCGTGGGGGCCCGGCCCCGGCTGGCCGACAGCTTGCCGGTGGGCCAGGGGGGTCCGGGGGACCGCCGGGGTGGTCTCCCGGTGGATCGGGGGGGTCCTCCGGTGGGATGGGTCAGGTAGTGGTTGGCCACCACCTCGTCGGGTGGGCGGAGGTCCCCACCGGCGCCGAGCAGGATGGCCGGCCACCAGACGGTGTGGAACCAGATGTTGTCCTTGCCGACGAAGTAGCGGTGGCGGGCCGCGTCGCCCTGCCACCAGCACCGCCAGGCGTCGGGGTCGCCGTGCAGCTCGGCCCACTCCACCGACGCCGACAGGTAGCCGATGACCGCGTCGAACCACACGTACAGCCGGCGGTCCTCCCAGCCGGGCAGGGGCACGGGCACGCCCCAGTCCAGGTCCCGGGTGATCGCCCGTGGCCGCAGGCCGGCCGCCAGCCAGCCGCCGGCCTCGGCGCCAACGAACGGCCGCCAGCCGGGCCCGTGCGCGTCCAGGTACCGCGCGACCTGTGGCTGGAGCAGGTCCAGGCGGAGGAACAGCTGGCGCAGGGGCCGGAGGGTGGCCGGTCCGCCGCAGCGCCGGCAGCGGGGCGCGCCCAGCTCCTCGGGGTCGAGGGTGCGGCCGCAGGTGTCGCACTGGTCGCCGCGGGCGTCGGGGGCGCCGCAGGCTGGGCAGGTGCCCTCGACGTAGCGGTCGGGCAGGGAGCGGCCCTCGCGCCCGCAGAAGGCGGCCGGCTGGGTCGCCTCGGTGACGAACCCGTTGGTGTGCAGGCGGGTGAACAGGTCCTGGGTGACGGCGTGGTGCCGGCGGGTCGCCGTCCTCGTGTAGTGGTCGAAGGAGATGCCGGCGCGGGCGAAGCTGGCCGCGATGCGCACGTGCTCGCGGTCGGCCAGGGCGGCCGGCGACAGGCCGGCCCGCTCGGCCGCGACCGTGATCGGGGTGCCGTGCTGGTCGGACCCGGAGACCAGCAGGACCCGGTCGCCGGCCAGCCGGTGGTAGCGGGCGGCGACGTCGGCGGGCAGGTAGGCTCCGGCCAGGTGGCCGAGGTGGCGCGGCCCGGACGCGTACGGCCAGGCGACGCCGATCAGGACGTCCATCGGAGTGGTCCTCTCGCTTGGGACCAGCCGGGTGGGCGTGGCGTCAGTCGTCCAGCAGGGCGCGGCGCAGAAGGTCGTGGAGCCGGCGCTGCTCGTCGAGGCTCAGCCTGCCCAGGCCCGGTGGCGGGTCGGACAACTGGTCGAGCAGCCGCATTCGCAGGGCGGCGCCCTCCTCGGTGAGCATCAGGGTCTTGACGCGCCGGTCACCGGGCGCCGACCCGCGCTCCACCAGGCCCCGGTCGCCGAGGCGGTCGACGATCCCGGTGATGTTCGAAGGGTCGCAGTGGAGCCCGTCGGCCAGCTCCCGCATGGGGATCGGATGCCCGGGGCGCAACACCTTGAGGGCATGGGCCTGGGGGAGGGAGAGGCCGAGCTCGGTGACCGTGGCCAGGAACCGCTGGCGCACGCGCGACATCGACAGCTCGACGAGCAGCTCCCAGATCGCCTGTGCAACCGGCGTCGCGGTCTCGGCCTTCACCGTCACCGCCGCTCCGATACTTGAGCCCTTCAACGGTAAGGGCAGGATCCCACACGCCACGGTGGGTGGCAAGATCGGCGGCAGGACCTGGACAAATGCCAAGCATTCCGGCGAGCCGCTCCAGCCTGCCAGAGCCAGAATCGTTGCCAGGCAAGGAGATCACTTCACCTTTTCCGTTCGGGAGCCGATGATGCCGTTGTGCCGCAACGGATTGACGTTCGTCGAGGGTTGTTGACCTTTGATATCCGCGTCTTTACGATGCTCGGCCGAAGGGGGACGGGGCTATGGAGGTCCGGTCCCGACGGGGGAAATCCCCTTACTGGGCAAGGAGGCGCCCTTGAACCGCAAGGAACTCGTCGACGCGATCCAGAAGCACACCGCGGTCGCGCGCACCGACGTCGACAAGGTGCTCGGCAGCCTGATCCAGCACACCCAGGTCGCCGTGAAGAAGGGCGAGCGCGTTGCGCTGGTCGGCTTCGGCACCTTCGAGCGGCAGGACCGCAAGGCCCGCACCGCCCGCAACCCGCGCAGTGGCGACCCGGTCAAGGTGAAGGCGACCAAGGTCCCGCGGTTCCGCGCCGGGCAGGGCTTCAAGGACGTCGTGAGCGGCCGGGCGACCGCGCCCAAGCTCACGCCGGTCAAGTCCACCGCCAAGGCGAGCACCGCCAGGGCCAGCGCGTCCAGGGCCAGCGCCAGCAAGGCCTCGACGTCCAAGGCCGGCGCCACCCGGGCGGCCACGTCGCGCAACAGCGCCGCCAAGAGCACCGTCAAGGCGGCCAGCTCGCGGAGCAAGGCCAAGAGCGGCAAGAAGAAGTAGCACCGCCAGGACCCGAGGCCCCGCCGTGGCGGGGCCTCGGCGTTCCCGGGGGGCGGCTCAGGCCGGGTCGGGCAGGGTGAGGATGTTCACGTAGGTGACGCGGGCGGCGTCGCCCTCGCCCTCGACCCGGAACTTCACCCGCTGGCCGAGGGTGAGCTTGCGCAGCCCCGAGGCGCCGAACGCCTCCGGGGGCACGTCGTACTCGACGCGGGCGTCGGTGAGCACGACCGCCGCCCTGGTCTCGGGGTCGAAGCTCTTCACGGTGCCCTGCAGCATCACGCCTCCTCGGTCGATCCGGTCAGCGGCTGGAGCATATCCCCGTTCCACCGGGACCTATCGCTCCGCTCCATGAGGCCCCGGACCCCCGAGGTCCCGGAGGCGGCGGGCCGTCACCGAGGACGGGTCGAGGCGGCCGGCGGCCAGGCGGAGGTCGTCGACGGTGTCGACGTCCAGCGACAGGCCCGGCTCGTCGACCCGGACGGCGCCGGGCACGGCCAGGTGGCGCGCCGCCGAGTCGGGGCCGAAGCTGGGCGCGAAGGACGCCGGGTCGCGCCAGGCGAGCACGTTGGTGCCGCCGCCGTCGTGGCTGGGGACCACCGCCACCGGCGCCCCGGCCGCCGCCTCCAGCACCCGCTCCAGCCCGGCCGCCGACGCCAGCGGCAGGTCGGCCGCCACCACAAGCAGCGGCGACCCATCGCCCAGGCTGCCCGCGGCCGCGGCCAGGGCGGCGTTCAGGTCGCCAGCCCCGGGCGGCTCCTCGACCACCCGGCAGCCCATGGCGTCGGCGCGCCGCCACACCTCACGGTCGGGGGAGACGACCACCGGGGCCTCGAGCGCCGGCACCGCCTGGAGGGCGGCGACCACGTCCTCGAACATGGCGATGGCCAGCAGCCGCCGCTGGAGCGGGCCGACCTGGGGGGCGAGACGGCCCTTGGCCTCGGCCAGGGCCTTCACGGGGACGAGGGGAACAGGCATCGCCGGCAACGGTACTATGCGCCGAGCATGGCCAGCCGCCGGTACCCCGTCTACACCCTGGCCAAGGTCGTCGTGCCGCCGGTGATCCGCTTCTGGGTCCGGCTCGACTGCCAGGGTCTGCTCAACATCCCCAAGCAGGGCCCGGTGATCATCGCCGCCAACCACATCTCCTACTTCGACCCGCTGTGCCTCGGGGTGCTCATCGACACGGCCGGCCGGCAGGTCCGGTTCCTGGCCAAGTCGGAGCTGTTCCGCAACCCGCTGCTGGGCGCGATCCTGCGCGGGGCCGGGCAGATCCCGGTGTACCGCGAGACCCGCGGGGCCGGCCAGGCCCTGGTCCACGCCGTCGAGGCCATGCGCGAGGGGGCCGCGGTGGCCATCTACCCGGAGGGCACCACCACCCGCAACCCCGACTTCAGCCCGATGGCGGCCAAGAACGGGGTCGCCCGGCTGGCCGCCCTCACCGGGGCACCGGTCGTGCCGGTCGGCCAGTGGGGCGCCCACCTGCTCTTCACCCGGGGCAGGCTGGGGCCGTTCCGGCGCGGCATCCGGGTGGTGGAGCGGGCCGGGCCGCCCATCGACCTCGGCCTGGCCCCCGACGCCTCCCTGACCGAGGTCAACCAGGCCAAGGACAAGGTGATGGACGCCATCGCCGGCCTGGTCGCCGAGGCCAGGGCCGGCTGGGAGCCGCCCGAATGGTACCGGGGCGGGACGGCCGGGCCGGCATGACCGAGCGGTTCCAGCCCGGGGGCGTGACCCACGCGCTGGTCAGCGGGCTGGTCGAGCTCGCCCTGGCCTCGGCGCTGCTCGCCGGCTCGCTGGTCGCCTCCGAGTCGAGCCCGGGCGCGGCCGCGTCGCTGTCGGTGGCCAGCCTCCTTTGGGCCGTCCTGGGCCTGGTCAGCCTGGTCGTGGCCTGGCTGCGGGCGCGGGTCCTGGCGGCCGAGCTGGACGACGAGGCGGTGGTGCTGCACGGCATCGGCGGGGCCCGCCGCTACCGCTACGGGGAGCTGTCGGCCGTCGAGGTGTCGGGCCGGCGCACCCGGCTGGTCGGTCGCGACGGCGGGGTGCGGGTGGTCCGCGGCGTCCGCGGCGCCGCCCAGGGCAACCGCTTCCGGGCCCGGGTCCTGGCCCGCGCCAGGGCCGCCGCGGGAGTTGACGGAGGGTCCGGGGGGCTCAAGGAGCGAAGCGGCAGTCCCCCGGTTGATACCCTGCCTGCCGACCACGGCGAGAGGAACTCCGATGGCTGATGGCTTCGCCACCCGCGCAATCCATGCCGGCCGCCTGCCGCTCCCGGCCGAGCCGCCCCTGGCCGCCCCGATCTGGCAGACCTCGACCTTCGTGTTCGACGACGCCGAGCACTACGCCCACACCCTGCACCAGCCGCGCGAGGGCTACGTCTACACCCGCTACGAGAACCCGACCACGGCCGCGCTGGAGGCGACCGTGGCCAGCCTGGAGGGCGCGGCCGAGGGGCTGGCCACCGCGTCGGGCATGGGCGCCATCGCCACCGTGCTGCTGTCGCTGGCCGGGGCCGGGGACCACGTGGTCGCCCAGCGGGACCTGTACGGCGGGACCTACTCGCTGCTGGCCCACACCGCCCCCCGCTTCGGCATCGAGGTCAGCTTCGTCGACGCCGGCGACCCGGAGGCCGTCCGGGCCGCCCTGCGCCCGACGACCCGGGCCGTCTACGCCGAGACGGTCGCCAACCCGACCCTGACCGTGGCCGACCTGCCCGCCCTGGCCGAGGCCGCCACCGCGGCCGGCCTGCCCCTGGTGGTCGACAACACCGTGGCCTCGCCGTACCTGTGCCGGCCGATCGAGCACGGGGCGGCGGTGGTCGTCCACTCGGCCACCAAGTACCTGGGCGGCCACAGCGACGTGGTCGGCGGCCTGGCCCTGTTCGCCGACCCGGAACGCCACCACGCCGCCTGGCGGGCCATGATCGAGCTCGGCGCCTCCCCCGACCCGTTCGCCGCCTGGCTGGTCCTGCGCGGGGTCAAGACCCTCTCGTTGAGGATGCGGGCCCACGGGGCCAACGCCCGCGTGGTGGCCGAGCTCCTGGACGCCCACCCCAAGGTGGCCCGCGTCCACTGGCCCGGCCTGCCCGGCCACCCCACGGCCCAGCTCGCCGCCAAGCTGCTGGACGGCGACCCGGGGATGCTCAGCTTCGACCTGGAGGGCGGCCGGGAGGCCGGGCGCCGGTTCATCGAGGCGACCCGGGTGGCCAAGCTGGCCGCCTCCCTGGGGTCGACCGAGACGCTCGTCTCCCACCCCGCGTCCACGACCCACCGCCAGTTCAGCCCCGAGGCCCTGGCCGCGGCCGGGATCGGCGAGGGCATGGTGCGGGTCTCGGTCGGCCTCGAGGACGCGGCCGATCTGGCCGAGGACTTCACCCGAGCCCTGGAGGTGGCGTAGCCCATGCCAAGGATCCGCCTGGCCATCCTGTACGGCGGCCGCTCGGCCGAGCACCAGGTGTCGGTGGTGTCGGCCCGCTCGGTCATGGAGGCCCTTGACCCCGACCGCTTCGAGGTGGTGCCGATCGCCATCACCCGCGCCGGCGCCTGGCTGCTGCCCGACCGGTCGCCCCTTGAGCTGACCGCCTCCGACGGTGCCCTCCCCGAGGTCGAGGCGGCCGGGACCGAGCTGGCGGTCCGGCCCGAGCAGGGTGTCGGTGGCGTCGACGTGGTGTTCCCGATCCTGCACGGGCCCTTCGGCGAGGACGGCACCGTGCAGGGCCTGTTCGAGCTGGCCGACCTGCCCTATGTGGGCAGCGGCGTGCTCGCCTCGGCCCTGGCCATGGACAAGGTCATGGCCAAGGTGGTGCTGGCCCAGGCCGGCCTGCCCCAGGCGCCGTACCTGGTCGTGCCCGAGCGGGACTGGCGGGCCGACCCGGACCGGGTGGCCGCCGAGGTGGGGGGGCGCCTCGCCTACCCGGTGTTCACCAAGCCGGCCCGGCTCGGCTCCTCCATCGGCATCTCCAAGGTCAAGACCCCGGACGGGCTGGCCGCCGGCCTGGCCGACGCCTTCGCCCACGACACCAAGGCCCTGGTCGAGCAGGGCGTCGTCGCCCGCGAGCTGGAGTGCGGGGTCCTGGGGAACGACGCCCCCGAGGCCAGCGTGGTCGGCGAGGTCGTCCCCGGCCACGAGTTCTACGACTTCGAGGCCAAGTACCTGGACGAGTCGCTGAAGCTGGAGATCCCGGCCCCCGTCCCCGGCGCGGTCAGGGACCGGGTGCGCGAGCTGTCGCTGCGCGCCTTCCAGGCCCTGGACTGCGAGGGCTTCGCCCGGGTCGACTTCTTCTACGAGGAGGCCACCGGGCGGGTCCTGCTCAACGAGGTCAACACCATCCCCGGGTTCACCCCCAAGAGCATGTTCCCCATGCTCTGGGCCGCCTCCGGGCTGTCCTACCCCGACCTGGTGGCCCGCCTGGTCGACCTGGCGGTGGAGCGTCACGCCGCCCGCAGGCGCTGATCGCCGAGGGGTAGGCTTGGCGCGGGTTGCGCGCAGGGAAGGCGGTGGCCGATGTTCGAGCGCTTCACCGACCGGGCCCGACGGGTCGTCGTCCTCGCTCAGGAGGAGGCCCGCCTCCTCAACCACGACTACATCGGCACCGAGCACATCCTGCTGGGGCTGGTCCACGAGGAGCAGGGCGTCGCCGCCAGAGCCCTGACCGAGCTCGGCATCTCGCTGGAGGCGGTCCGGGACGAGGTGCGGCAGACCATCGGCCAGGGGGACAGCCCGCCCACCGGGCACATCCCCTTCACCACAAGGGCCAAGAAGGTCCTGGAGCTGTCGCTACGCGAGGCGCTGGCCCTCGGGCACAACTACATCGGCACCGAGCACATCCTGCTCGGGCTCCTGCGTGAGGGCCAGGGCGTCGGCGCCGAGGTCCTGGTCAGGCTGGGCGCCGACCAGGAGCGGGTCCGCCAGCAGGTGATCCAGGTGCTGGCCGGCTACGCCGGCGGGGCCCCGCCCGAGCAGCTCGCCGCGGGGACCAGCCAGCCGCCCGGGCAGGTCCGGCCGAGCCAGCAGATGACCGCGGGCATGGCCGTCGGCGGGCCCGGCGTCTACCAGGACCAGCCGGCCGAGCTCGTCCGGGTGGTGCCGCTGGCCCGCGAGGTCTTCCGCGGGGACGGCCTCCGGGTGGTGCTGATCTCGCTGGAGCTCTGGTCGGGGTGGCTCGACCTGCGCTACGCGCTGCTGGCCGAGGAGCCGATGGGGCCACGGCGTCCGCTCGACCTCGACTGGCGGGTGGCCGACGACGCCGGCACCGCCTACGTGCTGACCGGTGCGGCGAGCGGCCGCGGCAGCCTAGTCAGTGTCCATCAGCTCGGCTTTCGGCCGGCGCCACCGGAGGGCGCGAGGACCCTCACCCTCACGGTCACCGACGGCGACGAGCCCCCCACGCCGCTGGCGGTCATCGAGATCGACCTCGGCCCCGGCTGAGCGGCGGCTCGCCCACCACCCGAACACGGCCGCCAGGAGGCTGACGACGCCGCCGGCCACGAGCGGCGCCCGGCCGCCCAGGGTGTCGGCGAGCCAGCCGAGGAAGGGGCCGCCGACGGGCACGGTCCCGATCAGCACCACCGTCTGCAGCGACAGGACCCGGCCGTGCATCTCCGGTCTCGCCTCGACCTGCACGATCGCGGTGGTGGCGGTCAGGTACAGGATGCTGGCCGTCCCGACCAGGAAGACCACCGGCACCGCGGCGGCCACGTTCGGCGTGGCCGCGAGCAGCACCATGGTCAGGCCGAGGGCCGCCGCCCCCAGGATGATGTGCCGCAGTCGCACCAGCCCACGGCGGGCGACCACCAGCGAGGCCACCACCGCGCCCAGGCTGAAGACCGAGTACAGGACCGTGAAGGTGCCCTCGCTGCTGTCCAGCGCCCGGGTGACGAACAGCGGCAGGGTGACGCCGAAGTTGTAGGAGAGGGTGCCGATCGCGCCCAGCATGGCGAAGCTGATCCACAGGGTCGGCACCGAGCGCAGGTAGCGCAGCCCCTCCCGTACCGCACCCTTGGCCCGTGGCTCGGGCGGCCTCCGGTGGAGCTCCCCCGGCCGCATCAGGAGCAGGCAGACCAGCACGGCCAGGTACGAGCCGGCGTCGATCGTGAAGCACCAGCCGTAGCCGACCGTCACCACCAGCAGGCCGGCCAGCGCCGGCCCGAAGAGCCGGGAGAGGTTGACGATGGTGCTGTAGAGCACCACGGCGTTCGGAAGGTCCTCGGCCCGGACCATCTCGGTCACGAACGAGCGCCGCAGCGGGTTGTCGAAGGCGAGCAGGATCCCCCCGCAGGCGGCGAGCGCGTACAACCCGGCCAGCGGTGGGTGCGGGAGGAAGGCCAGGACGGCCAGGCCGACCGACTGAGCCATCTCCAGGCTCTGGGTCACCAGCAGCAGGCGCCGCTTGTCCGACCGGTCGGCGACCGCCCCGGCCCAGGCCGACAGCAGCAGGATCGGGCCGAACTGGAAGCTGGCCAGGACGCCGACGCTCAGCCCGCTCCCGGTGAGCTTGAGCACCAGCAGGGTGAGGGCGACGTTGGTCAGCCAGTTGCCGGTGTTGGAGATCAGCTGCCCGACAAAGAACAGCCGGAAGTTCCGGTTGCGCAGGGCCAGGAACGTCCGCCTCATGCCGGCGCGTCGGCGAGCCGTTCCAGCAGGGCGATCGCGCTGTCGAGGGCGTCCCGCTCGCCGGGGCCGACGGTCTGCTCGACCGCCCGGACCAGCCAGGCGTTGCGGGAGGCGAGGATCGACCCGATCAGGGCGTGACCGGCGTCGGTCACCTCGAGCAGGCACTTGCGCCGGTCGGCGGGGTCGGGCGTCGACTCGACCAGCCCGGCCTGCTTCAGGCCGGTGAGGCTCTGGGCGATCGCCTGCTGGCTGACGTGCTCGGCGGCGGCGAGGGAGGCCGCGGTCGCCGGCCCGTCGCGGCGCAGGCGGTTGAGGATGCCCAGCTGCGAGAGGGTGAGCCCCATCGACCCGGAGCGGTCGATCTCCCGCAGGCGGGCCCGCACCCGGGCGATGGCCATGGCCAGCCGCAGCGCCGGCGGGTCCGCGGGTGAGGTGTCGGGCATGCTCCAAGGGTAGGATCCACAAGCAGCTTGTGCAAGTTGCTTGTGGAACTGCCCCGTGGCCGGCCTAGGGCCGCGACTCGGCCAGCAGCTTGGCGATGCGGGTGACGCCCTCGACCAGGTCGTCGTCGCCCAGGGCGTAGGAGAGGCGGGCATACCCGGGGGCGCCGAAGGCCTCGCCGGGGACGATCGCCACCTTGGCCTCCTCCAGGATCAGGTCGGCCAGCTCCATGCTGGTGGCCGGGCGCCGGCCGCGCAGCTCCCGGCCCAGCACCCCCTCCACCGACGGGAAGGCGTAGAAGGCGCCCTCGGGCTCGACGCAGGTGACGCCCGGGATGGCCCGCAGCAGCTCCACCATCTTGCGGCGCCGCCGGTCGAAGGCGGCCCGCATCTCGTCCACGGCCACCAGGTCGCCGGAGACCGCGGCCAGGGCGGCCGCCTGGGAGACGTTGGCCACGTTCGAGGTGGCGTGGCTCTGGAGGTTGATGGCCGCCTTGACCACGTCGGGCGGGCCGATCATCCAGCCGACCCGCCAGCCGGTCATGGCGTAGGTCTTGGCCACCCCGTTGACGACCATGCAGCGGTCGGACAGCTCCGGCACCACCACCGGCATGGAGGAGAACTCGGCCGTGCCGTAGACCAGGTGCTCGTAGATCTCGTCGGTCAGCACCCACAGTCCGCGGCCGGCCGCCCAGCGGCCGATGGCCTCCACCTCCTCCCTGGGGTAGACGGCCCCGGTCGGGTTGGAGGGGGAGACGAACACCAGCAGCCTGGTCCGGTCGGTGATGGCCGCCTCCAGCTGCTCGACCCCGACCCGGAAGCCGGTCGACTTGTCGGTCTCCACGACCACCGGGTCGGCCCCGAAGAGCGAGATCGCCTCCGGGTAGGTGACCCAGTAGGGCGAGGGGAGCAGGACCTCGTCGCCCGGGTCGAGCAGGGTGGTGAACGCCTGGTACAGGGCGTGCTTGCCGCCGTTGGTGACCAGCACCTGGCTCGGCTCGACCCGCAGGCCGGAGTCGCGGGCCGTCTTGGCCGCGATCGCCGCCCGCAGCTCGGGCAGGCCCGGCCCCGGAGTGTAGTGGTGGTAGCGGGGCTCGGAGCAGGCGGCCACGGCCGCCTCCACGATGTGGCGGGGGGTGGGGAAGTCGGGCTCGCCGGCTCCGAAGCCGATCACGTCCTCCCCGGCCGCCTTGAGCGCCTTGGCCTTGGCGTCGATGACC
>JBJMHP010000194.1:0-3115 GCA_045807325.1 Actinomycetes bacterium | reverse complement strand
ACCACCAGCACCCGCCGGTCGGCCAGCCAGGCCCGGTACAAGGCCGCGCGCTCCTCCACATCCGGAGGGATCGCGGCCCCGTCCATACCCAGGGCCCGCAGGAACCGGCCCAACACCAGGGTCGCCGGCAACGGCTGCTGCTGGGCGCCGCGCAGGTTGACATACAGCTGGCCATCGGGGAACCAGTCACGTAGCTGGTGGGCGACATGGAGGGCCAGGGCCGTCTTCCCAACCCCGGCCTGGCCAGCCACCGCCGACACCACCACCACCGCCGCCCCCGCCCCACCCTCGCCGGTCGAGACCAGCAGCCCGCCAAGCTGGGTGACCTGCTCGGTGCGGCCAGTGAAGTCAGCCACCGCTGGCGGTAGCTGGCACGGCCCCAGCCGTTGCGACCCCGGCCATGACCCCCTCGACACCCCTGGGAACCCCTCCGGCAGGGGGCGGCCGCCGTCCTCGACCCGCTGTCGTGCAGCATCCTCGAACCGCTGGCGTTCCAGCCCGACCAGGCCGAGGGCATCGGCCAGGAGCCGAACCGACCCCCCACGCGGCCGCCCGACCCGGCCCTGCTCCAGGTTCCCGATCGCTCGGACGCTCACCCCAGCCCGGGCGGCCAACTCCTCCTGGGACACCAGCGCCCGCTCCCGCAACCTCCGCAACAGCACCCCGAACCCCACCGGCCCAGAGGGGGCCTGCCGGCCAGGCCGATCAACCATGCGACGTCTACCTCCTCACGTCGCCCGACCCAGACCACGCGCTAGGCGCTGGACCCCTCCGGCGCTGGCGGCTGCCACATATGCGCCGTGGTGGGCGATCGGAGATGTTGGGGTTGAGCTAAGCGGCGACGCCGGCGACGTCGTCCGCTGCCCGCTCGGCCAGCTCTGCCCGAGGTGCAGCAGGGCCTGATCCCGCCGGGCGCGCGGCAGCCCGGCCAGCGTCAGGGCGGCGGTGCCTGTTGAGGGATCGTGGTCTGTCATTGCTGGCGGGTGTCTCCTGGAAACTGCCAGGGAACTGCCTGGGTCATTCCTGGAACGCGTCGGTCCGGCTCGGGCAGGAGTGTAGCCGTCACGCCCAGACGACGACGCAACAAGCGTCATCGGCGCAAGCCCCTCTGCCGGGTCCGGCCTAGCGGCGGGAAGGTCATGATGGTGTGCAGGATCAGCAGGTCTGCTCGTCGCGGGGACACGGCGAAGAGCCGGTCGAGATCTGACCTCCACGGCGCCGGCCAGATGATGGGCATAGCTGGCTCTTGACCCGGAATGGCCCACAAGAACTCCGGCCCCTGGTTCGGCCTGAAGCGCATAGCGGTAGCACCTGGACGGCGTACGTCGCTGAGTCGTCGATGGCAGCCCGTTGACCGGTGCCGGTCAAGAAAAGACTCGTCCCGCGTGGATTGCCGATCAGGCGGCAGGGTGAAAGCCGATCCGCGCCTGGTCGGCCAGAGTGGCGACCCGCTCGGGCCCCAGCACGGCCGGGAGGGCGCGCAGCATGCTTGGCAGGCGCCTGGCCGCCACCACCGCACACCGTCCATAACGATCTTGTCCCAGGGACCTGGGCGCCGTGGACGGCCATGACTGGCACCACCACCACGTCGGGGTCGGTCAGGACCAGGGCGGCCTGGGCGGCCTCGAACGACACGGCCCGCACGGCGGGGGCGAGGGGGTAGCGGCCATGCCACAGCCGCCCGGACGAATCGGACAGAAGTCGGGCCCCGATACTGCTTGGAGTCGATCACGAACACCCCCCCCGGGGCCGATGGCCAAGTGATCAATATTGGCCGGGCTGCCGGGGACGGCCAGGTCCTGCAGGATGGCCCACTCGTGCCGCTCCAGCTGGCCAAGGAGCCGGGCAGTGCGCCGCTCCCCGACCGCCCCCCGCCGCCAGGCAACGGCGTCCGGGCTGGGCCGGAACCGCAGCCCCCAGCCGGCCGCCATGGCCACCAGCGCGCCAACCGCCACGCCGGGCCGGGGCGCCAGCAGGCTGCCAAGGACTCCCCCACCGACACCGATACCAAGGCTGGCGGCCACCCGCCAGGGCAGGGTCCGGGTCCAGGCGGCCCACTCAGCCGCCCGCATCTGCCGCCACCTGGCTTGGGCTGAGCCGCCTGGTCGGTCCGGTGGAGCGGCCGCACCGACCCACTCGGCCGATCATTCTGAGCCCCCGTCTTGCGATCGGCGCCGGTGCCGGCCAGAAGCTCGTCGGGGTCGCTGAGGTGGGCCAGGATGGCTTGCAGGTCGGCCTGGCTGAGCGGCCGCACCGACCCGCTGGGCCGGTCCTCGTCGTCGAAGGGCCAGGATCGAGAACTGGCCATCGGCGTGCTCCTTCCCTGGTGGTGTTAGCCGGCGGCCCGCTCGGGGCCGCGCCGGCCACGCTGCTGGTGAGGTCGCGGCTGGCTGGGGCACTCGCTGGTCGGCTGGCGTTCGCGGGTGCGGTCGGTGGCCCGCTGCTTGGCCTGGACCCGGTCGATGGCCGTCCGGGCTCGCTGGCGGTCAGCCCGCTGGGCCGGGTCCTGGGGCTCGGGGCCGAGGGCCCGGTCAGGGTCGGTGATCTGGTAGGTACGTCGGTACTGGTGGATCTCGGCGGCTGCCTGGCGCCAGGTCCGCCGGCCCCGGATCGACGCCGGCACTGGACCCAGCGCCTCCAGAACATAGGCTGGCCGGCCGGCCTCGACAGCCACGCCGTTCGCCCGCCGCTGCCAGGCCAGGGCCCGTACGACCTGCCGATACTGGGGGCCCAGGTGGGCGTTGGCTTCCAGCCAGCCGTGGCGGCGTTGCTGGTGCTGGCGCAGCTCCCGCTCCCGGTCTTGAGTTCGGTTGGCCTGCTGGGTGGCCACCGCCAACCCACCGGGTAGCTGGGCCGGCTGATCGCCACGGCGCAGCCAGCGAAGCATGCCGCCCGGCTGGCCACCGGCGGACGACTGGTGGGCCGCCAGGGCGTGCTCGGCCTGCTCGCGGTGGGTGGTGGCCCGGGCCAGCTCGCGGCGGCGGTCGCGGGGAACCTGGTCGAGCTGGCGGCGCAGCCGGTCCCGCTCGGCCCGCAACTCGGCCGTGGACAGCCGCTGGAGATCCGGGCTGCTGGGGTGTCGATGGCCAAGGTCTGGCCGCCGGTCCGTGACAGG
>JBJMHP010000193.1:0-2616 GCA_045807325.1 Actinomycetes bacterium | reverse complement strand
GTCGGTCTGCTCAGCGCCCGCTACGTGATGGTCGGGGCGCTTGATGTGCTGCTGGTGGTGCTGGCCTTCGAGGTCCTGGATCTCGGCGGCTCGGGGGTCGGGCTGCTCAATGCTGCCCTTGGCGCCGGGGCGATCCTGGGCGCGGCCCTGATGGTCGTGCTGGTGGGGCGGCGGCTGGCCATGCCCATCGTGACCGGGTTCGCCTGCTGGGGCCTGGCCATGAGCGCGATCGGCCTGGTCCCGACCCGGCTGACCGTGCCCGTCCTGGTCGCCCTGGCTGGTGTCGGCAGCGCCTTGACCGAGATCGCAGGACGGCTGCTGCTCCAGCGCAGTGCCCCCAACCAGGCCCTCAGCCGGATGTTTGGCGTGCTCGAGGGCTTGAGCATGACCGCGATCGCGCTCGGCTCGGCGGTCGTGCCGGCCTTGATCGGCCTGCTCGGCCTGCGCGGCACCCTGCTCGCCCTTGGCGGCATGATGCTGGTCCTTGGCCTGCTTGTCTGGCGCCGTCTGGCCCGGGCGGAGCCGGCCGCTCCGACCCGCCAGACCGAGTTGGCCCTCCTCCGGGCCGTTCCCATGTTCGCCCCCTTGGCCGCCGAGGCGGCCGAGCGGGTCGCCGCCGCCATGACCCCGGTCCAGGCGCCGGCGGGCACGGCCGTCATCCGCGAAGGCGAGGAGGGCGACCGGTTCTATGTCCTTGCCGCCGGGCGGGTGGAGGTCTTCATCGACCGCCACCGGATGACCGCCCTTGGTCCCGGCGATTACTTCGGCGAGATCGCCCTACTCCACAACATCCGGCGTACCGCCACCGTCCGGGCCACGACCGACACCGAGCTCTACGCCCTGGACCGGCTCCCGTTCCTGGAGGCCATCTCCGGCCACCCACTCAGCAGCAAACGGGCCCACGCCGTCGCCAGCGGCCGCCAGCAGGCCCAACCGCCCAGGGCGGAGCAGGACCCGAAGTAACCAGTGAAGGCCACTACCAGGCTGAGTGACGGCCAGGCAACTGGCCTTCTGCGCGGCGAGGCGCGGCCCTCGCCACGCCGTGCTCCCAGGTCGCTGTCCTCCAGAGACCGCCACGTTCTGCATCGTGACCTGGCCGCGGCATGAGCGGGCCGTCCTGGACCGGGTGTCGGCGCCGGACTGGGCCGTCGACGATGCTAGCCAGACAGTCCAGAATGACGACCGGGTGGGATCGGCCGGATCGGCCTGATGGCGACGGAGCGAACGCCGGAGCCGAGTGGAGGTGAGTTGGTGGCGGGACGCGCCGTTCGGGGGCTCACCTGGACGGTGGTGCCGCTCGCCCTGCTGGGTTATGGGCTGTACCTGGCCCTCGGCCTGTCCGCTCCCAGGGTAGGCGGCCCGGCCGCGTTCACCCCCGACGATGCTGCCTGGCTGCTGGGACAGGTGCTGTTTGCGGTAGTCGGCGCGGTGGTCGCGTCGCGGCGGCCGGAGTCGCCGATCGGCTAGTTGTTCTGCGCCGCCGGGCTTCTCGGCATGGTCGAGGGCATCGCCACTCGGGCCGCGGTTCATCTGCTTGCCGGTACGCCCCAGCGGCCTGGCGGCGGTGCGGCGGCCTGGCTGCTGGCAGCGGGTGGAGCGCTGGCCGTGGTTGCCATGGTGCTGCTGTGGCCGGTCAGGGGCCTTGAGCTGCTGGACGCCCGTCCGGGGAGCCCTGGTGCTCCGCTTGGCACCGCGCTCATGAACCTGGCGCTCCTGGTGCCGGCCGCGGGTGCTGTCGCCACCGTCGTCGCCGCGGGCCCGGGGCGTGGAGCGTCAGCAGCTCAAGTGGCTCACCTACGCCGTCGCCGTGGCGGTGCTGGGCCTGCTGCTGTTGCTAGCCCGGGACGTCGGGTTCGGCCCCCCGGGGCCGCTCCACCTTGGGGAGCCGCCCTCACGGCCGGGGCTGCTGGGGTGCTCGGCGTCCCGGTCGCCATCGGGATCGCGGTCTTGCGCTACCACCTGTACGACATCGACCGGCTGATCAACCGCACCCTGGTCTATGGCCTGCTCACCAGCGTCCTTGGGGTCTGCTACGCGGTTGCGGTGCTCGGGCTCGGCCAGCTGCTAGGGGGGCAGCGCTCCAGCCTGGCCGTGGCCGGCGCCACCCTGCCACCGCGGCGCTGTTCCAGCCCGCCCGCGGCCGCATCCAGCGGGCCGTGGACCAGCGCTTCAACCGGCGCCGCTACGACGCGGCCAAGACCATCGAGACCTTCAACGTGCGGCTGCGGGACCAGGTCGACCTGGACACCCTGACCGCCGAGCTGCTGGCGGTGGTCGACCAGACGACCCAGCCGACCCAGGCGTCCCTGTGGCTCCGGCCGCCCCAGGCACCACGCAGCGCTCGTGTTCGATCGGCCAGCACCGATCCGAGAGTCCACCAACACAGCGCTTGACCCTGGCGACCGCGGGATGTCTTGACGCCGGCTGCTTGTTGGGCCGGGTGGTATTCCCGCCGGGTGAGGGCATCGGCCGAACGCGGCCGGGTGCAGGGCCCCGGCCGCGCCGAGGCCGATTTCGGCCCCAGGACGTCGCTGCCACCGGTAATTGCAGCCGCTAACTCCGGCCGGTCCTTGGACCGCACTGTCAGAGAAACCAACTTGCGGCTGCGCCGCCATT
>JBJMHP010000192.1:0-8891 GCA_045807325.1 Actinomycetes bacterium | reverse complement strand
TGACCATGTTCACCGGACTGGTCACCGCCCCCAACTGCCCCGGCGGGGCGCCGTTCTGCAACGACCCCCGGCTGGTCCGCCCGGTGCTGGTGGTGCTCGCCTACCACGGCGACCTCCAGGCGGACCGGGCCCAGAGCGTGTTCACCCTTGACCGCTCCAAGCTGGAGCCGCTCGGGGACCGGCCGCTGCTGCTCGTGCCCGGCCAGTCGAAGAAGCTGGCCAACGGCATGACGGTGTCGTTCACCGACCTCAAGCAGTACAGCGTGCTCACCCTGGCCCGCGACCCGGGGGTGCCGGTGGTCGCGGTCGGCGCCGCCCTGCTGCTCTGCGGCCTGATCCCCTCCCTGTACGTGAGCCGCCGCCGGGTCTGGGTCCGGGCCGTCCCCGCCGGGCCGGGAACCACCCGGGTCGAGCTGGCCGGCCTGGCCCTCCAGGGCAAGCCCGCCTTCGAGGGCGAGCTGGCCCGACTGGCCGCGCAGGTCGAACGAGGGTCCGGGGGACTCAAGCCTGGTCCCCCGGAGGATCGAGGTACGCTGAACGACGCCAAGGACCACGCCGCAGCAGAGGAGACCCGCCCATGAGCCCGGGCGACCTGGCCACCACCTCCGACACGCTGGCCTGGCTGGCCGTGCTCAGCTACGTGGTCGCGGCCACCCTGTTCGGGCTGGAGTTCGCCTACCGGCCGCGCTGGCTGGGGGTGGCCGGGCTGCTCGTGACCGTGGCCGGGCTGGCCGCCAACGTCGGCGCGGCCGTGACCCGCGGCCTGGCCGTCCACCGGGTGCCGTGGGGCAACATGTACGAGTTCTCGATCATCGTCGGGATCGTCACCGTCACCGGCTTCCTGGTCTGGGTCCACCGGCGGCCCGAGGTCCGCCCCCTGGGCGTGTTCGTCCTGCTCCCGGCGGTGCTGGCCATGGCCCTGGGCGGCCTGGTCTTCCGGGTCCCGGCCGGCCCGCTGGTGCCCGCCCTCAACTCCCGCTGGATCGTCATCCACGTGGCCGCCGCCATCACCGGCTCCTCGGTGCTCTGCCTGGCCGCCGTGTTCAGCATCCTGTACCTGGTCAAGGAGCGGATGGAGCGCCGCCAGCGCCCACCCGCCCCACCCCTGGTCGCCGGCGCCGCCCGCACCGCCGACCGCGTCGAGGTCGACCAGGCGGTGGCCCGCCACGCGAACATCTGGGACCGGGTGCCGTCGTCCGACACCCTGGACCATCTCGCCTACCGGACGGCCGCCTTCGGCTTCCCCATCTGGACCTTCGCCATCATCGCCGGCGCCATCTGGGCCCAGGCGGCCTGGGGCCGCTACTGGGGCTGGGACCCCAAGGAGACCTGGTCGTTCATCAGCTGGACGGTCTTCGCGGCCTACCTCCACGCCCGCGCCACCGCCGGCTGGCGTGGCCGCCGCGCCGCCTGGCTGGCCATCGTCGGCCTGGCCACCCTGCTGTTCAACTTCTACGCCGTCAACACCGTCATCGTCGGCCTGCACAGCTACGGCCAGTAGCCCCGAAACGACAACGCCCCCGACCCTGGACGGGATCGGGGGCGTCAGCCGCCTGTGCTGCAGGTCGGCGCGCTCATCGCCGAGCACGCCGCTGCTCACGAAGGCGGCGGCGGGCGACCCGCTGCTGCCTGGCCTCCTCGGCCTGGGCGAGCAGCTCGGCCTGACGGGCCCGCGCGACCTGATAGGTCATCGACTGCATGCTCAACCCTCCTTCGGGCATCGTAAAACCGGCCGCCAGGGTACGATCCCCCAGGACCAGTTCGGGCGTCTATTTGGCTACATAGGCAGTATACCCTAATGAATCGAGACTCACCAGTGGTTGACAGGCCCAAACGTTCGAGAAGAACGGCAGGTACACCGAACAAAGTCGTACCGATCCACGAGGGCCCCGAACCGGTCCGTGCCTCCCTCGACGACACCGACCTGGCCATCGTCCGAGCCCTCCAGGCCAACGCCCGAGCCACCTACACCGACATCGGCAAGGCCGTCGGCCTGTCGGCGGCCTCGGTCCACGAACGCGTCCACCGCCTCGAAGACCGCGGCGTCATCCGCGGCTACCACGCCGAGGTCGACCCCGAGCTCCTCGGCCTCGGAGTCCTCTCCCTGATCAGCGTGCTGCCCAGCGACTCCATGGACGCCACCACCACCGAATCCGCCCTGGCCGGGATCCCCCAGGTCGAGACCGCCTTCAGCGTCGCCGGCGAGGACAGCCACCTCCTGATCGTCCGCACCCACTCCATCGCCGAGCTCTCCGACGTCCTCCAGCGCCTGCAGGGAATCGACGGCGTCGCCAGAACCCGCACGGCCGTCGTCCTGGCCACCCCGGTACGCCGGCCCCCAACCGTCTAGGTGAGCCGATGACGACCCACGCCGAGCCGCCGGAGACCCCGGCAGCCCAGCGCACCGCCCAGGGCGTCCAGCGGATGTTCGACCGCGTCGCCCCCCGCTACGACCTGGCCAACACCGTCTTCTCCCTGGGCCAGGACAAGACCTGGCGCCAGGCCGCCGCCCACGCCACCCGCCTGGCCAACGACGAGGTCGCCGTCGACGTCGCCTGCGGCACCGGCGCCCTGACCCGGGACCTGGAGGAGCTGGCCCCCGGGGCCCTGGTCGTCGGCATGGACTTCTCCCAGGAGATGCTCAAGCGCGCCGGCCCGGGCCGCTACGTGGCCGCCGACGCCCTCCAGCTCCCCATGGACGACGCCAGCGTCGACGTGGTCACCATCGCCTTCGGCCTGCGCAACCTCCCCGAGCCCGCCCAGGGCCTGCTCGAGTTCCGCCGCGTCCTGCGCCCCGGCGGCCGCCTGGTCGTGTGCGAGTTCTCCCACCCGGTGGTCCCGGTCTTCCGCGAGGTCTACCGGCGGTATCTCACCAGGCTGATGCCGGTGGCCGCCCGCCGCCTGACCTCCGACCCCGAGGCCTACCAGTACCTGGCCCGCTCCATCGGCGCCTGGCCCGACCAGCCCGGCCTGGCCCGCTGGCTCCAGGAGGCCGGCCTCGAGATGGTCGCCTGGCGCGACCTCACCGGCGGCATCGTCGCCCTCCACCGGGGGGTCGCCGGCCGAGGGTGATGGCCTCGGACCGTTTGCCGTGACACACTGCGCGCCCTACACTCCAGTCGACGTACTTGTGCGTTCATTCACAAATGGACGCGCCGCTGGGAGGCGAGGTGAGCGACGTCTACGACGCGCTGGTCATCGGCGGTGGGCCAGGGGGCTCGGCGACCGCGTTCCACCTGGCCAGCGGCGGCGCCCGCGTCTGCCTGGTGGAGAAGCAGAGCTACCCCCGGGACAAGGTGTGCGGCGACGGGCTGACCCCCAGGGCCGTCCGGGCGCTGGACCACATGGGCCTGCGCGAGGAGTACCAGGGCTGGTCGCGCAGCGCCGGGCTCAAGGTCCACGGCGGCGGCCACGTGATCGAGCTGCCCTGGCCTGAGCTGGAGGACTACCCGTCCTTCGGGCTTGCCCGGCCCCGCGCCGACCTCGACCACCTGCTGGCCCGGACCGCGGCCAAGGCCGGGGCCGAGCTGCGGGAGGCCACCGAGGTGGTCGAGCCCCTGGTCGAGCGGGGCCTGGTCCGGGGGGCGGTGGTCCAGCGCGAGGGCGAGGACCCCTTCGACGTCCGGGCCGACGTGGTGGTGGCCGCCGACGGCGCCTCCAGCCGCTTCGCCCAGGCCCTGGGCCTGCGCCGGGATGAGCAGCGGCCCATCGGGGTGGCCATCCGCCAGTACTACCGCTCCGGGCGTGACACCGACCCCTGGATCGACTCCTACCTGGAGCTGCGGCGCGGCGACGACCTGCTCCCCGGCTACGGCTGGGTGTTCCCGCTGGCCGACGGGACGGTGAACGTCGGGGTGGGGCTGCTCAACACCTCGGCCCACTTCCGCAACATCAACTACCGGCAGCTGCTCAAGGAGTGGGTGCCCACGGTGGGGCCGGAGTGGGGCTTCGGCGCCGGCGACGCCGCCGCCAGGCCGCGGTCCCATCCCCTGCCCATGGGGGCCAGCCGCCACCCGCCCGTGCACCGGGGGGTGCTGTTGGTGGGCGACGCCGCCGGGCTGGTCAACCCGTTCAACGGCGAGGGCATCGACTACGCCCTGGAGTCGGGCGAGCTGGCCGCCCAGGCCGCCCTGGCCGCGCTCTCCTCGGGGGACAGGACGCGCCTGTTCGCCTACCGGGCCGCGGTCGAGCAGCACTTCGGCAGCTACTTCGCCGTCGGCCGACTGTTCGTGCGCCTGATCGGCGACCCCCGGTTCATGAAGCTGGCCACCCGCTACGGGCTGCCCCGGCCGACGCTGATGAAGCTCGTCCTCAAGCTGCTGGCCAACCTGTACGAGCCTGTCCGGGGCGACGCCATCGACCGCGTCGTCCGCGGCCTGGTCCGACTGGCCCCTTCGAGGTGAGGGTCGTGCCCGCCCAAGTTTGCGTGCTCTCCCGGAGCGGCCATAGGCTGGCGACGCCGCCGTCGGCCCCACGCTCGAGGTGTGTTGGAGGCTGTCCGTGAACCTCGGTGCCTTCGCTCCGATCCTGGCCATGCTCGTGCTGGCGACCGCATTCGCGATCCTCTCGATCCTGGTGTCGGCGTTCATGGCCCCCCACCGGCCGACGCGGGCCAAGTACTCGGCCTACGAGTCCGGCATCGAGCCGGGCCGGCTGCCGAGGGGGGAGCGCTACCCGGTCAAGTTCTACCTGACCGCGATGCTGTTCGTGGTCTTCGACGTGGAGGTGATCTTCCTCTACCCGTGGGCGGTCGTGTTCCGCCGGCTCGGCGTCTTCGGACTGGTGCAGATGGGCATCTTCGTCGGGCTGATCCTGGTCGCCTACATCTACGACTGGAAGCGCGGCGGATTGGAGTGGGACTGACCATGCAGACTGGGAGCGGGCTGGACAAGATGCCAGGCGGCATCCTCGTCACGACGGTTGAGAAGCTGGCCAACTGGGCCCGCAAGGGCTCGCTGTGGCCGGCCACCTTCGGGCTGGCCTGCTGCGCCATCGAGATGATGGCCACCGGGGCCGGCCGCTACGACCTGGCCCGGTTCGGCATGGAGGTGTTCCGGGCCTCGCCCCGCCAGGCCGACCTGATGATCGTGTCCGGGCGGGTGTCGCAGAAGATGGCCCCGGTGCTGCGGACCATCTACGACCAGATGCCCGAGCCCAAGTGGGTCATCTCCATGGGGGTGTGCGCCACCTCGGGCGGCATGTTCAACAACTACGCCATCGTCCAGGGGGTCGACCAGATCGTGCCCGTGGACATGTACGTGCCCGGCTGCCCGCCCCGGCCGGAGATGCTGATGGACGGCATCCTGCGGCTGCACGAGAAGATCATGAAGGGCGAGCCCCGCTCCAAGCTCGTCCTGGAGCCGGAGCCGGAGGGGGCGGCGCGGTGACCACCGAGCCGACCACCGCCGAGGCCAGCGAGAACGGCTTCCGGCCGCCCGACGCCCTCCAGCCGGTCCTGACCGGCCTGCGCGAGCGCTTCGAGGACGCCATCCTCGACGTCGGCGGGCACCGGGGCGAGGTCGTGGTCGAGCTGGAGCGCGAGCGCCTGGTCGAGGTCTGCACCTTCCTGCGCGACCACCCGGCGGCCCGGTTCCGGCAGCTGGCCAGCATCACCGGGATCGACTACCTGAAGTACGACGACCGGCCGGAGCGGCTCTGCGCCGACTACAACCTCTACTCCTTCGACCACAACATCCGGATCCGGCTCAAGGTCCGGGTCACGGTCGAGGACCCCCACATCCCGTCGGTGACCGGGGTCTGGCCGGCGGCCAATTTCATGGAGCGGGAGGCCTACGACTTCTTCGGCATCCGCTTCGACGGGCACCCCAACCTGGTCCGCATCCAGATGCCCGAGGACTGGAAGGGCTACCCGCAGCGTAAGGACTACCCGCTGGGCGGGGTCGACGTGGGCTACATCGGCGCCCACATCCCCCCGCCGGACACCCGGCGGTACAAGGGAGGCTGGACCAGCACATGAGCGAGGTCGAGACGCCGGACGTCGACCGCCCCACCAGCGAACTGGTGGACGAGGTCGTCGTGGCTCCCGGCGAGGCCCTGGACCTGCCCCCCACCCCGCCCGCCCGGCAGGTCTCGCTGAACGAGCGCCGGGCCCACCAGGTGGTGGCCATGGGCGGCGGCGACTGGGCCGAGGTCACGGCCAGGGCCGACGCCGAGGGCCAGGACGACGTCATGGTCATCAACATGGGCCCCCAGCACCCCTCCACCCACGGGGTGCTGCGGCTGGTGGTCGAGCTGAAGGGCGAGGAGGTGATCAGCCTCCAGCCGGTGGTCGGCTACCTGCACACCGGCATCGAGAAGACCTGCGAGTACCGCACCTGGGTCCAGGGGGTCACCCTGGTCACCCGCATGGACTACCTGGCCCCGATCTTCAACGAGACGGCCTACTGCCTGGCGGTCGAGAAGCTGCTCGGCATCGAGGCCCCGCCACGGGCCCAGGCCCTGCGGGTGCTGATGATGGAGCTCAACCGGATCAGCTCCCACCTGGTCTGGCTGGCCACCACCGGGCTGGAGCTGGGTGCCCTGTCGATCATGCTGTACGGCTTCCGGGAGCGCGAGGAGATCCTCGACATCCTCGAGGACGTCACCGGCCTGCGCATGAACCACGCCTGGGTGCGGCCGGCCGGCGTCTCCCAGGACCTGCCCGAGGGCACCGAGGACAAGATCCGCGCGTTCGTGCGCGACATGCGGGCCAAGGCCGACGAGTACGAGACCCTGCTCACCAACAACCCGATCTGGCTGGAGCGGACCAAGGGCATCGGCCACCTGCCGGTGGACGACCTGATCGGCCTTGGCACCACCGGGCCGATGCTGCGGGCCGCCGGCCTGGCCCACGACCTGCGCAAGGTACAGCCCTACTGCGGCTACGAGCAGTACGAGTTCGACGTGCCCACGGCCACCGACTCGGACGTGTACGCCCGCTACCAGGTGCGGCTGGCCGAGATGCGCGAGAGCCTGCGGATCGTCGAGCAGGTCCTGGACAGCCTGCCCGACGGGCCGGTGATGTCCACCGACCCCAAGGTCGGCTGGCCGGCCAAGCTGGCCCTCGGCCCCGACGGGCTCGGCAACTCCCCGGCCCACGTCCAGCACATCATGGGCGAGTCCATGGAGGCCCTCATCCACCACTTCAAGCAGGTCACCGAGGGCATCAAGGTGCCGAGGGGCGAGGTCTACGTGCCCATCGAGTCGCCGCGGGGCGAGCTCGGCTACCACGTCGTCTCCGACGGCAGCAACCTGCCCTACCGGGTGCACGTGCGCGACCCGTCGTTCGTCAACCTCCAGACCGCCTCCGAGATGACGCTCGGCCTGCTGGTGGCCGACGTCATCGCCGCCCTGTCCTCGACCGACCCGGTCCTTGGCGGCGTCGACCGCTGAGGACCACACGGAAGGAGTCCCCCGCCGCCGTGCCCCTGTCCGACCAGACCCTGGCCCGAGCCGAGGAGCTGATCGCCCGCTACCCGCAGCGGCGCTCGGCCCTGCTCCCGATCCTGTTCCTGCTCCAGGCCGAGGACGGGTACGTGTCCCCGGCCGGTGTCGCCCAGGTCGCGGAGCTGCTGGGGCTGACCAAGGCCGAGGTCGGGGCGGTGGCCACCTTCTACACCATGTTCCGGCGCCGCCCGGTCGGGAAGTACCTGGTGTCGGTGTGCAAGACGCTGCCCTGCCAGCTGCGCGGGTCGCGGGAGATCTCGGCCGCCATCGCCGAGCGGCTGGAGGTGCCGCTGGGCGGCACCGACCAGAGCGGGATGGTCACGGTCGAGGAGGTGGAGTGCCTGGCCGCCTGCGACGGCGCCCCGGTGGTCCAGGTCAACACCGAGAACTACGAGCGGCTGTCGACCTCCGAGGCCCTGGAGCTGCTGGAGGCCCTGCTGCGTGACGAGGTCCCGCCGCCCACCTTCGCGGCCGACGGGTCGGTGACCGAGCCCTCCACGGCCGCCCTCCACTGGCGTCTGGCCGGCCTCGGCGACCCCCCGGCCGGCTACGGCGCCACCGCCGCGGCCGAGGGCGACACCGCCGCCGCCCCCGAGGCCCCGGCCGCGGCGGCCAACGGCCAGCCGGCCGCCCGCCGGGTCGGCCGGGAGCCGTCCCCACCCGAGCCGACCGAGCAGCGGGAGGCAGGCGAGCCCCAGCCCGAGGAGGGCGCCGGCGCCGCCGCCCCCGAGGCCCCCACCGAGCCCGAGCCCCAGGACCCCGAGGCCGCCCACGAGGCCCCCGGCGACGAGGGGCCCGCCCCCGAGGAAGGACCGCGACCGCAGGCGGGTGAGGGCCGGTGACCGAGCAGGTGAAGGTGCTGACCTCACGGTGGGGGGACAACCGGGCGCATGAGATGGGCCGGTTCGGGGAGCTGGACGGGTACGCCAGCCTCGACGTCGCGTTCGACCGGTCGCCGGAGGACCTGGTCCAGATGATCAAGGACGCGGGGCTGCGGGGGCGGGGTGGGGCCGGGTTCCCCACCGGGATGAAGTGGGGGTTCCTGGCCAAGGGGACCGGCAAGCCGACCTACCTGGTGGTCAACGCCGACGAGAGCGAGCCCGGCACCTTCAAGGACATGGAGCTGCTCGAGCGCGACCCCCACGCCCTTGTCGAGGGGGTGATCGTCTCCTCCTACGCCATCGGCTGCCGCAACGCCTTCATCTACCTGCGGGGCGAGTGCGGCTGGCCGGGCCGCCGGCTCCAGGCGGCGATCGACGCCGCCTACGACAAGGGCCTGCTCGGCCGCGACATCAAGGGCTCCGGCTTCGACCTTGACCTGATCCTGCACCGGGGCGCCGGGGCCTACATCTGCGGCGAGGAGACGGCCCTGCTGTCCTCGCTCGAGGGCCAGCGCGGCCAGCCCAAGCTGCGCCCCCCCTTCCCGGCCGTCGAGGGCCTGTACC
>JBJMHP010000191.1:0-7302 GCA_045807325.1 Actinomycetes bacterium | reverse complement strand
TCAGCAGGCCGATCAGCACCTCCGGCCGGTCGATCGGGATGTCGACCTGGTCGACGGGCACGCCGGCGCCGATCAGGGCCCGCCGGAACGACCCGAACAGGCTGGTCGCGGCCAGCACCGCGGTGGCGATGGCGACGCCCTTGGTGATCGCCTTGGTGGTGTTGCCGACCGCGTCCAGCGTGGTGAGCACCTCGTTGCCGCGCTGACCGACGCCGCCCGACATCTCGGCGATGCCCTGGGCGTTGTCGCTGATCGGCCCGAAGGTGTCCATGGACACGACCACGCCGACGGTGGTGAGCATGCCCATGCCGGCCAGCGAGATCATGTACAGCTGGAAGTCGAGGCCCTCGCCGCTGCCGATGAGCGCGGCCCCGACGATGGCGCCGACGATGGCCAGGATGGCGTAGACCGACGCCTCCATCCCGCTGGAGAAGCCGGCCAGGATGGTGGTGGCCGGCCCGGTCTCGGCGGCGTCGGCGATCTCACGCACCGGCTTGTACTCGGTGGCGGTGTAGTAGGAGGTCATGAGCTGGATCACGGTCGCCAGGGCGAGCCCGAGGGCCACCGCGGCCACCGGCCGCCAGTCGTCCACGTAGACGATCGAGGCGACCCCGACCAGGACCAGCGAGATGGCCGCGGCGGCGAAGAAGCCGCGGTTGATGGTCCGCATGCCGCTCTCGTTCTCCGAGCGGGGCCGGACCAGGTAGATCCCGACGATCGAGGAGAGGATCCCGATGGCCTGCACGATCAGGGGGAACAGCAGGCCAACGGCCGGCCGGTCGGGGAAGGCGGCCAGGCCGAGGACGATGGCCGCGACCAGGGTGACCTCGAAGGACTCGAACAGGTCGGCGGCCATGCCGGCGCAGTCGCCCACGTTGTCGCCGACGTTGTCGGCGATGGTGGCGGCGTTGCGAGGGTCGTCCTCAGGGATCGACTGCTCGACCTTGCCGACCAGGTCGGCGCCGACGTCGGCCGCCTTGGTGAAGATGCCCCCGCCGACCCGCATGAACATGGCCAGCAGGGCCGCCCCGAAGCCGAGGCCGAACAGCACGCTGGCGGCGTCGCCCTGGTAGAGGAGGACTACCCCGGCGGCGCCGAGCAGGCCCAGGCCGACCACGAACATGCCGGCCACCCCGCCGGCCCGGAAGGCGATCGGCAAGGCCTTGAGCAGCCCGCCCCGGTCGGCCGCGGCCGCGACCCGGACGTTGGCCCGCACAGCCAGCTGCATGCCGGTGTAGCCGGCCAGGGCCGAGAAGATCGCCCCGACCAGGAAGGCGATCGAGCGGCCGATCCGCACCGATGAGGAGTCGGCCTCCAGCAGCAGCAGCAGGAAGAACAGCAGGACGACGAACACGGCCAGGGTGCGGAACTGCCGGTTCAGGTAGGCCCGGCTGCCCTCCTGGATGGCGCGGGCGATCTCGCGCATCTTGTCGGTGCCCTGGTCGGCGCGCAGGACCTGCCTGACCAGGATGAACGCCACCAGCAGGGCGAGCAGGCAGACCAGCATGATGGCGAACAGGGCCAGGGTCTCCCCGGAGCCGAACTCGACCTTGGCGCTTGCCTCCTGCGCCAGCAGCCGTACTGGGCTCATCAGTCCTCCTCGACGCCCCGGCGGTGGGGCGTTGGATCAAGCCCGTGGTCCGGGTCGGGGCCCTGGACGGTTCGAGCGGAAAGCGTGCGAGCGCGGGCCCCGGCCCGGCGTCGTCCCGGGCGTCCGCCCATGGAACCGGCCGTCCCGCGAGCCCGCGAGGATTGGGCGGATCATAGCCACGGGCATGAGAACCGGGCAACCCGTGAAAAGCGTGCCGACGCCTCAAGTCAGGGGCGGCGGCAGGGATTCCGGGGAGTCCGGGCCCAGCCCGCCGGGGTCGCGGCGCAGCCAGAAGCTGGTCCGGTTGCCGCCGTCGGCGAGGGCGGCGGTCTTGAGGTCGTCGACCAGCGCGCCGACCAGGGCCAGGCCGAGCTCGCGGTCGTCGACCTCGCCGACGGCGGGGCCGCCGGCCGCCACGGTGGACGCCGGGGCCCGGTCGCGGACCTCGATCCCGAAGCGGTCGGCCGACTCGACCAGGTCAACCTCGATCGGGTCGGCCCGGCCGGCCCGGTTCAGGTCGCCGACCGCGACCGCGCAGGTCTCGGAGACGGCCACCTTGAGGTCCTCGATGCCCTCCTCGCCCATCCCCGCCTTGCGGGCGACGACGCCGACGACCAGCCGGATCGTGCCCAGCAGCCGCGGCTCGGGCGGGAAGGTCAGGCGGACGGTGGCCGGCGCTCCGCCGGCGTCGGCATCCACGGCCGCCGGCTACTCCGTCGGGGCCGTGATCGCGTCGGCGACCGAGCTGTGGATCGGGAAGACCTTGGTCAGCCCGGTGATCCGGAAGATCTTGAGGATCTTCTCCTGGGTGCAGACCAGCTGCAGCGAGCCGTCGTGGTTGCGGACCCGCTTGAGCCCTCCGACCAGCACCCCGAGCCCGGTCGAGTCCAGGAAGTCGACCTTCTCGAGGTCGACGACGATGTGGTAGGACCCGTCGCTGACCAGCTCGATGAGCTGCTCGCGCAGCTTCGGCGCGGTGTAGACGTCGATCTCGCCGGCGACCTCGAGCACCGAGTGGTCGCCTTCCTTACGCACGTTGAGGTCGAGATCCATCCTTGCTCCAGTCTCGCGGGCTGAGGACGTGCAACGATAGGCCGCCGGGGCTCCTCCGAGCAACGTCGGACGGGTTTGGTAGCCTACTCCGCGCATCGCAAACCTCCTCCCGGAACCTGGTGATCGTGGCAGTGCGCAGCAACTCGAGGCCCCCCCTGCTGTGGTCGGCCGTCCTGGCCGCGGCCGTCCTGCTGGCGGCCGGCTGCACCTCGGGCGGCCGCTCCGAGGGCGGGCAGGCGACCACGCCCACCACCGCCGCGGCGCCGGCCCAGCCGCTGCGGGTCCGGCTGGTGACCACGGCCCAGGTGCCCCCGGGCGGGCTGAGCGCCGCGCGCGCGGCCAAGCGGGCCGCCCCAGGCCTGCAGCGGTTCCTGGACCGCTACCTCAGCGCCGCCTACCTCAACGCGGCCGGGGGCGAGGCCGGCTGGGACGGCCTGCTCGGGCTGTTCGACAAGCCGGTCAGGGCGTCGGCCCGCAAGCAGCTGGACGCACTGTCGCTGGGCCAGGCGGCACCCACGGTCACCGCCGTCCGGCCGGGCCAGGCCACCGCCAAGGCGGTGGTGCTGTACGGCGACGGCGGGCCGGAGGCGGCCACCGTCCGGGTCAGCTTCGACGCCACCGCCGACACCGCCAAGGGCAGCGGCCCGGTCCGTCTCCGCTCGGTGCTGCAGCTGCTGGCGACCGGCAACAGCTGGCGGATCGCCGCCTTCGACAGCCGCACGGGGCCGCCCAAGTGAGCCGGCGGCCTCTGACCTGGATCGCGGCCCTGGGGCTGGTGGCGGCGCTGGCCGCCGGGCTGGTGGTCGCCGTCTCGCCCCACCGGCCGGCCACCGCCCAGAGCGGCCAGGCGATCACCGTGCAGCGGGCGCACGCCGGCTCTGGCACGCCCACTGTGAAGAAGCGGATCGTCCTGCTGACCATCGGGTCCGACTCGGGCGCGCCCAAGTTCGGGCGCGGCGGCAGTGTGGAGACCGGTCGGGCCGACGCCCTCCAGCTGGTCGTCCTGGACACGGTCAGGCAGCGCGGGGCCGTGGTCAGCTTCCCCCGCGACAGCTACGTGCCCATCCCCGGCCACGGTACCAGCAAGATCAACGCCGCCATGGCCTTCGGCGGCCCGCCGCTGCTGGTCCAGACCTTCGAGCGGCTCACCGGCCTGACCATCGACTACTACGCGCTGACCTCCTTCGACGGCCTGACCGACATCGTCAACAAGGTCGGCGGGGTCCAGGTCAACGTGGACATGAACCTGCGCGACCACTTCGCCGGCGCCTTCCTGGACAAGGGCCGGCAGACGCTGCACGGCAGCCAGGCGCTGGCCTACGCCCGGGCACGCAAGACCCTGCCCGGCGGCGACTTCGACCGCTCGCGCCACCAGGGCCAGATCCTCCTCGGCGGCCTCGGCACCTTCCAGCGCCAGGTCGCCAAGGACCCGACCCGGGTGATGACCTGGCTGGCCGTCATGCGCGACGAGGTCAAGACCGACCTGCCGTTCCCCGAGTTGCTCCGCCTGGCCCTGCTGGCCACCAAGGTCCCGCCCAGCCGCATCCAGAACGTCCCGGTGCCAAGCGTCGCCGGCAGCGCCGGCGGCGCGTCGGTGGTCCGCCTCCTGCCCGGCGCCTACTCGCTGTTCGCCCGCCTGCGCGCCGGCCAGCTGAGCTGACCGGCGGGTCGGCGCGGCCGCCGAGCGCTTGAGAATGTCCGGATCGTGGCTACCATGACGACGTGACCGACCCTGTCGCGCTGGTTGACGACCTCACCGGCGACCCCGACTACCGTGGCCAGCTCGTGCACCTGGAGCGCCTGCCGGCCCGGCCGGCGCGGCTGGCGGAGCCGCCCGCGGACCTGCCCGAGGTGCTGCGCTCGCGGCTGGAGGCCCGGGGCCTGCACACCCTCTGGTCGCATCAGGCGGCGGCGGTCGCCCTGGCCCGCGCCGGCCGCAACGTCGTGGTGTCGACCGGCACCGCCTCCGGCAAGAGCCTCTCCTACCAGCTGCCAGTGTTCGACGCCCTGCTCGGCGACGGCCACCGCACCGCCCTGTACCTCTCCCCCACCAAGGCCCTGGCCCGCGACCAGCTGCGCGCCGTCCGCTCCTTCGCGCTGGCCGGGATCAGGGCATCGGCCTACGACGGCGACACCCCGTCCGCCGACCGGCCGATGATCCGGCGCAGCGCCAACCTGGTGCTGACCAACCCGGACATGCTCCACCGGGGCATCCTCCCCGGCCACGAGCGCTGGGCGGCGTTCCTGGGCCGGCTGGCCTACGTGGTCGTGGACGAGGCCCACACCCTGCGCGGGGTGTTCGGCTCCCACGTGGCTGCCATCCTGCGCCGACTGCGCCGCCTGGCCGCCCGCTACGGGGCCAGCCCGACCTTCGTGCTCGCCTCGGCCACCCTCGGCAACCCGGCCGAGCTGGCCAGCCGGCTGGTCGGCCAGCCGGTCGAGGCGGTCACCGAGGACGGCTCCCCGCGCGGCCCGGTCGCCTTCGCCCTCTGGGAGCCGCCGCTGCTGGACGAGACCACCGGCCTGCGCCGCAGCGCCAACACCGAGTCGGCGGCCTGGCTGGCCGCGGCGGTGGAGGCCGGGGTGAGGACCCTGTGCTTCACCCGCTCGCGCAAGTCGGCCGAGCTGGTCGCCACCTTCGCCCGCGGCCGGGTCGCCGAGGTCGACCGCCGCCTGGCCGGCCGGGTCCGCGCCTACCGGGCCGGCTACCTGGCCGAGGAGCGCCGCGACCTGGAGCAGGGCCTGGTCTCGGGCCGGCTGCTCGGGCTGGCCACCACCAACGCCCTGGAGCTGGGCATGGACGTGGGCGGGCTGGACGCGGTCGTGCTCGACGGGTACCCGGGCACGGTGGCCTCGATGTGGCAGCAGGCCGGCCGGGCCGGCCGCCAGGGCGGGCCGTCGCTGGCCGTGCTGGTCGGCAAGGACGACCCGCTCGACGCCTACCTGCTGCACCACCCCGCCGACCTGTTCGGCCGCCCCCACGAGGCCGCCCTGGTCGACCCCGGCAACCCGTACGTGCTCGCGCCTCACCTGCTGTGCGCCGCCTTCGAGGCCCCCCTGACCGATGCTGATCTCGAGCTGTTCGGGGGAGAGGGGGCGCGTGCCCTGGCCGACGCCCTGGAGGCCGAGGGGGCGCTGCGCCGGCGCCGGGACGGCCTGCGCCCCGGGTCGGGCCGCAGCCAGGCCGACCAGGTCGACATCCGCAACGCCGGCGGCAGCCCGGTGACCATCGTCGCCGCCGACTCAGGCCAGGTCATCGGCACCGTCGACCGGGCCCGGGCGCCGTCCACGGTGCACCGCGGGGCCGTCTACCTCCACCAGGGCGAGCACTTCCGGGTGGCCGAGCTGGAGCTGGAGGACGGGGTCGCCCTGGTGACCGAGGCCAGGGGCGACGAGTACACCCAGGCCCGCAGCGACATCGACGTGACCGTGGTCGAGCCGACCCGGCGGGTCGAGCTGTCCCGCTCCACCCTCTGGCTGGGCCGCGTCGAGGTCGCCGAGCAGGTCGTCGGCTACGAACGCCGCCGGGTCGGCACCGGCGAGCTGCTTGGCCACGAGGACCTCGACCTGCCGCCGGCCCGGCTTCAGACCGTCGCCTACTGGTACACCCTCTCGCCGGGCCTGCTGGAGGCGGCCGCCCTCGGGGCCAAGGACGTCCCCGGCGCCGCCCACGCCGCCGAGCACGCCCAGATCGGCCTGCTCCCCCTGTTCGCCATGTGCGACCGCTGGGACATCGGCGGCCTGTCCACCGCCTGGCATCCCGATACCGGCCTGGCCACGATCTTCGTCTACGACGGCCACCCGGGCGGCGCCGGCATCGCCGAGCAGGGCCACCAGCGCGCCCTCGAGCACCTCCAGGCCACCCGCGACACCGTCGCCTCCTGCCCCTGCGAGACCGGCTGCCCCTCCTGCGTCCAGTCCCCCAAGTGCGGCAACGGCAACAATCCCCTGGACAAGGGCGGTGCCGTCCGTTTGCTGGACGAGCTGCTGGCGGACCTGGGGGCGGTCGCGGAGCCGGCGGCGGCGGTTTGGGGTGGGCGGGCATGAGGGTCCGGCGAGGGCGGGTCAGGGCGGTCCTGGGCGGCGGGATGCCGTCGGCCCTGCGGATCGGGCCGTGAGTCTCTACATCGGGGTCGCCGGGGCGTCGCGGCCGGCGACCCCGCTGCTGGACCAGGCCAAGCGACTCGGACGGAGGCTGGCCGAGGCCGGCGCGGTCCTGGTCTGCGGCGGCGGCCCCGGCGTCATGGAGGCGGCCTGCCGCGGCGCCCAGTCGGCCGGCGGGACCACGGTCGGCCTGTTGCCTGGCCTCGGCCGGGACGAGGGCAATCCCCACCTCAGCGTCGCCCTCCCGACCGGCCTTGGCCAGGGACGCAACCTGCTCCTGGTCCGCTCCAGCGACGCCCTGGTCGCCGTCGGCGGCGGGTTCGGGACCCTGTCCGAGATCGCCCTGGCCCTGCGCACCGGCACCCCCCTGGTCGGCCTGGCCACCTGGTCCCTGCGGCTGGATGCCCGTCCGGTCGAGGCCTTCCCGATCGCCGACGACGCCGACACTGCCGCCCGGCTGGTCCTGGAGGCGGCCCGATCACGCCGAGCCGACCCGACCCGGGAAACGAGGGGCGGCTAGACCCTCCGGGGACGGCTAGGCCCTCCGGGGACGG
>JBJMHP010000190.1:0-9622 GCA_045807325.1 Actinomycetes bacterium | reverse complement strand
GAGCTCTGCCAATGAGCTACACCCGCGTGAGGCGGTGGGGCGAGGGTATCAGGCGGGCATCGATAGAGATTGGGAGGACCTGGGTCGACCGGGAAGTTTGGTGGCGGTGGGTGCGGTGGGGGTGGGGCTGGTCGGGGCTGGGCCGTGGGCGCGGATGCTGCATGCGCCGATGCTGGCCGGGGGGCCGGAGACGACGCTGGTGGGGGTCTGGGCGCGCCGGCCCGAGGCGGCGCGGGAGCTGGCCGAGGCGTACGGGGCCCGGGCGGTCGGGAGCCTGGAGGAGCTGTGGGAGGCCTGTGAGGCGGTCGCCTTCGCGGTGCCGCCGGACGTGCAGGCCGAGCTGGCCACGGCGGCGGCCAGGGCCGGCAGGCACCTGCTGCTCGACAAGCCGGTGGCGCTCACCGTCGGGGCGGCCGAGGGGCTGGCCGCCGCCGTGGCCGAGGCCGGTGTCGTCTCCCAGATGGTGCTCACCAACCGCTACGGGCCTCGTGGGCGGGCGTTCCTGGCCGAGGCCGAGGGGTTCGAGGTGGTGGGGGCACGCTGCGCGTCGTTGTCGGGGGCGCTGCTCGGCAGCCCGTTCGCGACCCCGTGGCGGCGCCGGCACGGGGCCCTGCTCGACGTCGGCCCACATCTGCTCGACCTGCTGGAGGCGGCCGTGGGGTCGATCGAGGAGGTGTCGGGACGGGGCGACCCGCTGCGGTGGACGTCGCTGACCTGCCGCCACGCCGGCGGCCAGGTCAGCGAGCTCTCCATGTCGATCTCGCTGCCGCTGCCCGAGACCCTGTTCGAGTGTGTTCTGTACGGTCCGGCCGGCTCGCTGGCCTACCGCCGGCCGCCCGACCGGCCGGCGGCCGAGGCCGAACTCCAGGCGGCCGGGGCGACCCTCCGCCGGGAGTTCGCCGCCGCCGTGACCAGCGGGATCCCCCCGGAGCTGGACGTCAACCGGGGGCTGAGGCTCCAGCGGCTGATCGACGCCGCCACCCGGTCGCTCGGCTGACCAGGGCTCACAGGCCGGCCGATGTGGCCGAACGGTGACATGACCGAGAGCGAAGCGTACCGAGCAAGCCGCCGCTTCGTGACCGACGGGGCCCAATGTGAGGGCTGCAGCGCCGCACGCAGCGGCGCCGAGGAGGGGGAACGGTCATGTCGGCACCAACCCTGGACAGGAATCCCGAGACCACCCACGCCGGGACGACCGCGGGCCGCCGCCGTGGTCGCAGGCAGCTCATGCTGGTCGCGAGCGCGCTGCTGGTGCTGGCCGTCGCGGTCGGCACCAGCTTGGCCATCGCCGCCCGACCCACCACCACCCAGGCCTCCGCCGAGACCGGTGTCGCACCCTCGGCGGCCGCGGCCGACCAGAACGCCAACGCCGGCCAGGGCATGGCCGCCCAGCCGGCCCAGGGCAACCCGGCCGGCACGCCCACCAGGTCCTCTGGCTCGGGCTCGACCGGCACCAACGCCTCGGGGCTGACCCTGCCGGACGGCGACCATGACGCCTACATCACCAAGGTCGACCGCGCCAACAACCGCATCGTGGCCGACGTGGTCCAGGTGTTCCACGACGACGCGGCCGTCAAGGCGGCCATCGCCGACGGCAAGTCGCGCTCCGACGCCCAGTACCTGACCACCTGGGTCCGCAACCAGAACCCCCGGCTGCGCACCCTGCCCCTGGCCAGCGGCCTGGTGGTGAAGCTCGCGGGCGGCTGCGAGGAGAGCAGCCGCGACCAGCTGCTCACCACGCTGGCCAGCAACGCCAGCCAGAAGGGCGTCTACTACTACACGCTGACCGTCTCCGGGGGGAAGGTCCAGCGGATCCAGGAGCGGCTGGCCATCAACGCCTGCTGACCCGCACCGCACAGGCCGAGGCCGGGCGACCCGCCCGGCCTCGCGCTTCCCGTCCCCGCGCATTCCCGCCCTGGCAGCGGCCCGTATTTCGGTTTTCACCCGGAGGCGCCGCCGGTACGGTCGGAGGATGCGCGAGCTCCCGCTGGCCCATCCGGGCACCCCGGACCTGCGCTCGCCGACCCGCTTCCTGGTGTGGGTGGCGCGCGGGCAGCTTGGCACGCTCACGCTCGGGATCCTGTACGGCGTGGTGTGGATGGCCGCCCTGGCGGTCGTGCCGGCGCTGCTCGGGCGGGCGATCGACCTGGGGGTGGCCGAGGGCGACACCGCCGGGCTGCTGCGCTGGTCGGCCCTGATCCTGGCCGCCGGGCTGGTCAGCGCCATCGCCGGGATCCTGCGGCACCGGGTCGCGGTGGTGAACTGGCTGACCGCCACCTACCGGGTCCAGCAGCTGCTGGTGCGCCAGGCCGTCCGGGTCGGCGCCTCCCTGCCCCGCCGGGTCCCCACCGGCGAGGTCGCGGCCGTCGGCTCCCACGACGCCGAGCGCGTCGGGGCGGCCATGGACATCCTCGCCCGGCTGTCGGGGGCGGTGGTCTCCTTCGTGGTGGTGGCGGCGCTGATGCTGCGTAGCTCGACCGCCCTTGGCCTGCTGGTGGCGGTCGGGGTGCCGCTGCTGTCGGCCGCGGTCGGGCCCGTGCTGCGCCCGCTGCACCGGCGGCGGGCCCGCCACCGCGAGCTGGTCGGCGCGCTGACCAACGTCGGGGCCGACACGGTCAGCGGGCTGCGGGTGCTGCGCGGCATCGGCGGCGAGGAGGCGTTCTCGCGCCGCTACGCCGCCGCCTCGCAGGAGGTTCGGGAGGCCGGCGTGGCCGCGGCCAGGGTGCAGTCGGTGCTGGACGCCGCCGAGGTGGCGCTGCCGGGAGTGTTCGTGGTCGCGGTCACCTGGCTGGGTGCCCGCCTGGCCCTGGCCGGCCAGATCAGCGTCGGCGAGCTGGTCGCCTTCTACGGCTATGCCGCCTTCCTGCTCCTGCCGGTGCGGACTGTGACCGAGGCGGCCGACAAGCTCACCCGGGCCGTGGTCGCGGCCCGACGGACCGTCCAGGTCCTGGCCCTGGAGCCGGAGCTGGCCTCCGGAGCGTCGACCCAGGAGCCGCCGGCCGGGTCGGCGCTGGTCGACGGGGGCAGCGGCCTGGTCGTGGAGCCCGGCGAGCTGACCGCGGTCGTGGCCGGCGTCCCCGAGCAGGCCAGCGCCATCGCCGACCGGCTGGGGCGGTTCGCCGACGGCGGCCCGGTGTGGCTCGGTGGGGTCGCCCTCGCCGACCTGCCGCTGGAGGTCGTCCGCCGGCGGGTGCTGGTCAGCGAGCACGACCCGCGCCTGTTCACCGGGCGGTTGGCCGACGAGCTCGACCCGACCGGTTCGGCCTCGGCCGACCGGTTGCTGGCGGCGATCCACACCGCCTCGGGCGAGGACGTCGTGGCGGCGCTGCCCGACGGGCTGGCCACGGAGGTCGCCGAGCGTGGCCGGTCGTTCTCGGGCGGCCAGCGCCAGCGTGTCGTGCTGGCCCGGGCCCTGGTGGCCGACCCCGAGATCCTGGTCCTGGTCGAGCCGACCAGCGCCGTCGACGCCCACACCGAGGCGCGGATCGCCGACCGGCTGGTGGCGGCCCGTGATGGGCGCACCACCGTGGTCTGCACCACCAGCCCGCTGCTGCTGGACCGGGCCGACACGGTCGCGCTGGTGGTGGACGGACGGGTGGTCGCCCAGGGCACCCACCGCGAGTTGCTGGACACCGAGCCGCGCTACCGCGCGGTGGTCACCAGAGGGGAGGAACCATGAGCACGGCGCCGGACGCACCGGAGGCCCCGGCCGCCACCGGTACGCCGGGCGCCGGGCTGCCGGTGGCGACGACGACCCAGGTCCGCCGCCGGGCCCGGGCGCTGGCCCGCGAGCACCGCGGCCGGCTGGCCCTGACGGTCGGGCTGCACGCCGCGGCCACGGTGGCCGGGCTGGCCGGGCCGGCCCTGCTCGGCCTGCTGGTCGACGAGGTCGGCGACGGCACCACCACCGGGCACGTCGACCGGATCGTCCTGGCCGTGCTGGCCGCCCTGGTCGCCCAGGTCGTGCTGGTGCGGGTGGCCCGTCTGGCCTCCTACGTCCTCGGCGAGCGGGTCCTGGCCGAGCTGCGCGAGGACTTCCTCGACGGCGTGCTCGCCCTGCCCCTGGGCACGGTCGAGCAGGCCGGCACCGGCGACCTGCTCTCGCGCTCCACCCGCGACGTCGAGGACGTGGCCGAGGTGGTGCGCTTCGCCGTGCCCGAGACCCTGATCGCCACCGTCACGGTGGCGCTGACCCTGGCGGCCGCGGTCGCCGTCTCGCCCTGGATGACGCTGCCGTCGGTGCTGGTCGTGGTGCCGCTGCTGTGGGTGTCGACCCGCTGGTACCTGCGCCGCGCCCCGGCCGGCTACCTGCGCGAGATGGCGGCCTGGTCCCGGCTGACCGGCGGGGTCGCCGAGACGGTGGAGGGCGGCCGCACCGTGGAGGCGCTCGGGCTCCAGGAGCGCCGCATCCGCCGCACCGACGACGACATCCGCGAGGAGTACCGGGCCGAGCGCTACACCCTGTTCCTGCGCACCGTCTGGTTCCCGGCGATCGAGGGCGCCTACCTGATCCCGGTGGCCACCGCGGTGGTGGCCGGCGGCCTGCTGCACGCCCGCGGGCTGGCCACCGTCGGCCAGGTCACCACCGTCGCCCTCTACATGCGCCAGCTGGTCGACCCCCTGGACGTGATCCTGTCCTGGCTCGACCACCTCCAGATCGGCGCCGCCGCCTTCGCCCGCCTGCTCGGGGTCACCCACGTCCCCGCCGACCGCGAGCCCACCGGCGCCCGGCCGGCCGAGGATCGGCTGGTCGCCCAGGGCGTCCGCTTCGCCTACCTCCCCGGCCGCGACGTGCTTCATGGGGTCGACCTGAACCTGCGCCCGGGAGAGCGGCTGGCCATGGTCGGGCCCAGCGGCGCCGGCAAGTCGACCGTCGGCCGCCTGCTGGCCGGCGTCAACGGCCCCCGGGCCGGGACGGTGACCGTCGGCGGCGTGCCCCTGGTCGAGCTGCCCCTCGACCGGCTGCGCGGCCACGTCGTCCTGGTCACCCAGGAGCAGCACGTCTTCGCCGGCACCCTGCGCGACAACCTGACCCTGGCCCGGCCCGGGGCCGGCGACGCCGCCCTGCGCGACGCCCTGGCGGCGGTGGATGCCCTCGCCTGGGTCGACGCCCTGCCCGAGGGCCTGGACACGGTGGTCGGCGCCGGCGGCCACAGCCTGTCGGCGGCCCAGGCCCAGCAGGTCGCCCTGGCCCGGCTGGTCCTGGCCGACCCCCACACCCTGGTGCTGGACGAGGCCACCTCGCTGCTCGACCCCCGCGCCGCCCGCCACCTGGAGCATTCCCTGTCGGCCGTCCTGGCCGGCCGGACCGTGGTCGCCATCGCCCACCGCCTCCACACCGCCCATGACGCCGACCGGGTCGCGGTGGTGGAGGACGGCCGCATCACCGAGCTCGGCACCCACGCCGAGCTGGTCGCCGCCGGCGGCCCGTACGCCACCCTCTGGCACCGCTGGCGCAACGAGCCGGCGTCCGCCCCGCTCCGATAGCTTAGCCGGGCCGGAGCACGCCGTCGCGGGACGGTCATGGCCGCCTGGTTTCCCCGGGCTGCTGGCTGGCAATCTGGATGGCGTGAACGAGTTGCATCACCTGACGATCGAGGCCGACGACGGCATGGACGTGCTGTTCGTCTGCCCGGTCGACGGCTGTGGGCGGCGGGTGGTGGTACGGCGGTCGGGCGAGCTGATCGTGCTGGACAAGGGCGACTTCTACGCGCTCCACGTCGGCGGGACCAGCGGTCTGGAGATATCGCCGACCGTCCCCCGGGACCACCAGGCCTCCGCTTAGCGCCTCCGCTTAGCAAAGGCTGAGCGGCGCCCCTCAGCGGTGCTGCCGCCGCGGCCTCAGCCCCGCGCCGTACGGTGCGGACAGAGCCGGCCCGATCGAGGGCCGCATGTCGCGCCGTCAAGGAGGTGCGCGGTGGATCAGTTCGATCCGAACATCCCGGGCCTGATCGAGGGTGACATCACCAGTGTCGCCGTCATCGACCCGCCGTCGCTCCCGTTCCAGGTGGGCAACCTGGTGCTGGACCCGAGCAAGGACTTCACCCTCGAGATCAAGTGGAAGGTCTTCGGGGCCATCACCCCGGTGTGGCTGGCCGCCCTGGACCAGAACTGGGAGGTCAACGCCTACGCCGAGTCGCTCGGGGCCGGTCCCGAGGTCCGGCTCGGCACCCAGAGCCAGGACAAGAACACCTTCACGGCCTGCGCGGGCGTGAACTGCCGCGAGTACGCGGTCACCGTGACCGTCCCGGCGACCACGCTGCAGGAGGACTCCGGCGACGTCTCCGGGATCTACAAGCTCGTGGTGTCGGTGTTCCTCAACAGCAACCTGGGCTCGCCGGGGTTCGACGTCACCGGGTTCCGTGAGGGCCCGATCATCAAGATGGAGGACCCGAATTGACCAACGGTTCGGACGCTCCTCCCGGCAGGCCGGCATGAGCGACTCCCTGGCCAGCTTCCGCGAGCTGAAGGGCGTGGGGCCGGCCACCGAGGCCCGGCTCCACGAGGCCGGCGTGTTCACCTGGGAGGCGCTCTCCCAGGTGGCGGCCGCGCTCGGCAGCGTGCGTGGCGCCACCGGGGAGTCCCTCCACGACCTGTCGGGCAGAATCGCCGAGCACGCGGCGGCGGCGGGGGCCTCGGGCCCCCGCCCGCCGAACGCGGAACGCAACGAGGCGTTCATCGTCAGGATCATCGTCGCCGACGGCGGCGAGCCCATCCGGTCGACCATGACCCACGTGCGGACCCAGGCCGAGCGGTCGTCGACCGGCTGGTCGGGCGACGAGCTGCTCCGCTTCATCGAGGAGCACGCCGGCATGCCCGTTGGGGCGGCCCCGGCGGCCGCCGACGAGCGGGCTCCCGCGGACCGGGCGGCTTCCGCGGACCAGGCGGCCACGGCGCCGCGCCGCCGCCCGTCGCGGGTCCATGTGGCCGTGCTGGACGCCGGCAAGGTCATCGGCGGGGCCAGCCGCGATATCGAGCTCGACCTGGCCACCGACAAGGCCGGCGACGTGCCCGAGCTGGAGTACCAGGCGACCCTCTCCGGCCGGCCGTTCGGGGGGGCCGGGGGGCCGTCGACCTGGACGACCCTGGCCCGTCAGGCCGGCCGCGTGGCCGTGTCCGACCGCCTGCCGCTCCGCTTCACCGCGGTCGCGCTCCCCCCTGGCATCCAGCGCCTGCGGGTCGAGGTGGCGCTGCGCCTGCCCGAGCTCACCGAGGACGCGCCCAAGCTGGCCATCGCCTAGCGCCGCCGCTCATCAGTACCGGACCGCGGCCTTCTCGGCCGGGCCCTCCCGGATCGCGTGGTAGAGCCGCGTCGTCTCGTCGGCGGGCGCGGTCTCCAGCGTCGCCCGCAGCATCCGGCGGCACAGGTCGTACTGGCGGAGCGCCTGGTAGGTGCGGCCCTGGGAGGCGTAGCAGGACATCAGCAGCCGGTGGGCGTCCTCGCGGCACGGGTCCACGGCCAGCATCCGCAGGCCGGTGGCGATGACGTCCTCCAGCCGGTTCATCCGCAGCTGGATCCGGCTCACCCGGTCGAGGGCGTCGATGTAGGCCATCCGGAGGCTCTCCCGGGGCAGCAGCGCCCACTGCTCATAGGGCGCGTCGGAGGCGAAGTCGCCGCCGTACCGCTCGATCGCATCCCGGTAGGCGGCCAGCGCGCGGTCCGAGGCACCCGCCCGCTCCGCGGCCCGGGCGGCCGACAGGGCCTGGTTGAAGCGCTCGACGTCCACGTCCACCAGCAGCTCCGGGTTGATGCGGTAGCCACCGTCGGCGTACTCGATCACCTGTAGGTTGGTGACCTCCTGGAGGGTGCGGCGCAGCCCGCTGACCGCCACCTGGAGCCGGTTGCGGGCCGCGGCCGGCGACACCTCCGGCCAGAACTCGGCCAGCAGCTCGTCGCGAGCGCAGCCGTGACCCCGGCGCGAGAGCAGGAACCGGAGCACGCTGGGGCCACGCTGGCCCGCCCAGTCAGTGACCGGGGTGCCGTCCACGCGCAACTGGAGGGTGCCGAACAGCTGCGCCTCGACCACGCCCTGCGTCGGCGCCTCGGGCCGCGGCTCGCCGACGGTGCCGGCCGGGCGCCGGATGGGTGCCACCGCGCCGGTGGTGGACGGGCCGTGCACTCGCCGGCCGGCGCGGTCGCCGCGCAGCGCCCGCCGGAGCGAGCCGGCCCAGATGGGCCGGAGCCAGCCCCACTGGCCCTCCAGCGGCATCACCCACGGGCGGAGCTCGGCCGCGGCGGTCGGCTGGGTGACGAGCTGCGGGTGCCAGTAGCCGGTCGTGAGGCACACGTTCAGGGCCTCCCGCTGGGCCGGGCTGCACAGCTCCAGCAGGTTGGCCGTGAGCCGCCCGAGCAGCGCCCGGCGCCCCCGGGACGCCGCCACGGCGTCCTCCACGGCCTCCGCCGGCCAGGCCGTGGCGGCGTCGAGCACGTCGTGGAGCACCGCCATCCGGCCGCCGGCCAGGCGGCGCAGCCGGTCACGGGACCGGCCCGGCAGACCGGGGAGCTCGCTCGCCAGCGTCGGGTCCCGCAGGTCGGTCGCCGAGACCACGTAGTCCGGCCCGCTCGGCACCATGAGCGGCGAGCGCGCCTGGGTGACCGCGACCAGGCTGAGCCCGCGGTCCAGGGCGACCGGCCGGACGCCCCGCACCAGCCGGGAGAGGCCGGCGGTCATCCGGCCCTCGAGCTCGAGGACCACCACCGCCCCCGGCGGCGACAGCCGCATCGTCGCCGCCAGGGCCGCCGCCGACGCGACCTCGGCGGCCAGCTCCTGCGTCCCGGTGTCGCCCCAGCGGTACAGGCAGGCGCCGGCCAGCGCGCCGGCCAGCGCCGCCGTGGTCGAGCCCCCGTCCCGCAGCCAGACGCAGTCCTGCCAGCGGGCCCATCCCTGGATCGCCCCGGCCAGCCATTCGGCCACGTACGAGCCAGGCGCCCCCGTGACCACCGAGAAGGGCGCTTCGACAATCCGCTGGAGGTCCGGACTCGACAACCGGGTCGCCGTGGGAACCGGTCGCATCACCCTGGGCAGGAACACGTTCCCCCCTCGGCCGCACGCGCCGCACCAGTTCAACCAGCACGCGTTCGCGAAGATCCTAAAGGGCCGACTACGCCGAAGAAACCCAGTTGTGCCGAAGGTCACAGTCCAGCTGTGACGCCGGCACCCGCTCCGGTACGGCTGGCGTGGCCCAGGGCTACGCGGGCTATGGGCTGCTGGCCCGGGCCGGGCCGCTGCCCTCAGCCCGTTGGCGCTGGTGGGCAATCGTCCTCGCCGGCCTTCTCGGAACGCCTGCGCCGAGCCAAGCCGGTAACGCCCGTGCTGTCGGTGGAGTTCCCTGATTGGCGTAAGTAGGCCTGCCGAAAAGGACTCCTGACCGCAGCAGCGCAGACTCGAGGAGGCAGGACAATGGGTAATGGCCAACACCGTTGGGGTCATCCTGATGGTCGTCGGCGTGATCGGCTTGCTCCTGTCGCTGCTGTTCTGGAGCGGCTTCTCGCCCTACCGCCGTCGCGTCGGCACCACCCTGCCCGACGAACGCGTGGTTGAAGAGCGCCGTATTGAGCGTGATCTCCCCTGATCATCACGACGGTGGACCGACGCGGGTTCGTTGGGACAAGCCGGCAGGC
>JBJMHP010000189.1:0-2805 GCA_045807325.1 Actinomycetes bacterium | reverse complement strand
AGACGGCGAGGTTGAGGTGCCGGCCGCTGAGATGGTGGTCGCGCTGCTTGACCGCCGCCCCCGGGCGGGCCGCCACGGTGGTGGCGGTCGCGGCCTGACCTGCGGGCGGGCCGCCTCCCGCGCCGGTCCGGCGCAGCCGGCCAGCCCCCAGAGCATGCCAAATGCCGCCAGACCCGCCGTCAGGCGTCGCATCGTCCTGGCCGTTCATCGGAACCTACGCATCCGTGAGTGTGTGGACGCGGGTCCGTTCCTGCTTCACCGAGGGCAGTTCCACCGGGCCGGTCGCAGCCCAGCCAGCGCTCCCCTCTCCACAGGCGTTTTGTGTCTCCGCCGAACTGGCGGCGACGAGCCCGGCCGCAGCCCCGGCCAGCCGGGCGAGATTGCGGGCCGCATTCAAGTCCCGGTCAATCATCAGCCCACACCCCTCGCAGGAGAACATCCGCATGTCCGGCGGGAGGGTCCTCTTGAGCAGCCCACAACTCGAGCAGGTCTTGGAGGACGGGTAGAAGCGGGGGGCGACCAGCAGCCTGGACCCGTGCCAAGCTGTCTTGTAGGCGAGCTGCCGATGGAACTCCGCCCATCCCTGGTCGGCGATCGCCCGCGCCAGCTGCCGGTTGCGAACCATCCCGGCCACATGCAGATCTTCCACCACGATCACTGACTTGGCTTTCGCCAGGGCCGTGGTGGCCTTGTGTAGGGCGTCGACGCGCTGGTTGCGGATGTGGCGGTGGCAGCGGGCCAGCGCCAACACCGCCCTACGGCGGTTGGCCGAGCCAGGCTGCTTACGGGTGACCGCCCGACCGCGACGCCGCAGCCGGCGCAGGCCACGCCCAAGCGCCCTGGGGCTGTCGATCCTGGTCCCGTCGGAGCAGACCGCGAAGGCCCTGATCCCCCGGTCCACGCCGACCACCGGCCCGGTGACTGCGACCGGGTCGGGGCGGGCCGCCTCGACGGTCAGTGCCACATACCAGCGGTCGGCCTCCCGGCGGCAGCTGGCCGACAGGATGCGACCGCAGAACTTGCCGGTTGGCTCCTTGGTCGGGACCCGGCCGATGCGGGGCAGCACCACCGCGTCCTGCTCCACCCGGATGGCGCCGGTCAGCCGGAACCGCTCGGGACAGCGGCCCTTCTTCTTAAACCTGGGCCGGCCGACCCGACGGCCCTGCTTGGGGCTGCGCCACCAGTTGGCGTAGGCGCGGTCGAGGTCGCGCAGGGCCTCCTGGGGGGCGCACTTGGATACCTCATACAGCCAACCGTAGCGGGCGGTGCGCTTGAGCCGGTTGAGCAGTCGGTGCAGGTCCATGGCGTTCAGGGTCTGGCGGCGGCGCTGCCAGGCCTTGCGGCGGACGGTCAGGCCCCAGTTCCAGGCCCAACGTGCGGCGCCGGCGTGGTTGGTCAGCGCCGCTCGCTGGGCAGGGGTGGGGGCAAGCTCGTAGCGGAACGCCTGGTGGACCAGCATGACCGGATGCTATCGGCCGGCCCCGACAGGCCCGCCGCTCCGTCCACATCTGCTGATGCACCTACACACGGGATCGCGTTCACCCACGCCCGCAATGATTCCGGCCAGCAGCTCACGAACCCCATCGCCGAACCCTGGCCACGGCCAAGCCCGGTGACGTCTACCATCGATGACGCCGGTTGCGAGTCGGCAACGGTGGGCCTCGATTGGAGGGGGAGGTTTGGCGTTCCCGGAGCGGCTGCTGTCCGAGGACGAGGAGCTCATCTACGACCTGCGGCCGCACTGGCTGACCCTGGTCGTGCCCGCGCTGATCACCCTGGTGGTGGTGGTCGCGGTCGGGGCGGCCTGGGTGGTCGTGCCCGCCGGCGACCTGCGGCAGCCGGCCCAGCTGGCCGTCGGCGTCATCGGGGTGCTGGTGCTGCTGGTCACCGTGGCCGGCCGGGTGCTGCGCTGGTCCACCACCCACTTCGTGCTCACCACCGAGCGGCTGATCTTCCGCTCCGGCCTGGTGGCCAAGTTCGGCCGCGAGATCCCGCTGGAGCGGATCAACGACGTCACCTTCTCCCAGTCGCTGTTCGAGCGGCTGGTCGGCGTGGGGGACCTGCTGATCGAGTCGGCCGGGGAGCACGGCCAGTCGCGCTTCTCCAACATCCGCGACCCCGAGGCGGTCCAGCTGGAGATCTACCGGCAGATGGAGGCCAACGACCGCCGCCGGGCCGGCTTCGCCACCACCCAGCCCCACCACCCGGTCGGCCATGCGGCCGCCGACCGGACCCCGACCCCGCCGACGCGAGGCTCCGGCGCCCTGGACGACCTGGAGCGCCTGGCCGACCTGCGCGACCGGGGCGCGGTCACCGAGGAGGAGTTCCAGCGGATGAAGCGCGAGCTTCTCGACCGGATGTAGCCGAGTAGGATTCTGTGGTGACCGAACCAGCGGCGGAGCGGCCCGAACCGAGGTTGCGGGCACTGGCCAAGCAGGCCAGGGCCGGCGGGGCCGAGCGCTACCACGCCAAGGCCCGCGAGCAGGGCAAGCTGTTCGTGCGGGAGCGGCTGGCCCGGCTGCTGGATGACGGCGACGACTTCGTCGAGGACGGGCTGCTGGCCAACGCCCTGGCCGGCGAGCTGCCGGCCGACGGGGTGGTCACCGGCACCGGCACCGTCGGCGGGCGCACGGTGGCGGTGATGGCCAACGACTCGACCGTCAAGGCGGGGTCGTGGGGCGCCCGTACCGTTGAAAAGATCATCAGGATCATCGAGCGCGCGTACGCCGACGGGGTCCCCATGATCTATCTGGTGGACTCGGCCGGCGCGCGCATCACCGACCAGGTCGACCAGTTCCCGGGGCG
>JBJMHP010000188.1:0-7898 GCA_045807325.1 Actinomycetes bacterium | reverse complement strand
AGCCAGGAACCCGCCGAGGATGGCGCCGACGATCCCGATGATGATCGTCACGATGATGCCGCCCGGGTCGTCCCCGGGCAGGATCGCCTTGGCGATGGCCCCCGCGATCAGGCCGAGGACGATCCAACCGATGATGCCCATTCCATGTCCTTTCGTCGCTCCGACGGCCTGGGGCCGTCCCGTCAGCAGTGGAATGGGCGACGCGGCCGGGGTTCAAACCTCCTTTCGCCGCCCCGCCAGGAGCGCCTCGTCGCGGTAGGTCAAGACCTTCTCGAGGGTGACAATCGTGCCCGCCTCGGAGCGCAGGGTGAGGTCAACCCGGTCGACCAGGGCCTGCATCAGCCCCAGGCCCCGGCCCCGCTCGTCCTGGGGCAGGGGGTCCTCGGCCTGGAGTCTGGCCGAGTCGAAGCCGTGACCGACGTCGATCACCCGGATCATGCCGAGACGGTCCTGCAGGTCGAGTCGGACGAGGTACTGGTCGCCGGGCCCGGAGTGGAGCAGCACGTTGGTGCAGGCCTCGCTCAGGGCCAGCTCGACGTCGTAGACACAGGTCTCATCCACGCCGACCTGGTCCATCGCGTTGCGGACGATATGTCGGGCCACCGGGACCGTCTGCTCGTCCCGCGGCAGGGTCAGTGCCAACGAGAGTTCCATGCCGGTGTCGTTCCCCCCATTCCGGGGGCCGACACCTCAGGCCGTGGCGTAGGCCCGGTCGAGCACCTGGACCGGATGGTAGACGGGCAGGCCGGTCGACTTGGCGATATGCCAGCGGCAGGTCTCGGAGTCGCAGACAATGAAGTCCGGCTTGGACTCGGCGACCTGGTCGAACAGGGTCTGGCCGACGTCCATGGCGATCTGGTACTTCTCGACCTTGACGCCGTAGGTGCCGGCGGTGCCGCAGCACCCGGCCCGCGACCGCTCGATCTCCAGCCCCGGTACCAGGGCGAGCAGGTCGAGCGCGGGCAGGCCGACGCCGTGGGCCATCAGCTGGCACGGGGGGTGGTACAGCGCCCGCGCCCGGATGGGCGCCAACGAGCGGTTCAGCGCTCCCTCGTCGTCAAGCCCGACCAGGTACTCGCAGATGTCGTAGACGGCCTGGGAGACCGCCCTGGTGTCGGGATCATCCAGCCCGAGCAGCTCGCGGTACTTGGCCTTGAGGGTCATGCCGCACGAGGTCGAGTTGGCCACGATCACGCCCGGGTCGTCGGCCGCGCCGCGCAGATGCCTGACCAGTCGGGAGGCGGAGCGCCGGCCGGCGTCGAAGTCGCCGTTGGACACCAGCGGCAGCCCGCAGCAGCCCTGCCTGGGGAAGGTCACCCGGGCGCCGTTACGCTCCAGGACGCGGACGACGGCGGCTCCGACCTCGGGCTCGAACTCCTGGGCAGCACAGCCGTGGAAGTAGGCGACGGTCCGGGTCGTGCCGGCGGGGGCGCGGTGGGAGCGGGCCCAGGAGCGCAAGGTCATGGCGGAGAACTTCGGCATGGCCGCGCCCCGGTGGACGCCTATGGCCTTCTCCACCAGCACCCGCACCGGCCGGGCGGCCATCACGGCGTTGGCGATGGGCGCCACCGGCCTGGCCATGGCGCCCATCAGCGAGGGCCGGCTGACGATCTGGTCGCGCAGGTTGAGGCCGCCGCGCTCGGTGACCAGGCGGCTGCGGGCGATCTGGTTGATCTCGGCCACCAGCACGCCCTCGGGGCACGCCTGGGTGCAGAGCCCGCAGGCCGAGCAGTAGTCGAGGGACTTGTCGGGCGAGGAACCGGTGTCGATGCCGGCCCGGAACCGCTGGCCCTGCGGTCCCTCGTACTTGGGGTCGGGGAACAGGTCGGTCACCGCCGAGACCGGGCAGACCGTGTTGCACACGTTGCACTTGATGCAGTGGTCGGCGGTCTGTTCCACGTGCAGCACGGCAGCCTCCGGGTCAGCGGGCGGGGGTGGCGGCGAGGACGGCGGCCACCCGGGCGGCGGTGGCCAGGGCGACCCCCTCGCGGGAGCCCTCGGTGGTCGGGTCGTGGCCGGCGAGCAGGCCGCCGACGCAGCGGACGTTGGCCAACAGGGGCTCGCCGGCGGCGTCGACCGGCCGCAGCTCGGCGTCGACCCGGACCCCGGCGGCGGCCAGCGGATGGTCGCCGAGGAACTGGTCGCCCATGAAGCCCAGCCGGTCGTCGAAGCCCTCCACGGGCAGCCCGGCGACCTGCTCGGTGAGGGTGCCGTCACGGTTGGCATCGATGCCGTTGCCGGCGACCCCGCCGGTGGCCAGGACCAGCTCCTGGCAGTGGGTGGCGAGCACCCGGGAGGCGCCCTCGCTGCGGACGGCGGTGACCCGGTCGCCGTCGCGCTCCACCCCGACCGCCGGGAAGCCGAACTGCCAGCGCACGCCGAGGGCCTCCAGCCGGGCCCGGTAGGCGGCGAACAGGCGCAGGCCGGGGATGGAGGGCGGGGCGGTCGCCGCCTCGACCAGCGGCGTCCCGACCAGCGACTGGAGGTCGGCCCAGGGCTCGTGGCCGCGGTTCAGGCCGAGCACCGCCGGCACCACGGCCACCTCGGCCCCGGCCACCGCCCTGGCCAGGCCGGGGGCCAGGCGGCGGCGGAACCCGGCGTCGTCGATGGCCCTGGCCAGCTCGACCCCGGTGAAGTAGCGGTCATGGTCCCAGGCCGGCATGGGCGCGCTGGCCGGGACGGCGTCGATCCCGGCCCGCCGCAGCCGCTGGGCGCACAACGCCGGCGAGAAGTCCCGGAACCCGGCGAAGTTCACCACCGCCACCCGGCCCCGCAGCTCCCCCGCGGCCGGCTCGGGGAGCAGGCAGGTCGGGCGCAGGGTGCCGAAGGCGGTGACCTGGCTGCGGTTGCGCTCCGGGTCGCCGGTGTGGGTGAGGCCGGCGGCGGCGGTGAAGCGGGAGAACCAGTCGAGCCCGTCGCGGACCGCGGCCTGGCCGACCAGGTGGTAGGGGTGGCCCTCGGGGAGGCGGTCGATCGCCTCCAGGGGCCGCTCGACCGGCTCCCCGCCGACTCGGCCGAGCACGTCCACCGACCCGGCGCCCCAGTGGGTGAAGCCGTTGCCCCGGGCCAGCAGCAGCACCTGGCGGCCCGCCTCGGCCAGGCGGGTGGCGCTGGCCAGCCCGGCCGGGCCGGCCCCGACCACGACCACGTCGGCCCGCATCAGCGGCCCTTCGCCCGGGACGAGGTGCGGCCCTCGCTGTCCCCGGCCAGCTCCTCGCCCACCCGCTGCGTCGGGTCGCCTGCCCCCGGCTCGGTCCGCGGCGGCTGATCCAGGGCGGCGGCCGCCTCGTCGGGCACGCCGTCGCCCCGGAGGTCGAAGATGCCCCGGTAGATGGCGTGGTTGAGTAGGGCCTGGCGGCCCTGGTCGCCCCAGATGGTCGACCGCTGCCCGCGCCAGCGCTCCTCCAGGAACCGCTCCAGCCCGGCCACCGGGTCGGGCGGCGCCCCGGCTCCCTCCGGCCGGCGAGGAGCCGACTCCCTGCCGGCTGGGCCGTCGTGGGGTTCCCAGGACCCCTCCGCCAGCATCCCGGCCGCCCGCCAGGCGCAGAAGGCGGCCTGGCAGGGCCCGTAGCCGAGCCGGAGCTTGCGGCGCAGGTCCTCAAGCTCGGTCAGCCCGTCGGCCACCGCCTGGCGGACCTGGCCCCGGGTGACCAGCTCGCACTCGCAGATCAGCTCGCCGTAGGCCTGGTCCCGCTCCACCCGGGCCAGCGGCTCGGCCAGCCGGTGGTGGCCGTGGTCGGCGCCGGGCAGGACCTCGGTGGCGGTGCGGCACGGCTCGGTCACGCCCATCCGCTCGGCCAGGCGGTCGACCACCGCCTCGGCCATCTGCCGGCAGGTGGTCAGCTTGCCCCCGACGATGCTGAACATGTTGTCCAGGCCGTCCCGGCTGGCGTGGTCGAGCACGGTGAAGGTCCGGCTGACCTCCCGGGTGTCGCCCCCGGCCTGGCCGTCGCCGCCGGCCGGGGCCTCGGGCTTGTAGAGCGGCCGCGACCCGGCGAAGGCGCGCAGCACCCGGCCCGAGGCGATCGACGGGACCATCTGGGCGCACATGTCGATCATGCGGTCCACGTCGGCCGGCGGCACCGAGATGTCGTCGGGGCTCGGCACCTGCTCGGAGGTGGTGCCGAGGATGGCCACCTCGTGCTGGGGGACGATGATGTCGCCGTCGGCCGGCTTGCGGCAGGCGTTGACCACCCCATGCACGTACCGGCTGGCCATCACCACCATCACGCCCTTGCCGGCGATCATGGTGATGGGCACGCCGGCCAGGCGGCCGACCTCGCCGGCCCAGGCGCCGGCGGCGTTGACCACCCACTGGCAGCCGATGGTGCGGTCCTCGCCGGCGACGGCGTCGTGCACCCGGACCGCGTTGATCCGGTCGCCACTGCGCTCGACCCCGACGATCGGGTGGCGGACCAGGACCTGGCAGCCGCGGGCCTCGGCGTCGGCGGCCATCGAGCGCAGCAGCGACCAGGAGTCGATACCGCCGTCGGGGACGGCGAAGGCCAGCTTGACCTCAGGGGCGAGCAGCGGCTCGCGCCGGTGGGCGGCCGCGGGCGACAGCTCCTCGGTCGGGATGCCCGAGGCCCGGCAGCCCTCCACGAACTGGCCGGCGTAGGCCTCGTCGTCGCCGGGCAGGAGCACGAACAGCCCGCCGATGTCCTCGATGGTGTGGGGGGCGATGCGGCGCAGGGTGGTGTTCTCCTCGATGCACTCCCGGGCCGACTCCTGGTCCCTGACCGCGTAGCGGGCCCCCGAGTGGAGCAGGCCGTGCCAGCGGCCCGAGGTCCCGGTGCCGAGATCGAAGCGCTCGACCAGGATGGCGTGCACGCCCCGCAGGGCCAGGTCGCGCAGGACGGCCACGCCGGTCACGCCGCCGCCGACCACCACCACGTCGGTCTCGAGGGGGGGCGTCATGGCTTTGGCTCCCGCTCGCGGTCGGACGGGGGCTCGAAGAGGGAGCCGGCCGGCGGCTCGCGGCGGTCCTCGAAGGCGTCGCGCTGCTCGGAGGAGATCCGGGGCAGCGGGCGCAGGACCAGGCCCTGGTCCACGTACCAGCGGACGGTGGCCTCAAGGGCCTGGCGCAGCGGCGTGTAGTGCAGGCCCAGCTCGCGGGTGGCCCTCGAGCCGTCGTACAGGTGGGGGTGGCCGAGGGTCCGGACCGACTCGCGGCACAGCCTGGGCTGGCGACCGCGGGCGCGGGCGACGGCCTCGGCGACGCTGGCCACCCCCATGGCCGCCGGCAGGGGCAGGGTGCGGGGCCGGTCGGCCAGGCCGGCGATGACGGCGATCAGGTCGATGGCCTCGGAGTTGGTCAGGGTGGCGGTGTGGAGCACGTAGCGCTGGCCGGGCCGGCCCTTGTCCTCGGCCAGCAGATGGCCGTTGACGCAGTCCAGCGTGTAGCAGAGCCCGAACCTGGCTGGCAGGTCGAACGGCAGCCGGCCGTTGAGGTAGCCGATGAACACCGAGGCCGTCCCCGTGGTCCGCCCCGGCCCCTGGACCGAGCTGGGGTTGACCACCACCACCTCGACCGCGTCGAAGCCGAGGGCGATCTGCTCGCCCTCGAACTTGGACCGGGCGTAGTGGGAGGTGAACTCCGCCGGTGGACCGCTGGTCTCGTCCAGGAACGAGCTGCCGTCCCCGCCCAGGGTCGCCGCCGAGCTGGTGTGGACCACCCGCCGGACCCCGGCCCGGCGGGCCGCCTCCAGCATCCGCCGGGTGCCCTCGACGTTGACCCGGTACAGGGGTGCCGGGTCGGCCAGGCAGAGCTGGTTCATGCCGGCCACGTGGTAGACCACCTCGCAGCCGTCGGCCGCTCTGACCAGGGACTCCTCGTCGTCCAGATTGCCGATGGCCAGCTCGACCCTGGGGTCGGGCAGCCGCTCGCGGTCGCCGAGGTGGCGGACCAGAGCCCGCACGGGGCGGCCGTCGGCCACCAGCCGGGAGGCCAGCAGCCCACCCACGAACCCGGTCGCGCCGGTGATCAGGGTTCTCTCCGTCATCGCCTCACCGCCCCGCCCGTAGCAGATCACCGAACCGTGCGAAGTAGTCGACGGCCGAGGCGGCGCTGACCACCGCCACTGCCAGCATGGCCCATTCGTCCAGCCAGAGCGAACCCAGCCGGACCCGCGGCCGCAGGATGGCCAGGGTGATCCCGACCACCTGGACGTTGAACTTGAGCTTGCCCCAGATGCTGGCCGAGATGACCACGTTGGAGGCGGCGGCGATGGCCCGCAGGCCGAGCACGGACACCTCGCGGGCGATCACCACGAAGGCCACCCAGACGTTCACCCGGCCCACCGCCATCAGGCCCAGCAGGGCGCCCACGACCAGCAGCTTGTCGGCGGTGGTGTCGAGGAAGTTGCCGAGCATGGTCGTCTGCTTCCAGCGCCTGGCCAGGTAGCCGTCGACGAAGTCGGTGAACGACGCCACCAGGAACACGATCGCGGCCAGGACCGCGGCCCGCTCGATCCTGCCCTCGGCGACCAGCAGCCACAGCAGCACCGGGATGAGCGCGATGCGCAGCAGGGTGATGCGCGTGGAGAGCGTCAGCGTCCCCATCGATCCCCCTCGGCAGCGATCGGGAGGTCCGGTCCCTCAGTATCCTACGGGCTCTCATCGAGTCTTCCCAGGTGGGCCGTTGTCGAGAAATGCGTACAGGCCGGCCCACTGGACGGCGTCGAGGTCGGCCGGGCGGGCGTCCAGCCCGAAGCCGAGGTCGCGGGCCAGGCGGCGCAGCTGCCGGTAGGTGAGCGGCGGGACCAGGCCGCGGCGCAGCGGCAGCCCGGGATGTCGGAACCCAGCCCCGACCAGGGCGGTGAAGCGGCGGTGCCTGGCCACCGGGACCAGCGGCGGCCGGCGGCGGCCGGCCACCAGCACGGCCGCCCCGACTCGCGGCGGCGGCCGGAAGCAGGACGGCCCCAGGCGGCGACCGGTCCCCAGCTCGTACCAGGCGCCCCAGGCGATCGTCTCCGGGGTGCTTGGCCGCCGGGCCGCGTACCGCCTGGCCGCCTGCTCCTGGAGGACCAGGTCGGCCCGCTCCAGCCGGGTCCGCGGATCGCCCAGCAGCCGCCGGAGGAACGCCGCGGTGGACCCGAACGGCAGGTTGGCCACCACCCGGAACGGCCGTCGCGGCGGCGACATGGCCAGCGCGTCGGCCGTCACCACCTGGACGTTGCCGAACCCGGCCAGCCGCACCCTGGCCCGCTCGGCCAGCCGCGGGTCGCACTCGACGGCCACCACCCGCCCGGCCCTCCGGGCCAGCGCCTCGGTCAGCACCCCGCTCCCGGCGCCGATCTCGACCACCAGGTCGCCGGTCCCGACCCCGGCCTGCTCGACCAGCTCAGCCGCCAGCCGGCCCCCGGCCAGAAAGTGCTGCCCGAGCTCGACGCGCCTCGACACGCCCCCGGACACGGAAGACCACCATGTTCGTACCCATACCCCCAGCCAACCGCGCCCCAGGGATCCCGGCAAGCGAATTGCCGACGTCGGCGGGGTGAGACACGCCCTGTGCCAGGTGCGTGCATGGGGTTCGACCTTCTCCCCGATGCCCCGGACCGGAATGCCGAACGGCCCGGGCCTGTTGAGGCCCGGGCCGTTCATGGTCGCCCTGGTTGCTACTGGGGCTGCTGCTCGTCGAAGGTCTGGTACTCGTCGGCCGGGTAGGCCCCGGCGTCGACGTCGACCAGCTCGCCCTCGCCTTCGGTCTCGGCGTCGACCGGGACCTGGTAGGCGGTGCCGTCCTCGGCGTAGTAGACGTCGTCGCCGTAGGTCTCGTAGCCGCCGCCGAAGGCGTCGACCCCGTAGGAGCCCTGGGGGATCTCGGTCAGCACCGGGGTGACGCTGCGGTAGCGCACCATGCCGGTCCCGGCCGGGATCAGCTTGCCGATGATGACGTT
>JBJMHP010000187.1:0-13007 GCA_045807325.1 Actinomycetes bacterium | reverse complement strand
TTCCGTTCCAGAAGCGCTCCCACCGTCCGCTGGCCGAGCAGCCGGGCGTCCGTGCGCTCCTGCCGGTCGTTCAGAAGCGGGCCGCGGAGGGGCCGGGTGGGACGATAGAAACCTTTCTGGAGAGAGCGGTCCGCGATCTGCTGGCGGACGCGCCCGATCCGACGGCGCTCCTGGCTGCCGCCGAGCTGCTGCGACCGCTGGCCCTGCGGTCGGGGTGCGATCTCGACGCCTTCCTCGCCGAGGCGGCGCTGGGCGGCGAGGTGGATGCCTGGGACCCGCGGGCCGAGCGGGTGTCGCTCCTCACCCTGCACGCGTCGAAGGGCCTGGAGTTCCCGGTGGTGTTCCTGGTCGGCTGCGAGGACGGGCTGCTGCCCCTGCGCTTCGGCCCCGAGCCGTCGCCCACCGAGACGGCCGAGGAGCGACGCCTGTTCTTCGTGGGCATGACCAGGGCCCGCTCGCACCTGTTCCTCAGCCACGCCCGCCGGCGGGCCTGGCGCGGCTCGGTCCGCGAGGCGGAGCCGTCACCGTTCCTGGCCGACCTCCAGGCGGCCCTGGTCGACCACGCCCAGGCCCCCGCCCGCCGACACCCCCGGCCCCCGGCCGGCGACCAGCTCTCCCTTCTCTAGGGGACCGGGGCCGTCGGCCGGCGCAGGCGCGACTCGACCAGCTTGAACTTGCCGGCGGTGTCGCGCTCGTCCTGGAGGTTGTCGCGCAGCTCGACCTGGACCGCCGGGCGGGCCACGCCCTGGGCGGCCAGCCTGTCGGCCAGGCGCTCCTGCACCAGCCGGACCGTCCGCTCGGCGTCGGCGTCGGGGCGCAGGGCGATCCGGACGTGCAGGCCGTCGGTGTCGTGGACCACCTTGTACTGGGCCAGCCCGGGGATGCCGGCCAGGGCGCTGCGCAGGGCCAGCGGGTGGACCGCGGCCGTGCCCCCGGCGGCCGCCGGCAGGTACAGGATGTCGTCGTTGCGGCCTTCGATGGCGGCCAGCAGCCGGAACGGGCGGCCGCAGGGGCAGCGCCCGCCGGACACCGCGACCATGTCCGAGACCTCGTAGCGGATCAGCGGCTGGGTCAGGGTGACCAGGTTGGTGACCAGCAGCTTGTGGCCGACCTGGCCGGCCGGGACGGGGTGGTCGCGCTGGTCGACGACCTCGACGATCGCCTGGTCCTCGAACAGGTGGATGCCGGTGTGCCGGTCGCAGTGGGAGCCGAGGATGCCGGCCTCGGTCATGGCGTACAGCTCGAAGGAGCTGGTCCCCCAGGCGGCCCGGATGGCCTGGCGGAGCTCGTCGGTGTGGGTCTCGCCGGAGCTGGCGATGGCCGCCGGGGCGACCCGCAGCCGGCCGTCGAGCTGCTCGGCCGCCAGCAGCCCGAGCACCGACCCGTAGGCGTAGACGAACTCGGGCTGGTAGCGGTTCAGGGCCTCGACCATGTCGGCCAGCGGGGTGGCCGCCTCCAGCCGCAGCACCCGGTACAGGCCGACGTCGATGCTGGCCGCCATCCGGTAGGTCATGTGCAGGGGCCGGGCGGCGGCGATGGAGGCGATCCGCCGCCGCCGGGGCAGCCGCGGGGCCAGCCCGACGTAGTGGTTCCAGCGGAAGAAGCCGGCCAGGTACTGGCGCCACTCGGCCCGGTCGGCCACGAACACCCCCTTGCGGCCGGTGCTGCCGCCGGTGGCCATGGCCCGGTAGCGGCCGAGCAGCAGCTGGTCGCGGGTCAGGCCGTCCAGGTGGGCCTCGACCGCGCCCAGGGTGAGCCGCTGGTCACAGACCAGGTCGTCGAAGCGTTCCATCACCGTGGCCTTGTCGATGGCCGGCAGCCGCCGGAGCTCGACCGGGTCGCCGGGGTCGAGGCCGGCGTAGCGCTCGCGGTAGAACCGCGAGCTGGCCGTGGCGTGCCGCACCAGCCGCTCCAGCCGGCGGCGCTGGTGGGCCGCCAGCTCCTCGGCGGTCCAGCGGTCGTGGGCGATGAGCTCGCGGGCCGAGCGCAGCGCCCCGGTGATGTCGGCGAATCGCCTGGCCTGGTCGGTGGTGGTCATGTCAGGACTTCCGTTCCGCCGCCGGACCGTCGGCGGCAACGCCTCGCAGGAAGGAGATGGCCATGGTCGACAGGAGGTCCTCGGGCACCCGGGCGGGGTCGGCCAGCCGCTCCAGGGCCACGCCGTTGCCCATGGCCACCACCGCCCTGGCCAGCACCTCCGGGGCCAGCGGGAGGGGCAGGCCGAGGCGGGCGTAGTCGGCCTCGATGAGGCCGGCGTAGGCCGCGACCAGCCGCTCGTGGCGGGCGCCGAGCTCGCGCCGCAGGCGCTCGTCGCGGGCCGCGTGCGACCAGAACTCCAGCACCAGCGGGAACCAGTCCCGCTCCCGCTCCAGCAGGCCCATGCGCCGGCCGGCCAGCAGTTCGGCGCGGTCGCCGAGGGGCTGGTCGAGGCCGGCCACCCGGGCCACCTGGGCGACGAGCTGGTCGATGTGGTCGTCCAGGATAGCCAGGAACAGGTCGGCCTTGCTGCCGAAGCGGGAGTAGACGGCGCCGATGGTGAAGCCGGCCTCCTCGGCCACCTGCTCGAGGGAGGCGGCGTGGAAGCCGCGGCGCAGGAACAGCTGCCGGGCCGAGGCCATCAGCTCGGCCCGTGTCCGGGCGCTGCGCTCGGCCCGTGTGAGCCGCTGCCTTACCATAGTGACGCTATGTTAATAGCACCACTATCAAAGTCAAGGCTGGGCCGGCTGGTCCTTGGGCTGGTCCTTGCCCCACTCCCAGGGGAACACGGGCGTGTTCCTGGTCCCGCCCTGGTTGTTGAGGATGGTCCCGAGCAGCACGAACATCATGATGACGGCGGCGAAGGCCACGATGGCCAGCTGCAGGCGCAGCGAGCGCCAGAGGTCGGCCTTGTCGGCCCGCTCCCGCGACCCGGCCCGGTGGCCGGTCGCCTTCCACAGCTCGCGCGGGGTCACGGCCGCATAGACGCGGCCGCGGCGGCGCTTGAGCTCCTCGGTGTCGATCTCGCCGGCCGCGTACGCCCGCTGCAGCAGCCGGTCGGCGTCGTGCTTGTCCTGGAGAGAGATCAGCTTGGGGCCGTCGTCCTCCTGGCTGGCGGAAGGGTCCCTCCGCTTCGTCATGGCAGCCTCCGGCGGTCGTCTCGTGGCCACGATGATGCCCGACCCCGGCCCCCCCGCCAATCAGGTTGCTGACACTTTCCCCGCACCAGCTCCCGGGTGGCCTCGAACACGACCGCGGCCACCTCGGGCGGGGCCGCACGGCCACGAACAGGCGGCCATGGCCCAGACTCCCAGCACCGCCGCGGTGGCGTGCGCGCGCCCGGCCGAGGTGCGACGATGCCGGCTCGAGTCCCCGCTGGAAAGGCATCCCATGGCCAAGACCTCCAAGCCGGCCGCCCAGGTCTCGGACCTGCTGCGGGTCCCCGCCGGGCCGGTCGACCTGAGCGCGCTCGACACCCGTGCCACCCCGGGCTTCGACGGCGGCAAGGCGGCCGGCAAGGCCGCCCTGGCCGACCTCGGCGCGCGCCTGTCCGACCTCCAGGAGCAGCTGCACGCCGAGGGGGTCAAGGGCGGGTCGCGGAGCGTGCTGCTGATCCTCCAGGGCATGGACACCTCGGGCAAGGGTGGCGTGGTCCGCCACGTCATCGGGCAGGTCGACCCCCAGGGCTGCGAGATCGCCTCGTTCAAGGCGCCGACGCGTGAGGAGCTGGCCCACGACTTCCTGTGGCGGATCCGCCGACGGCTGCCCGGGCCGGGCAGGCTGGGGGTGTTCGACCGCTCCCACTATGAGGACGTGCTGGTCGTGCGGGTGCACAACCAGGTCCCGAGGTCGACCTGGAGCCGGCGCTACGCCAGCATCAACCGGTTCGAGGCTCAGCTGGTCGAGCGCGACGTCCGCGTGGTCAAGGTGTTCCTGCACATCTCAAAGGAGGAGCAGCGCCAGCGGCTGCTGGCCCGGCTGGACGACCCGACCAAGCAATGGAAGTTCAACCCGCGCGACGTCGACGAGCGGGCCTTCTGGGCCGACTACCAGAAGGCCTACGAGGCCGCCCTGGAGCGCTGCAACGGCGACCTGGCCCCCTGGTATCGGGTCCCGGCCGACCGCAAGTGGTACCGCAACTGGGCGATCGCCAGCCTGCTGGTCGAGCAGCTCGAGGACATGAAGCTCACCTGGCCCAAGGCCGACTTCGATGTCGAGGAGCAGCGGGCCCGCCTGCTGGCCGACGCCTGAGCGACCGGTCCTGACGGCCCGGCTGCGGACCGGAGGCGGGGCCCCGCCGCCGGGTGCCGCCACAGGCGTAGGGTGCACCAGATGACCTTGCCGTGGTCGGGTCGGCGGTAGACCCCCCAGGCCGAGGCCAGCGTCTCGACCAGGCGCAGGCCGCGACCGGTCTCGCCCTCGGGGTCGTGCGGGACCAGGCGCAGCAGCCGCGGCCTGCCGTCGTGGACGGCGATGTGGAGGAGGTCGCCGCGCAGCTCCAGCCGCAGCCGCAGCGGGGTCCGGGCGTGCACGACCGCGTTGGTGACCAGCTCGTCGGCGAGCAGCTCGGCCCGGTCGATGACGTCCTGGTCGGGCAGGGCGAGCCGCCAGTACTGGAGCACGTCGCGGACGTACAGCCGGGCCGCGGCCGGGGCGGTTGCCGTCGGGGCCAGGGAGAGCTCGTCGCGCAGGTAGGGCGGCCGGTCGGCGACCTTGTCCAGCGCCTCCTCAACGGTGGCGTACAGGGGCAGGAAGTTGGGCACGGCGACCCGTTCCAGCACCTTGGCCACCTCCGGCCGGGCGCCGCACAGCAGGAAGCTGGTCGCCGGCCAGTCGCTGGAGGGATGGTTGGCCACGGCCGAGAACACCGTCGCGCACACCGGGTCGATGGAGTCCACAGTGGTCAGGTCGCAGACGATCCCATAGGGCCGCTCGGCGAGGTCCTTCAGCGGCGCCCGCTGGATCCGCGGGGCCGTGAACAGGTTGATCGGGCCGGTGAGGGCGACCACGATGCACCCGTCGCGCATGGAATGGTCAAGCTCCACTCCGACCTCCCGGCGTTCCCCTTCGCCGTCGTCCAGGTCACCCACCGTACTCCTCCCACCAGGAGGCTTCCTGCGTGCAAGGGGCTCAAGGTGACCGTCCTGGTCCCGGAGGGCGCGCGGTAGCTGTTCCACGGGTACGGCATGCCCGGCCAGGAGGTCGCCGGGTCGTGGCCACGCAACGGCCCGGTCAGCCGTCCTGAGCCGCCGGGTCGGGGCGCATGGCCACGGCGGCGAAGCTCACGGCGGCGGTCGTGGCCACGGCGGCCACCCCGGCCAGCACCGGCGTGGTCCCCAAGGTCTCCAGCGCCGGGCCGGCCAGGGCGAGGGCGAGCAGGCCGGCGGTCGTGGACAGGGTCGACTCGGCGGTCATGGCCTGGACCCGCAGGCCGGGCGGGATCCGCAGCAGGGTCCCGCCCCTGCAGGTCGTGACCCGGATCCCGTTGGCCAGCCCGGCCAGGCTGGCCACGGTGAGCGGCGGGAGCCGGCTCGGCAGCCGCAGCGCGACCAGGGGCGGTGCCGGTCGTCGCCGACCAGCTCGGGCAGCACCGCCCCTGGGAGGCCCAGTAGGGAGGCCAGAACAGCCCGTGGAGGGCCACCAGCCCGACCAGACCGGGAACGACAGCGCCCCGACGGCGTGCAGCAGCGGGACCAGCCCGACCAGCGGCAGCCGGGCCAGGTCGCAGGCCAGCATGGTGCGTCGGGCGCCCAGCCGGCCCGCGACCGCCCCGCCGGGGATGGCCAGGACCACCATTGAGCCGGTGGTCGAGACGACCTCGGCCGCCAGCAACGCGGCCAGGGGCCCCGGCCGCCTCCTGATGGTCGCCATCGCCAGTATGGTTACCGGGACCGGGGTTACCCCGCGACGGGGCAGGCATCCACGGGAGGAGCGTCATGGAGGCGGTTCGGGGACCGGTTCGGGCGGCCGGGCGGGTCGCGCTGGCCGCCATGTTCATCACCGGGGGCGCCGACGCGGTCTTCGACCCCGGGCCGCGGGCGCCGAAGGCGGCCGAGATCGGCGTTCCCCTCGACCCAGAGCTGGCCGTCCGGGCCAACGGCGCCGCCATGCTGGGCGCCGGCGTGGCCCTGGCCCTCGGGATCCGGCCACGGCTGGCGGCGGCGGTGCTGGCCGGCACGCTGGTCCCGACCACCCTGGCCGGTCATCCCTACTGGAAGGTCGAGGACCCGGCCATGCGACGCCAGCAGCGCATCCACTTCTTCAAGAACGTGGGCCTGCTCGGCGGGACGCTGCTGGTGCTCAGCGAGGGCCGTCGCGGCTGACCCGCGCCGGCGCCGACGCGGACGGCCAGACCAGCACCACCACCACCACCGCCGGGTCGAACGGGCTGCCGGCGCCGCGGCGCAGCTCGGCCAGCTCCGGGGTGCGCTCCTGCAGGGCCGGAGCAGCACGTCACGGCTCTGGCGGTCGGGCGAGCGACGGCAGCTGGTCTTCTGGGCGTACTTGCGCCGGTCGACCAGCTGCAGGGCCTCGGTGATTGGTCAGCCGGTGGCCCACGTGGTACAGGTGCGGGCGAGGGACTCCTCTCCCGTCGCCCTGAGGTGATCGTCGTGACCGAGCCACCCGACTGGCCGCTGGAGCAGCCGGCCGAAGGAACCCTGCGCCCCTGGTACCTCACGTCCCATGGCTATCTGGTGGTGCTGTTCCGGGACCCGGCGGAGGCCCGGCGTGCCGAGCAGGGCCTGCTGGAGCGCCAGGTCCCGGCCGAGGAGCTCCGGCTGTACGAGTCCGAGGAGCTCCAGCGCAACCTCTCTCGGTTGCAGCAGGAACGCTCGCTGCTGGCCAGGGCCGTGGCCGCCCTGGTCGCCGACCCCGACGCCAAGCGGCTCTTCCTGGACAACGCCCGGGCCGGCGGGGCCGCCATGTGGCTGATCGCCCCGACCAAGGACCGCGCCGACCATCTGGTCGGGCTCCTGGCCGACTACGGCTACTCGTCCCTGCGCTACTACGGCCAGGAGGGGGTGTCCGACCTCCAGCGCGACGCTGACTGACGCCACCACTCGTCCACGCCGTCACCGTAGGTGGACGGGGGTCCCGGCGGGGGCGGCGGCTGCTGCCGCTGCGCGAGGCGGCTGGCCCGCTCGGCGCGCAGCTGCTGCATGCGGCGCTGGTAGCGGCGGTCGATGCGGACGCTGGCGTAGCACAGCAGCGGGATCAGCACGGCCAGCAGGGCGAACCCGATGGCGTGCTTGGCGTCAAGGGGCTCGTCCAGCAGCGGGATCGTCATGCCGAAGAGCCCCTCGCCGTGGTGGTGGCCCTCGGGCTCCAGGTGGGCGGCGTCCACCGCCGAGACGCCGTGCTGATGGGTGGTGGTCGTGGGCGACCCGGCCGGCCCGGCGGCCGCCGCCCCGTGGCCGTGCCCGCCGGCCGGGTCGGCCGGCTGGCCGCCCGGGGCGGGGACGGGGGCAAGGGGCGGGGCGCCGGGCCGGTCGAGCTTGACCGCGGCCGCGATCCGGCCCGACCCGGAGCGCCGGTTGCCGTTGACCTCGAGGCGGTTGCCGCCGCCCGACACGTCGTAGGAGCCGACGTTGGAGTCGGTGAAGTCGATCGCGTACGGCACCTGGGCCGGGCTCATGGCGACCTCGGCGCCGGTCGAGCCGCGCAGCTCGATGTGGCTGAAGGTGGTGGCGTCGCCTTCGGACGGCAGGGTGTGGTCGTCGGCCACGATGCCGTGCTTGGAGATGCCGGCGCCGTCGAACAGCAGGTCGTCGAAGCGGAGCCCGCGGCCGCCGCGGGAGCCGGCGCGCAGGTTGAGGCCGGCCTCGCCGTTGCCATAGAGGGTGACGCCGCTGAAGTGGTAGGTGTTGAGGTAGGCGCCGTGGTCGATGCCGTACCCGCCGTTGTAGTAGAGGACCGAGTCCTTGATGTCGTGCTTGCGCGAGTCGTTCTGCCAGTTGAAGGCGCCGTGGAGGGCGTTGTTGTGGGAGACGTTGCCCTCGAAGGTCCACTCGGCGTGCGGGTCGCCCTCCTCGGGCCAGTGGAACCCGGCCGAGGTCGTGCTGCCCTGGACGCCGACGGCGACCGAGTTGCGGGCGGTGTTGCCGTTGCCCTGCATCATGCGGAAGCCGCACAGGCGGAACTTGTCGGGGCCGTCGCCGGCCGGCTTGACCAGCGCGGCCACGGCGAAGTCGTAGAGCACGTCGTCGGTGTCGGGGCCGGGGTCCCACCAGTAGGCGTCGCCCTGGGTGTTGTAGCTGATGGTCTGGCGGAACTGGACGCCGTTGCTGGCGTGGGCGACGAAGGCGTGGTTGCCGGCGTCGCGGACGACCGTGCCGACCACCTGGGAACCCCGGCTGCCGTCGCCGGCCTCGTGGAAGTGGATGCCGTAGCGGCCCTGCTTGCCGGGCACGCCGACGTAGCGGAGCTCGGCGTAGTCGATGGTCTGCTTGTGGGCGGCCATGCTCATCAGGTGGGCGTGGCCGTCGGGGGTGCCGCCGATGCGCACATTGCGGGTCAGGTTGAGGACCTCGGGGTGGAACCCGCCGGCGCTGGGGTGGTCGTAGGTGAGCGGCCCGTCCAGGGTCACCTGGGCGCCCGACACCGACCGCAGCCTGGCCTGGTCGAACGCGTCGGAGAAGTTGTCGCTGGTCGGGGGCAGGGAGGGCACCACCACCAGCTCGTCGCCGGCCTGCCAGCCGACGGGCGGCGCCTCCAGGTTGAGCCGGCGGTCGCCCGCCTTGGCTCCGGTGGTGCGGGTCCAGCTGGTCTTGGCCGCTCCGCGGATGTCGAGCCGGCCGTGGTGGTGGGCCCAGAGGCCGACGTCGGAGTCCAGCACCTCGTGGCCGCCGCCCCGGACCGCGCGCTCGTCGATGCCGACGAAGCGGACCGTCTGGTGCACGTTGGGGTTGGGGGCGACCATCTCGAGGGTGCCCTCGACCACCAGGTTGCCATGCAGTTCCAGGGTGGCCGAGCGGTCCTCGGCGAAGGCGAGCGTGCCGCCGTCGGCGACGTGCACGCTCCGGGCCCGGGCGTCGCGGTCCACGGTGACCGTCCGCCCGCCGGCGATGGTCACCCCGTCCTCCGGGCCGGGGACGCTCCCGCCCCAGGTCGCGGGGTCGGACCAGGCGCCGGAGGCGGCCGCGGCGACCTCGGCCCGGGCCGGCCCGGCGACCGCGAGCAGCAGGAGGAGGGCCATCAGCGCCCCGAGCAACGACCTGGCCACCACAGGTTCACCCTCCCCACCGGGCTCCCCTTCGAACATGAGTTCGAAGCCTACACCTCCGCGCCTCCGGGTTCAAGGCGGGTCCGGGCCGATGTCGGTCAGGCGGGGTAGGTGGTGACCTCGGTGGCCTTGACGGGGGCCCACACCGGGCCGCCGTCGGCCAGGTGGAGTTCGCCGGCGGCGGCCGGGGTGACCTCGGCCACGATCGGCACGGTCCCCGACACGCGCACGCGGACCCGGTCGCCGATGACCTCCAGGGTGTCGGCGGTCCCGGGCCAGCTGTTGGCGGGGTGTGCCCTCGGGCCGGTGCCCTTTTCCCGAAACGAGGCCCCATGCCCGACGACGCCATCGAGCTGGAGGGTGGCGGCCGGCTGGTCGCCGCCGACGGCCACCACGGCCAGGTCTTCGCCGCCGTCCACCCCCACGCCGTGGCCCTGCACCGCCACCGGCCCGAGGGCACACCCCGCAACAGCTGGCCCGGGACCGCCGACACCCTGGAGGTCCTCGGCGACCGGGTCCGGGTGCGCGTGTCGGGGACGGTGCCGATCGTGGCCGAGGTCACCCCGGCCGCCGCCGGCGAACTCCACCTGGCCGACGGCGGCCCGGTGTGGGCCACCGTCAAGGCCACCGAGGTCACCACCTACCCCGCCTGACCGCCACAGGAGGCCGGCCATGCCACTGGAGCAGGTGCAACTCCGGCCCATCGGCTACGTCCACACGCGTCACACCAGCCTGGCCGAGACGCCGATCCAGACCTCCCGCAACCCCGACGAGCGTGGCCGCCTGGTCGTCCTCGACCAGTACGCCGACGCCCTGGACGGACTGGAGGAGTTCGACTACGCCCACCTCATCTGCCTCCTCGACCGGGCTTGGGAGGCCGACGGCCGTGGGACCCGGCCATTTACCGGCGACCGGCTGCGGCCGGTCCCGTTCCTGCTCCAGGACACCGGCGAGCGGGTCGGAGTGTTCGCCACCCGCTCCCCGGTCCGCCCCAACTACCTCGCCCTGAGCCTGGTCCGGGTCCTGGCCGTGCGCGGCACCACCGTCGAGTTCGCCGGGGTCGACCTGCTCGACGGCACCCCGGTGCTGGACGTCAAGCCGTTCGAGCCCCACCTCGACGTGCCCGGCTACCGGTCCGGCACCGGCTGGCTCGACCAGATCCGCGGCGGCTGGTACCAGCGCCACAACGCCGCATCCAACCCCCTGGTCCGCCCCGGCCGGCGCGGCCTCCGCGGCGTCGGCCTGAACCCAACCCCACCAGACCCGCCCAGGGACGGCGAGTAGACTCGGCCACCGCGCGCCCACCGATCGACCAAGGAGGTTCAGATGCAGCTCAGCGCCCGCAACCAGCTCAGCGGCACCGTCCGCAACGTCGAGCTCGGCGCCGTCATGGCCGAGGTCACCGTGGACGTCAACGGCCAAGAGATCGTCTCCGCCATCACCCGGTCCTCCGCCGAGCGCCTCGGCCTCGCCGAGGGCCAGCCCGTGACCGTGTTCATCAAGGCCACCGAGGTCATCCTCGGCATCGAGTAACCACACTCTCTAACAGCACATAGCTTGGCCTCTGCCGCTCACGAGCAACCTGGGGAAATGCCGGTCCGCACAGCGCTGAGCCCTCGATAGCTGACAAGGATGCGCTCCAAGTGCGACTGGGCGGCTCGTCATGTTGACGAGGGCAATGTGCGCCGGATGCTAAGAGCCACCAGGCCTTCGGGGGCTCCGGTCTACCCGGGCGCCCACACTCGGGATCACTCCCGTCGGCGAGCTCTGCTTGACGCCGCCATCTTCTGCGCCAGCTACTCCTGGGTGAAGGACGTGCGCAGACAGCCCGTAGAACACGGCACCACGACGGCCTCCACGACACAGAGGCGGTGGCGCTGAAAGACCTTGACCACGTGGCCTCGAAGTCTGGGTCGCGCGACTGCTTCAGGTCTTCAGGCGTTGAAACGACACGCCCTGCTCGCGGAGCAGCACCTGTAGGCCCCTCGTGGCTGATGTCGTCGACCACCCCCTCGGCGACCAGGAACTCAGCCAGCTTCGCCAGCGACCAGGTCGAGAACGGCAGCTCGTGGTCCTGGGGACGTGACAGGGCGAGCTGCTTGATCGCTCGGCGCTGGGCCAGGGTGAAGGTCGGCGGTCGGGCGCCGCGGTAGCACGGGTACCGGGAGTCGAACCATCCAGGTTGAAGTTGTGCAGCACGTCACGGACCCGGTCGGGGCTGGCGAAGGTCACCCGGGCGATCTGGCCGACGTCCATGGCTTGGGCGCTGAGCAGCAGCATCTGGGCCCGCCGCCGGGTCACCACCGACCCGCTCGACCGGCGCACGATGCACAGCCGATGGTGCGCTCCGCGCACAGCCCGCTTCTGCCGGTGGGATAGCCTTGCTTGCACCGTTGACAGGTAGCACGACGCTGATCCGGCGCTAAGGGACGATGGTGGCTGATCACCGGGGCTCGGAAGAGAACTATGAGATCGCCATATCCGGGAGGAGGTTCGATGGGATCAGCCGATGAGGCGGTCGTCTTGGCCTTCAATGCCGCGATCAACCGCGGCGATCTTCCAGGGCTGGGACGGCTCATGGCTGACGACCATCGGTTCATTGACACCGCTGGCAACACCTTCGCCGGCAAGCCGGCGTGCTTGGAGGCATGGCGAGGCTTCTTTGCGTCCTTTCCTGACTACCGGAATGTGTTCGACAACCTTCACAGTGGTCCCGGCGGGATCGTGGAGGTGCACGGTCGCTCGGAGTGCTCCGTAGAGGCGCTCTCTGGACCAGCACGATGGCGAGCGGTGGTCGCGGATGGTTTGGTGGTCGAGTGGCGGGTCTTCGACGCCACGGGCCTCGACTGATCGAACGCCAGCCCTAGGGCCGCCGGGACAAGGCGAACGTTGCCTGACGCGCCACTAGATCGGCAGCTCCGGTCGGCGGCCCAACAGAGTCCTATTCCGTTCGCATCGCGGCCTCAGACGGACCTGGGAAGCCGTTGGCGGCCAGCCAGCGTGCGAACTGCTCCGGGGTGCGGACCCCGTCGCCCAGCACGGCGGTGTAGATCTCCCAGCCACCAACCTCATCGGGATAGCTCGGAAGCCGATGCCACATGTCCTTGATCCGCAACACGGCCAGCCGCTGCTGGTCGGTGAGGGTATCGCGCAACCGCAGATGCCAGTCGGCGACGTGGCCGTGCAGGTCGCGGAGAAACACCGACAGGTCGATGCGCCAGCGCCCCTGCCCGGCGTCCAGGTCGAAGGGCACGTGGTAGCGCTCGTCTCTGGCCTCGCCGGTCGGGCATTGCTCCCCCCGCTCGTCGCGGTAGCTGAACCCGACAACCCCGGGCAGCTCCACCACCCGCTTCAGCAGCTCCAGGACGTCCGACGGCGAGTAGTCCACACCGGCCAGCAGGCAGACGTCCAGGTCCCGCCAGCACATCAGCCCAGACAGGTAGCTGCCGACCACCAGCACCGGACCGACGTCGCCGAACAGCCGGCCCAGGTCCAGCTCCGCCAGCACCTGGGCGGCTTCGGCCTGCAGGGCCGCCTGCCGGACAAGCAGTTCCTGGTCACCGGCCGAGGTCAGCATGGGACCATTCCACCACGGCGCTACCCGGTGACCACGGGTGATCGGCTGGCGGCCGAGCACCCCAACCATGTGTGGGCGCTGGACTACCAGTTCGACCAGACCACCGACGGGGGACCCTGAAGCTGCTGAATGTGTCGACGAACACACCTGCGAAGCCTTGACCATCACCGTGGACCGTAGGATCGACGCCGACGCCCTCCAGGCCGCCCGCCAGCACGGAGCCGGCGAGCA
>JBJMHP010000186.1:0-5632 GCA_045807325.1 Actinomycetes bacterium | reverse complement strand
ACCTCAGGACGCTGACCGTCGGCATGATCACCTCGCCGGTCGCCCTCGGCGCCGAGGGCGACCGGCGAGGTGATCATGCCGACGGTCAGCGTCCTGAGGTTCCGTCCATCGTGTGGCGCCGGACGCGTGGCTCAGCAGGGTCAGGCGCCGACGACCGCGTGAACCAGGGGTGGCGGCTCGGCGGGTTGGTCGCTCCAGCGGAGGGCGGCGAGCACGCCCTCGGTCGCCGAGCGGGCCGCCTCCTCGTCGTGGGCCAGGATGCGGGCGATGGGCTGGCCGGACTCGACCCGGTCGCCGAGCTTGACCGACAGCTCCACGGCCACGGCCGGGTCGATGTCGTCGTCCTTGCGCTGGCGGCCGGCGCCCAGGGCGGCCGCGACCCGGCCGACGGCCTCGGCGTCGACCGCCGCCAGCCAGCCGTCCTGCGGCGCCTCGACCTCGGCGGTGACCGGGGCCTGGGGCAGCAGCGACAGGTCGTCGGCGACCCTGGGGTCGCCGCCCTGGGCGGCCACGAACTGGCGGAACCGCTCCAGGCCGTCCCCACGCTCCAGGGCCCGCTGGGCGTCGCGGCGGCCGGCCTCGGGGTCGGCGGCCGTGCCGGCGAGGGCGGCCATGTGGCCGGTGAGGGTCAGGCTGAGGTCCAGGAACCGGCCCGGGCGCTCGCCCCGCAGCGCCTCGACCGCCTCGCGCACCTCCACGGCGTTGCCGACCAGCTCCCCGAGCGGCTGGCTCATGTCGGTGACCAGGGCGGCGGTGGCCCGGCCGGCGGCCCTCCCCAGGTCCACGCAGGTCCTTGCCAGCTCGACCGCCTGCGCGGTCTCGTGCATGAAGGCCCCCGAGCCGGTCTTGACGTCGAGCAGGATGCTGGCGGCGCCCCCGGCGAGCTTCTTGCTCATCACACTGGAGGCGATCAGGGCGACGTTGCCGACGGTGGCCGTCACGTCGCGAAGGGCATAGATCGACTTGTCGGCCGGGACCAGGTCGGCGGTCTGGGCGGCCACGGCGAGGCCGATCCGCTCCACCTGGTCGAGCAGCTCGTCGGCGCTGAGGCCGACCCGGAAGCCGGGGATCGACTCCAGCTTGTCGAGGGTCCCGCCGGTGTGGCCGAGGCCGCGCCCGGAGAGCTTGATCACCTGCATGCCGAGGGCGGCGGCGAGCGGGCCCACGACCAGGGTGGTGCCGTCGGCCACGCCGCCGGTGGAGTGCTTGTCGACCGTCGGCCCGCTCAGCCGGCTCAGATCGAGCTGGTCCCCGGAGGCGACCATGGCCTCGGTCAGGGCCTCGGTCTCGCCCCGCGTGAAGCCGCGCAGGTAGCCGGCCATCAGGAACGCGGCCATCTGGTAGTCGGGCAGCTCCTCGCGGGCGTAGGCGAGCACGAAGTCGCGCAGCTGGTCGCGGTCGATCTCCCCGCCGTCGCGCTTCCGGGCGATCACGTCGACGGCCCGCACCTTACTTGTCATCGGGCCCCCTTCCGCCGACCGCGCCAGGGGCTGTGGACAGCACCGGGCACCGTCCAACGCGACGGGCTACTGTCCCCCTCCGGGGGACCCGACAGCGGTCGGTGAGGTTCCCGCGCGTCCGGGCCTCGATCGTGGCGCCACTGAGGTTCCCGCATGCCGCATCGACCATGGCGGCGATGAGGTCGCCGCGTAGCTGAGCCTTGGCCCTGTGGCCGGCGAGGTTCCCGCATGCCCGGCCTTCGGTTAGGACCCCGGTGAGGTTCGTCCATGCCCCGGCTCGGTCACCTGGTGAGGCGCTTGACCAGGGGGGCGTCGGCGCCGTCGCGTTCCAGCTCGGAGAAGACCTGGGCCAGTGCCTCGCGGACGATGCGGCCACGGTCGACCGCGATCCCGTGCTGGCGGCGGAGCAGGAGGCGGGCGTTCTCGAGGTCCATCAGCTCGTCGGCGGTGCAGTAGAAGGTGACCTTCTCGTCGTGACGTTGGCGCCCGCTCGGGACCCGCTCGGCCGGCTCCCGGTCGTCCTGCTGGGCCTCCTCGGCCGGCTGCTCGGCTCCCCGGCCCCGACCCTTCTCGATCGAGGTGACGCGGAACAGCTCGTCGGCTCCGGGCAGGCGCGCCCGACCCTTCATGACGCCAATACCTCCTTGGCCAGCTCGCGGTACGCGACCGCCCCCGACGACGAGCCGGCGTAGCTCAGGATGCTCTCGCCCGCCACCGGCGCCTCGGCGAACCGGATGGTCTTGGCGATGATGGTCCGGAAGACGTGACCCCCGAAGGCGTCCTCGACCCTGCCGAGCACCTCGCGCCCGTGGACCGTCCGGGAATCGTACATGGTGGCGAGGATCCCGACGATCTCCAGATCGGGGTTGAGGCGCTCCTGCACCTTCTCGATCGTGTCCATCAGCAGCGCCATGCCCCGCAGGGCGAAGTACTCGCACTCGAGCGGGATGAGCACACCGTCGGCGGCGGTGAGGGCGTTGACGGTGAGCAGGCCGAGGCTGGGCGGACAGTCGATGAGGATGTAGTCGTAGCGCTTGCGCAGGACCCGCAGGACCCGCGAGAGCGCCTGCTCCCGGGCGACCTCCCCCACCAGCATGACCTCGGCGGCGGCCAGGTCGATGTTGGAGGGGAGCAGGTCCAGCCGGTCCTGCTTGGTGCGCTCGATGCTCTCCTCGGCGTCGGCCTTGGGCTCCATCAGCAGGTTGTAGACGGTCCGCTCCAGGGCGAGTGGATTGAGGCCGAGGCCGACCGAGAGCGCCCCCTGTGGGTCCATGTCGACCAGGAGCACGTGGCGGCCCTGCTCGGCCAGGGCGGCGCCGAGGTTGATGGCGGTGGTGGTCTTGCCCACCCCGCCTTTCTGGTTGGCCAGGGCGATGACCTTCCCCATCTCCGGCACCTCCGGACCGCCCACAGATCGCTTTGTCGTCACATTGCTTTGTCCACTAGGCGCTGTAGCACGAAGTCGCTTTAGGTCTTGGTCGACGGAGCGACAAGTCGATCTGTCGCCTCGTCGACGGTTGGGGGCGGGCGCATCTTACCCACCCGGGCCCCGAGGAGGAAGGACCCGGGCCAGAACCGTGGACGGCGGGCTCGGGCGGCGAGGTCCGGTGGGCGGTGGACTCCCACCTCAGGGCATGAGTCCAGGCGTTCGAACACCCTCCGTGAGCTACCACTCAGAGTGTTCGAACACTTCTGGCAGGGTGGTCGCTCGATGGGGAAGGAGAAATCATCGTGCGATGAGTTGTGGATAAGTCCTCAACTAGGGCGGCGCCAACGGCAGGGCTCGGCTGTGGTCGCTGTCGGTGGGCCCGGGTGGGCAACCATCCCAAGGGCAGACCGCCTCGCGAGGCGACGCGCCGGTCCTCCCCGGATCCCCCGGCTACCGTGGCCGGGGCGGCCTGGCGCCCGGGATCAGCGGAACGGCCTGGCGGCCCGGGTCAGCGCAGCTCTGGGGTGAAGCTGTGGCCGGGGCCGACCGGGGGGACGCCGAACAGGTCGGCGATGGTGGCGCCGAGGTCGGCGAAGGTGGCGCGGTCGGCGAGGCGGTGGCCGGCGGTGCCGCCGGGGCTGAAGGCGACCAGCGGGGTGAACTCGCGGGTGTGGTCGGTGCCGGGGGCGGTGGGGTCGCAGCCGTGGTCGGCGGTGAGGAACAGCCAGTCGTCGCCGCCCAGCTCGGCCACGACCTCGGGGAGGCGGACGTCGAGGCGCTCGAGGCAGCGGGCGTAGCCTTCGGCGTCGCGACGGTGGCCGTAGACCATGTCGAAGTCGACCAGGTTGGTGAAGACGAAGGTGGGCTCCTCGGCCTCGTGGAGGAAGCGGACGGTGGCATCCAGCGAGGTCTCGTTGTCGCCGGTGTGGTCGGAGCCGACCAGGCCGCGGCGGGAGAAGATGTCCTCGATCTTGCCGACGCCCATGGTCCGGACGCCCTCGCGCTCCAGGGCCTCGAGGATGGTCGGGCCGGCGGGCGGGAGGGCGTAGTCGCGGCGCTCCTTGGTCCGCACGAACGACCCCGGCTCGCCGTCGAAGGGGCGGGCGATCACCCGGCCGACGGCGTGGTCGCCCTTGAGCAGGGCGCGGGCCTGCTCGCACCAGGCGTAGAGCTGGTCGAGGGGGACGACCCGCTTGTGAGTGGCGATCTGGAACACCGAGTCGGCCGAGGTGTAGACGATCGGCTTGCCCGTCTCCAGGTGCTCTGTGCCGAGCTCCTCGATGATCTCGGTGCCGGAGGCAGGCTTGTTGCCGAGGACGCCGCGGCCGATGGCCTCGGAGAAGGCGTCGATCACCTCGGCCGGGAACCCGTCGGGGTAGGTCGGGAAGGGATGGTCGAGGACGACCCCCATCATCTCCCAGTGGCCAGTGGTGGTGTCCTTGCCGGCCGACCGCTCGGCCATGCGGCCGACCACGGCGGCGGCCGGGTCCACGGGGCCGACCCCGGCGATCCCGGTGAGCCGGCCGAACCCCCACGACCCGAGCGTGGGCAGCTTCAGGCCCCCGACCGCGGCGGCGGCGTGCCCGACCGTGTCGGCGCCCTGGTCGCCGTAGTCGGCCGCGTCGGGGGCCTCCCCCACCCCGAGCGAGTCGCATACGAGCAGGACCACCTTCCCGGGCCGGCGGGACGACCCTCGAGCCCCCGGGCCGGCCGCGGCCCCGGTCCCCGGAGAGGCTCCCACACCAGAGCCGGTCGCGGCGCCGGCGTCGCTTCCGGTCACCGGGAGACCCGCTGGCGCTTGCAGGTCATGCAGAGGCGGGCGGCCGGGAGGGCCTCGAGGCGCTCGTCGCCGATGGGCTGGCCGCAACGTTCGCAGAGGCCGTAGCTGCCGGCGTCCATCCGCTCCAGGGCCTGCTCGACGTCACGCAGGGTGTCGCGCAGGCTGCGCACCAGGGTGAGGAGGTTGGCGCGTTCGGCGGCGGCCTGGCCGGCGTCGGCGAAGCCTTCGTCCAGCTCCGGGTCCTCGATGCCCTCGGCGTCGGGTCGGGCGCCGAGGTCGTCGAGCTGGCGGCGGACCTCGCCGCGCTCGGTCTCGAGCCGTTCCCGCAGCAAGTCGGCGGTCTGCTGGTCCATCCCGGTCCTCCGTCGCGCTTCTGCCCGCCGCGGTCACCGACTTCCACGGCGGTCGACTCTCGAGAGCAGGGGCTGCAGGCTACAGGATCGGCGCCTGGCCAGGTGGGCGGCTTGTCAGGGCTGTCCGGCTCATTCGCTGGGGGTGGTGTGGCGGGCCCGCGGGTGGGCGCGGAGGTAGACCTCACGCAGCCGGTCCTGGGTGACCCGGGTGTAGACCTGGGTCGTGGCCAGGCTGGCATGGCCGAGCAGCTCCTGGACGCTCCGGATGTCGGCCCCGCCGGCCAGCAGGTGGGTCGCGAACGAGTGGCGCAGGACGTGCGGGGAGACCTCGGCCTCCAGGCCGGCGTGCCTGGCGTGGCGGCGCAGGATCTTCCAGCAGCCCTGCCGGGTCAGGCGGCTCCCCTGGGCGTTGAGGAACAGGGCCGGCCCCGACCGCGGCCCGGCCAGCAGGGGCCGGGCCCGGACCAGGTAGGCCTCCAGCGCCCGCCGGGCCGAGCGGCCGAGCGGCACCAGCCGCTCCTTGGCGCCCTTGCCGAACGCGCGCACCGCCCCGTCCTCCAGGTCGAGGTCGTCGACGTCCAGGCCGGTGGCCTCGCTCACCCGCAGGCCG
>JBJMHP010000185.1:0-22037 GCA_045807325.1 Actinomycetes bacterium | reverse complement strand
CGGGGGCATGGCCGTGGCTCAGCGCCGGGCCGTGCTGGCGGGGCTGCTCGACCTGGCCGGGGCGGCCGAGCCCTGGGCGGCCATGGCGACCGCCCTGGTCGAGGCGGCCGGCGCCGCCCTGGAGGTGGCCGCCGCCGACGTGGCCGCCCGCCAGCGCGCCCTCGACCACGCGCCCGACCCCGGCTTCGACCCCGACGCCTGGAGCCGGGCCAGGCAGGCCGCCGCCGCCGGCCAGGAGGCGGCCCTTCACCTGGCCGAGCTGGAACGCCAGGTCGCCCAGGCCGACGCCGAACGCGGGCTGGCCAAGCAGGCCCTGGCCCGCGCCGACCAGGCCGACACCCACGCCGCCGCCCTGGACGCCGAGGCCGCCGCCCTCGGCCCGGCCGACGCCGCCCTGGCCGAGGCCAGGGACCGGCAGAAGGCGGCCACCCAGGCGGCCACCGCCGCCCACGGCGCCCGCAGCGCCGCCGCCCAGGCCCTGGCCGGGGCGGCCCGCCTGGCCGAGGCCCGCCAGGGCGCCCTGGAGGCGGCCCGCGGCCAGCACGAACGGGTCGCCGCCCTCGAGGAGGAGGCCGCCTACCTCCAGAAGCTGGTCGACCTGGTGGCCGGGTTCCGGCTGCACCTGGTGAGCCGGCTGGGCCGGCGGCTGTCAGTGGAGAGCGCGGCCCTGTTCGCCGAGCTGACCGACCACGAGTACCAGGACCTGGTCGTCGACCCCGAGGACTACGCCATCCGGATCGCCGACGCCGGCACCGAGTACGAGCTGTCGCGCTTCTCCGGCTCCGAGAACGACCTGGCCAGCCTGTCGCTGCGGGTCGCGGTCAGCCTGGTCATCGCCGAGAGCGCCGGCGAGCTCGGCCTGCTGGTCCTGGACGAGGTGCTGGGGGCGCTGGACCGGGAGCGCCGCGAGCGGATGCTGGACGCCCTGACCAGACTCCAGGGCCGGTTCCGCCAGGTGCTCCTGGTCACCCACAACGACGAGGTGAAGGATCTGCTCCCGGCCGCGATCGAGGTCCGCAGGAGCCCGGACCGGACCTCGACGGCGGCGCTGCGCGGCTGATCCGCGGCCCGGCCTGAGCTGCTTGCCTCGTTGCGTTCCGGTACCCGGTATCCCATACTGCGCCGACCTGTGTGTGCGCCGCGTGTGCCACCACGCCGCAGATGGGAACAACCGCCGGCCAGGATGCGTTGTCCGAACGCCACGCACAAGACGAGAAGGAGAACACCCTGTGGCTGAAGCAGAGGAAGAGGAGGAGGGGCAGGTCGAGGCCTCTCTGGAAGAGCTGATCGCGAAGAAGGCCGACCGCCCGACCATCACCGACGACGAGGACGACGACGAGTCGCTGCTGGCCACCGGCCGCGACGAGGCACGCGAGTCGCTGACCACCAAGGTGCTGCCCGTGCAGCACAATGAGTTCGTGTGCAAGAGCTGTTTCCTCGTCAAGCACCGCAGCCAGCTCGCCGACCGCCGGCGAACGCTGTGCCGCGACTGCGCCTAGGCATGGCGCCGGAGGGCCGGCCCCCGGGGGGGGCCGCCGGTGCACCGGCTGGACGAGCCCTCCGGCTGCTGGCCGCCCCGGTCAGCGGGGCGCTGCTGGCGGCCGCGTTCCCGGCCCTCGACCTGGGCCCCCTGGCCCTGGTCGCCCTGGTCCCGCTGCTGCTGGCGACCGAGACGATCCGGCCGCGCACCGCGGCCGCCCTCGGCTACCTGTGCGGGCTGACCTTCTTCGGCCTGCACCTGCTGTGGATCGCCCAGTTCCTGTCCTGGACGGGGGCGGTGGCCTGGCTGGCCTGGGGGGCGCTGAGCGCCGTCGAGGCGGCGTTCTTCGCCGCCTTCTTCGCCCTGGTCCCGGCGACCCGGCCCCTGGGGGCGTGGCGGCTGCTGGTCCTGCCCGCCTGCTGGGCGGTGCTGGAGCTGGTCCGCGCCTACCACCCCCTCGGCGGGTTCCCCTGGGGCCTGCTGGCCACCAGCCAGCACGACGCCGGCTGGCTGCTGCCCCTGGCCCGGGTGGTGGGCGGCTTCGGGCTGGCCGCGGTCATCGTGGCCGTCAACCTGGCCGTGGCCCGCTGGCTGCGCGCCCTGTGGACGGCCAGGCGGGAGGGGGCCGGGGAACCCCGAGGGGGTGCCCCGGTGCAATGGCCCGCCCTGGTCGGGCTCCCGCTGCTGGTGGCTGGGCTGCTGGGGGCGCGGCTGGCCGTGCCCGCCGCCCCGGCGCCGTCGGGGGCGCCCCTGGACATCGTCGTGGTCCAGGCCGGGCTGCGCGGCGGCCACGGGCTGGCCCAGGGCCAGACCACCGAGCAGGTGTTCGCCAACCACGTCCGCCGCACCGAGGCCATCGCCGGCGCCCCCGACGGCCCGCCCGACCTGGTCGTCTGGGGTGAGGGGGCGGCCGACGCCGACCCGCTGACCAACCCCGACCGGCTGGCCGCGGTCACCCGGGCCGCCCGCGCCGCCGGGGCGCCCATCCTGCTCGGGGCCACCACCCGCCTGGACAACACCCACCTGGCCACCGAGGGCCTGCTGTTCACCCCCCAGGGCCGCCTGGCCGACCGCTACCAGAAACGCCGCCTGGTCCCCTTCGGGGAGTTCGTTCCCTTCGGGAGCGTGTTGGGGCGGCTGATCCCGGCCACCCGGGACGGCGTCCCCTACGACAAGGTGCCCGGCCACCGGCTGGAGCCGCTGCTGATCGACGGGGTCCCGGTCGGGCCGCTGGTCTGCTGGGAGTCGGCCTACCCGGCCGACGCCCGCCAGCTCACCCGCGAGGGCGCCCGGCTGCTGCTGGTCATGACCAACAACGCCTCGTTCGGGACCGGGGCCGGGCCGCGCCAGCACCTGGCCGCCGGGCAGCTGCGGGCCGTGGAGACGGGGCGGACCATCGTCCAGGCGGCGGTCACCGGGATCAGCGCGGTCATCGAGCCGTCGGGGCAGACTCGGGACGAGACCGGGCTGTACCAGGAGACGGTGATCCGGGTGCGGGCCGATCAGCGGGACGGGGCGACGGTCTACGTGCGGTTCGGGCGGTTGATCGAGGCGGGGCTGGTCGGGGTGGCGGTCGGGGGGCTGCTGCTCGCGTTCCTGCTGTGGCGCCGGCGGCTTGGCGAGGTGGGCCGGCCGGCTCCCAACGAGAAGACCCTGCCTGAGCGGCGGGACGTGCTTCCCCCGGTCGGGGGGAAGACGTGAGGGCGCTGGTGGTGATCCCGACCTACAACGAGGCGGAGTCGGTGGTCGAGGTGATCGACCGGGTGTTGGCGGCTGAGCCTCGGGCGGATGTGCTGGTGGTGGATGACGGCAGCCCGGATGGGACGGCCAAGCTGGTGCTCGAGCGAAGCGAGGGGGAGCCTCGGGTTCATCTGATGGAGCGGTCGGGCAAGCAGGGGCTGGGGGCTGCCTATCGGGCGGGGTTCGGCTGGGGGCTGGAGCGGGGGTATGACGCGCTGGTGGAGATGGATGCTGATCTGTCGCATCCGCCGGAGCGTCTGCCGGCGCTGCTGGACGGGCTTGCCGATGCCGATCTGGTGATCGGGTCGCGGTACGTGCCGGGGGGGCGGACGGTCAACTGGAGTCGGTCGCGGGAGGCCATCTCAAGGGGTGGCAACACCTATGTGCGGCTGGCGTTGGGGGTGCCGGTGCACGACTGCACGGCCGGGTACCGGGCCTACCGACGGGAGGTGCTGGAGGAGCTGCCGGTGGAGGCGGTCCGGTCCAACGGGTACTGCTTCCAGATCGAGATGGTCCACAAGGCCTGGCAGGAGGGGTTCCGGGTGGTGGAGGTGCCGATCACCTTCACCGAGCGGGCGTCCGGGGTGTCCAAGATGAGCCGGCAGATCGTGGCCGAGGCGCTGCTGCGGGTCACCCAGTGGGCGCTCACCGGGGGGCGGCGGCGGGCCAGGCGGCATCATCCCCGCAGCGTGGCCCGCGAGGCGGGCTGAGGGGGGCGGCCGTGGCCCTTGACGTCGCCGCCGAGGCGGACGCGGTCACCGCGGACCTGCGGGCGCTGGCCCCCGAGCTCACCGTGGTCCCGGTCATCAGGACCGGCCGGCCGCTCTACGGCGCCCGGGTGGGAGACCTGCGGGGCGTCGCCGCCGGGTGGCTGCGTGAGCACCGGCGGGCCGAGCCGGCGGAGGTCGCCGAGCTGGCCGACCGGCTCTGGCACGCCGGGATCCGGGAGGAGCAGCTGGTCGCCTGCTTCCTGCTGGCCCGCCACCCGGCCGCCCTGGCCGCCACCGACCCGGGGCGGGTGCGGGCCTGGACGGGCCTGCTCGACAACTGGGAGACCACCGACCAGCTGGGCATGAACGTGCTCGGGCCGCTGGTCGCCCTCGACCCGGACCAGCGGTTCGGGCTGCTGGAGGCCATGGCCGGCGACCCCCACCCCTGGACCCGGCGGGTCGCCCTGGTCGCCTGCACCCGGCTGGCCCGCGTCGACGGGGCGGCCGGGCGGTGGCCCCGGGTCGCCGGGCTGCTGCTGGAGCTGGCCACAGACCGGGAGGCGGCCCTGCCCAAGGCCGGCTCGTGGGTGCTGCGCAGCTGGCTGGGGCCGTGCCCGGAGGAGGTGGCGGCCTTCGTCGACCGGCACGCCGGGCAACTGCCGGCCGTGGCGGTGAGGGAGACCAGGGCCAAGCTGGCCACCGGGACCAAGCGGCCACCTCGCCGGCCCGGCCGCCCCCGGCCCGCGGCCGCCCAAGGCTCCCGGCCCGCCCCGGCGGCAGGCTCCCGGCCCGCGCCCGCCGGAGGACTGGCGTGACCGCCGGCGACCCCGTGGCCGACCAGGCCGCCCGGCTGGCCGCCCACGCCGACGAGGTGGCGGTCTGCCTGGACTTCGACGGCACCATCGCCCCGATCGTCGAGGACCCGCAGGCGGCCCGGCCCCTGCCCGGGATCGTCGAGCTGCTCGGGCCCCTGGCCGACCGGTACGCCGCCGTGGCCCTCATCTCCGGACGGCCGGCCACCTATCTGGCCAGCCACGCCGCCGCCCCCGGGGTCCGCTACCTGGGCCTGTACGGGCTGGAGGAGATCGTCGAGGGCCGAGTCCAGGTCGACCCGCGCCTGGAGGCGGCCCGGCCGGCGGTGGAGGCGGCCCGGCGGGACCTGGCCGCCGACCCGGCGGTGACGGCCAGCGGCGCCTTCCTGGAGGACAAGCGGTACGCGGTCGCCGTCCACACCCGCCGGGTCGCCGACCCCGACCGCTGGGCCGGGCCCATCGGCCAGGCCGCCGCCCGCGTCGCCGCTCGCCACGGCCTGGAGGTCGTCCCCGGGCGGCTGGTGTGGGAGCTGCGCCCCCAGGTGCGCAGCGACAAGGGCGACGCCGTCCGCCGGGTGGTCGCCGAGTCGGGCGCCCGCCGCGTCGTCGTGGTCGGCGACGACCGCGGCGACCTGCCCGCCTTCGCCGTCGCGGCCGAGGTGGGCGACGGCCTGCGGGTCGCGGTCCGCTCGGCCGAGGCCCCGGCCGAGCTGCTGGAGGCGGCCGACCTGATCCTGGACGGCTCCGAAGGGGTCCGCGAGTTCCTCGAGCACCTGCTCGCCTGACCCCCACGGCAGGCCGGTTTCGGGGAGGATAATCGCTGCCGTGCGCATCGAGTCCTCCGTCACCGCCGTCTCCTGGGTCCCCCTGGACTGCGTCGAAGGGGGCCAGCGGCTCCAGTTCCACGTGGGCGCGGCCCAGTACGACGACCCGCCGCCCGGCCACCTCGACGACCTCCCCGGGCTGCTGGCCGCCGGCCGGGTCCGGTTCGCCAACCAGCTCCAGGCCTCGATCGAGGTCGACGACGGCCGCATCGTCGCCCACGGCCAGTCCGGCCAGGGCCACGTTGGCGCGGCCGGCCGCCCCGCCGGGGCCGCCCAGGTCGGGTTCGCGGCCGTGGCCCTGCCCGATCTCCGGCCCGACCCGGAGGTGGGGGACGGCTGGGTCCGGTTCGGCCAGACCACCGGGGGGCTGCTGTCGGTGGGGATGCCCTACAGCCAGGCGGCCAGCGACCCGACCAGGCTGGCCGCCCCGGCCGCCTGGACCACCCTGGCCCTGACCATCCACGCCGACGGGCGCAGCGAGCAGGACCTGGTCGGGGCCAGCCCGTTCCCGCGGCACTGGGTCTACGACCACAGCGGGCGGCTGATCGCCACCTCCGGGGTGGTCGACTTCACCGGCTGGCAGGCCGACGCCTGGGACCCGTTCACCCCCTGGGGCGGCCGCGACGCCCCCGTGCGGGCCACCGCGGTCGAGACCGCCCTGGAGCGCGAGCTGTCCCGGATCATGCTCGACTCGGCCCCCCAATGGCTGCGGCTACGCAAGGGCGCCACCCTGGTCTCCCAGGGCGACCCCGGCCACGAGCTGTACCTGCTCTTCGACGGGCTGCTGGCCGTGGAGATCGACGGCCGGACCGTGGTCGAGCTGGGCCCGGGGGCCGTGGTCGGCGAGGTCGCCCTGCTGGACGGCGGCCGGCGTACCGCCACCCTCCGGGCCGTCACCCCCTGCCGGGTCGCGGCCGTGCCCGGCGAGCGCATCGACCGGGCCGCCCTGGCCGAGCTGGCCCGCAGCCGCGGATGGCCGGGGCCCGAGGAGGAAACCTCCGGCCCCGGGGACGACCCGGCGTGACCGTCTGCCCGGTCTGCGGGGAACCGAACCCGGCCAGGGCCAGCTTCTGCCTGAACTGCGGCTCCCAGCTGCCGGCGGCCGCGGCGGCCGGCCGCCCGGCCCGCAAGACGGTCACGGTGGTGTTCACCGACCTGGCCGGTTCGGGCCGCCTCGGCCAGCGGCTCGACCCCGAGTCGCTGGCCGTGGTCATGGGCCGCTGGTTCGACCACATGCGGGCGCTGTTCGAGCGCCACGGCGGCCGGGTCCAGAAGTTCGTCGGCGACGCCGTGGTCGCCGTGTTCGGCATCCCGGTGGTCAACGAGGACGACGCCCTGCGGGCCGTGCGGGCCGCGGCCGGGCTCCGCGGCGGCCTCGGGCCGCTCAACGCCGAGCTGGAGCGCGACTGGGGCGTGACCCTCAAGACCAGGACCGGCGTCAACACCGGCGAGGTGGTCACCGGCGACCCGGCCATCGGCGACGCCCTGGTCCTGGGCGACGCCGTCAACGTGGCCGCCCGCCTGGAGCAGGTGGCCGCCCCCGGCGAGGTGCTGCTCGGGGAGTCGACCTACCGGCTGGTCAGGGACGCGGTCGAGGCCGAGCGGGTCACGCCCCTGCACCTCAAGGGCAAGGGCGCCCCGGTGGTCGCCTACCGCCTCGGTCAGGTCGACCCGGGCGCCCCCGGCCACGCCCGCCGCCAGGACGCCCCCATCGTCGGCCGCGAGCCCGAGCTGCGGCTGGTCGCCTGGATGTACGAGCGGGTGGTGGCCACCGCCAGCTGCCACCTGCTGACCGTGCTCGGCCAGGCCGGGGTGGGCAAGACCCGGCTGGTCGGCGAGGCCGTGGCCGACCTGCCCGGGGCGACCGTGCTGCGCGGCCGCTGCCTGTCCTACGGCGAGGGCATCACCTGGTGGCCGGTGGCCGAGATCGTCCGCCGGGCCGCCGGCATCGCCGACACCGACCTGCCGGCCCCAGCAACGGCCAGGCTGCGCCGGCTGCTGGCCGACGACCGCCGCGACCCGGACGACCCGCCGAGCGGCCCGGAGGGCCGCGAGCGCGAGCACATCGCCACCCGGATCGCCCAGCTGATCGGGCTGGAGGCCGCCCCTGGCCCGGCCGAGGACGCGGCCTGGGCGTTCCGGCGGCTACTGGAGCTCCTGGCCGCACGGGCCCCGCTGGTGGTGGTCCTGGACGACCTCCACTGGGCCGAGCCCGGCCTCCTCGACCTGGTCGAGCACGTGGCCGACTACGGCCGCGGCGCCCCCATCCTGCTGGTGGCCATGGCCCGCCCCGAGTTCCTGGAGCAACGGCCCGGCTGGGCCGGAGGCAAGCTGAACGCCACCACCATGCTGCTGGAGCCGCTGGACGAGGCCGCCGCGACCCGGCTGCTGGCCGAGCTGGCCGGCCCCCTGTCGCTGCCCGAGACGGCCACCCGGCCGATCACCAGGGCCGCCGAGGGCAACCCGCTGTTCCTGGAGGAGCTGCTGGCCGCCCTGGTCGAGGAGGGCCGGCTGCGCCGCCGGGACGGCCGCTGGGTCGCGGCCGACCTGGCCGACCTGGGCATCCCGCCCAGCATCCAGGCGCTGCTGGCCGCCCGCCTGGACCGGCTGGAGGACGCCGAGCGGGCGGTGCTGGAACGGGCCGCGGTCGCCGGCCAGATGTTCGAGCAGCGCGCCGTGGTCGAGCTGTCCCCGCCGGCCGAACGCGGGACCGTGCCGGCCCGGCTCCAGGCGCTGGTCCGCCGCGAGCTGCTGCGCCCCTCGCCGTCGCGGCTGGCCGGCGACCAGGGGTTCCAGTTCCGCCACCTGCTGGTCCGCGACGCCGCCTACGACGCCATCCCCAAGCAGACCCGGGCCGAGCTGCACGAGCTGTTCGCCGTGTGGGTGGAGCGGATGGCCGGGCCACGACTGCGCGAGCTCGAGGAGATCGTCGGCTACCACCTCGAGCAGGCCTGGCGCTACCGGGCCGAGCTGGGCATCGTCGACCAGCGCAACCGGCGCCTGGCCACCGTGGCCGCCAGGCGGCTGGGCGCGGCCGGCCGCCGGGCCCTGGGCCGCGGCGACCTGCCGGCCGCCTCCAAGCTGCTGGAGCGGGCCCTGAGCCTGCTCCCGGCCGGCGACCCGGGCGGCCAGGAGCTGCTGGTCGAGCTGGCCGACGTGCTCGTGGCCACCGGCGAGCTCCCCCGCGCCGAGCAGATCCTGGGCCAGGTGGCGGCGGCCGCCAGAGACCACGGCGACGAGCGCCTGGCCGCCCATGCCAGCGTGGGCCGGCTGCGGATGGAGGTCGGGGTGGCCAGCGACCTGGACGCCGCCGCCATCCAGCACCAGACCGGCCAGGCCATCGCCATCTTCGCCGAGTTCGAGGACCAGCGGGGCCTGGCCAAGGCCTGGGGGCTGCTGGCCGCCCTCGGGTTCCTGCGCTGCCGGATCACCGAGGCCGAGGCGGCCGCCGGGCAGGCCATCACCCACGCCCGCCTGGCCCGCGACGACCCGGCCGAGTCCTGGGCCCGGGGGGTGCTGGCCCAGGGCGCCTTCTGGGGGCCGGTCCCGGCCACAGACGGGATCCGCCGCTGCCAGGAGCTGCTGGCCCAGGCCGCCGGGAACCGCCGCTCGGAGCTGACCGCCCTGCAGTCGCTGGCCGGGCTCCAGGCCATGGCCGCCCAGCCCGAGGAAGCCCTGGCCACCGTCGAGCAGACCCTGGCCCTGGCCGGCGACATGGGCGAGAACCGGGTCGCCTCCCTGGCCAGGGAGTTCGCCGCCAGCGCCCTGGCCATGGCCGGGGAGCTGGCCGCGGCCGAGCGGCAGCTGCGCCAGGGGATCCGGGTGCTGGAACGCCAGGGCGAGTCGGGCATGCGCTCGAACATGACCGTCGACCTGGCCCATGTCCTGCACCGCCTGGGCCGGCCGGAGGAGGCACTGCGGGTCGCCCTGGCCGGCCGGGCCATCGCCGCCCACGACGACCTGTTCACCCAGGTCCGCTGGCGCGGCGCCGCCGCCCGGTCGCTGGCCCTCCAGGGCCGGGTGGCCGAGGCCGAGCGGCTGGCCGCCGAGGCGGTCGAGCTGGCCGAGCCCACCGACATGCTGACCATGCGCGGCGACGCCCTGCTGGATCAGGCGGCCGTCGCGGCCGCCGCCGGCCGCCCCGAGGACGCCGCCCGCGCGGCCCTGGCCGCCCTCGACCTGTACCGGGCCAAGGGCAACCGGGCCGGCGCCGCCCTGGCCGAGGCGGCCGCCCAGCCGAGCGCGGCCCCGGCCTGACCGCGGCTAGGGTCCCTCGAGGAAGGCCAGCAGGGTCCGGACCCCCCAGCCGCTGGCCCCCTTGGGCTGGTAGTAGCGGGCCTCCTTGGCGGTGGCCGGGCCGGCGATGTCGAGATGCACCCAGGGGGTGCCGGCGACGAACTCGCGCAGGAACAGCGCCGCCTGGATGCTGTCGCCGGGCTCGTTGGTGGCGTTGAGCAGGTCGGCCACCTCCGAGTCGAGGAAGCGCCGGTAGTCCTCGATCAGGGGCAGCTCGCAGGCCAGCTCGCCGGCCCGGGCGGCGGCGGCCAGGACCTCGGCGGTGAGGGCCGGGGTGTTGCCGAACACGCCGGTGCAGCCGAGGCCGAGGCCGTAGACCACCGACCCGGTCAGGGTGGCCAGGTCCAGGATGGCGTCCGGCTCTGCCTCGGCGGCCAGGGCCAGACCGTCGGCCAGGATCAGGCGGCCCTCGGCGTCGGTGTTGGTGACCTCCACGGTGACGCCGTTGCGGGCGGTGATGATGTCGCCGGGCCGCATGGCCGAGCCGCCGGGCATGTTCTCGACCAGGGGCAGGACGGCGGTCACGGCCGTGGGCAGCTCCAGGGTGGCCGCGGCCGTGACCGCGGCCAGGATGGCCGCCGCCCCGGCCATGTCGTCCTTCATGCCGTCCATGCCGGCGCCGCGCTTGAGGTCGATGCCGCCGCTGTCGAAGGTGACCCCCTTGCCGACCAGGGCCACGTGCCGCCGGGGCTTGGGGCTTCGGCTCCGCGAGCCTGCGCCTGGCCGATGGCGGAGCTCGACCAGGCGGGGGCCGGTGGCCGACCCGCCGCCCACGGCCAGGACGGCGCCGAAGCGGCCCCGGCGCAGGGCCGGGCCGGCCAGCACCCGGTGCTCCAGGCCGGCCGCCCTGGCCAGCCGGACCGCCTCGGCGGCCAGGGTGGCCGGGTTGATGCGGCTGGCCGGCTCGTTGACCAGGTCGCGGGCGGCCATGGTGGCCCGGGCGGCGACCTCGACCCGGCGCAGCACCGCCTCGGCCGCGGCCAGCGACCCGTCGCCGTCGACCAGCAGGGTGGCGGCGGCCAGGTCGGGGTCGGGGGCCGACTTGTGCCGCTGGAACCGGTAGGCGGCCAGGGCGGTGCCCTCGGCCACGGCGGCCAGGGCGGCCCCGTCGGCCGCCGGCCCGGGGGGGTCCGGGGGACCGCCAGGGTGGTCCCCCGGAGGACCGGGCAGGCCGGCCCGGTGCAGGGCGACGGCCATGGTGGCGGCCTTGCCGGCGGCGGCCACGGCCACGGCGGCGGCCCGGCGCAGGGTCTCGGCGGTCCGCTCGGCGTCGGGCCCGACCCCGACCAGTAGCACCGCCGGGGCGGCCAGGGCGCCGTAGCCGGGCACCGCCACCACGTCGTCCAGCTTCCCGGTGAACCGGCCGGCCGGGCCGGCCACGGCGGCCAGGTCGGTGCCGAGGCGCTCCAGCACGGCCGCGGTCACCGGCGGGGCGGTCGGGCCGGCCTCGCCGGCCGCCACCGGCAGCACCAGCAGGTCGGCCTCGGCCCGGTCGGGCGGGAGGGGGGACAGGGCCAGGCGCGCCATCGCATGCTCCGTGTGGGTATCGTCGGGTCGGCGGGCGCTGGGGACGCCGACCGGCGTCCTCGGGACCGCTCCGGGCGTAATCCTATGGGAGGTGGCGGGCATGTGGAGGCGGCCGCGGCCCGACCCGGCGGTCGAGGCGGCCTGGGAGGGGTTCCTCCGGTTCGCCAGGGCCCTGGACGAGGGGAGCCGGGCCCTGCTGGCCACCGTGCCGTCGGCCCGGCGGCCGGGGGCGCCGCTGGAGGCCGGCGTGGCCGGGTTCCTGGCCGGGCTGGAGGCGGCCCGGGCCGAGCTGCCCGCCTGGGACCACCCCGCCCTGGCCGACGCCCAGCAGGCCACCGCCGCCGCCCTCGACGCCGCCGGGCGCCGGGCCCGCGACCTGCCCGAGGCCAGCGCCGGCCTGGAGTTCGAGCACCGCAACGAACGCGTCGCCGAGGTGCTGGACGAGCTCCTGCCGGTGCAGGCGGCCGAGCAGGCCCTGCGGGCCCTGCGGCGACGCCGTCAGCCGGCCAGGGCCGGGGGCCGGCAGGACCGGCAGGGCCGGTAGCCGGCGGCGGCCGCCTCGGCCACGCCGGCGAACCGCTGCAGGTGGCGGCCGGTGACCCGGCGGGCGTGGGCGCAGGTCGGGTAGCAGTAGATGCGGGTGGTGTCGCTGCCATAGAAGCGGGTGCCGCGGCGGCCCAGGCGCTCCAGCTCGTCGGGGTCGGCCCCCTCAGCGGCGAGCAGGGCCCGCTTGTAGCCGACCCCCCAGGCGTAGCCGGTGAGGCGGCCGTCGCTGCCGACCACCCGGTGGCAGGGGATCAGCACCGGGACCGGGTTGCGGCCCAGCGCCGCCCCGACCGCCCGGACGGCGGCCGGCTGGCCGAGCTCGCCGGCCACCCAGGCATAGGGGCGCACCTGGCCCCGGGGGATCTCCTGAGCCTTGGCCAGCACCGCCTGCTCGAACGCGGACGTCCCGCGCAGGTCGTAGCGGGGCGGCGTGCCCCGCCGGCCCGGCTCCAGGAGCCGCTGCACCTGGGCGACCAGCCGGGCCGGGGGCCGGTCGGCCGGCCGCAGGGGCCGCCCGAACCGGGCCAGGAACCGCTCGGCGAACGCGGCCTTGTCGGCGCCGGGGGCGGTGGCCGAGATGCCGCGGCCGTTGTAGGCGACCAGCAGCGGCCCGGCCGGCCCGTCCACGGCGAGGTAGGCGTCGGCCAGGCCGACCCGCTCCAGCACCGCCGGGCGCAGGGTCGCCGGCGGGGTGGCCCGCAGCCCGTGCAGGCCCTCGGCCAGCTCCCGCCAGCCTCCGTCAGTGTCGTGGGTCTCGGGTCGGTTCATCGGGGCACGCGCTCCTTCCGGTTCTCCAGCTCCGCCCGTAGCTGCCGCACCCCCCGGTGCACGTGGGTCTTGACCGTGCCCACGGGCCGGCCCAGGACCTCGGCGGCCTCGGCATAGGGCAGGCCCTCGACGTGGCGCAGCACCACCGCCTCCCGATATGGGCGGGGCAGGGCGGCCAGCAGCCCGACCAGCAGCTCCCGCTCATGGTCGCGCTCGGCGACCTGGGCCGGCTCGGTGTCGGCCGGGGCGGCCACGGCCAGGGGCTGGCCGTCGCCGTCCTCCAGCGACCGGGCCGGCGGGGGCCGGCGCCGCAGCCGGTTGCGGGCCAGGTTGAGGGCGATCTGGGCCAGCCAGGGCCGCAGCCGCATGGCCGCCACCCGCTCGGCCTCATAGCCGGCCAGGGCGTGGTAGGCCCGTTCGAAGGTGTCCTGGGCCACCTCCTCGGCGTCGGCGCGGTCGCCGACCACCCGCAGGGCCAGGCCGAAGACCAGCCGCTCGTGGCCGCGGACGAGCTCCTCGAAGGCGCCGTCCAGGTCGCGGGCCAGCCGGTCCGGCAGCTCGGGTTGGATGTCCATCACCGGCAACAACACGGGACCGGCGGGGCCGGTTTCACCCCGGCGCCTGGGCGGCGCGGCGGCGCCGGGCGATCCCCGACAGGACCTCCAGCACCACCCGGTTGGCCAGGAACGCGGTCACCTGCCCGGGCCCGTCGTAGTCGGGGGACAGCTCGACCAGGTCCATGCCGACCACCGGCAGCTCGACCGCGCAGCGGCGGACGGCGTCCAGCAGCTCCCTGGCCGTCAGCCCGCCCGGCTCGGGGGTGCCGGTGCCGGGGGCCATGCCCGGGTCGACGACGTCGATGTCGACCGACAGGAACACCGCGTCGCAGTCGTCGGTGGCGATGGCGAACGCCTCCGACAGGCAGGCGTCCAGGCCGCGGCGGACGATCTCGGTCATCTCGAAGCTGCGCATGCCCTGCTCGGCCATCCAGGCGAGCACGTCCGGGGGTGGCCAGTAGCCGCGCAGGCCGAGCTGGAGGAACCGGTCGCCGCGGGCCGCGCCCGACTCGATCAGCCGCCGCATCGGGGTGCCGTGGCCGAGCAGGGAGCCGAACTGGGTGTCGCTGGTGTCGGCGTGGGCGTCGAAGTGGACCACCGACACCCGGCCCATGCCGTGGCGGCGGGCCACCCCGGTGACGTCGGGCAGGGCGATGGTGTGGTCGCCGCCCAGGACCACCGGGACCGCGCCGGCGTCGGCGACGGCGTGGACGGCCTCCTCGAGCCGGTCCAGGGCCGCCTGGATCTCGCCCGGCAGCATCAGCACGTCGCCGGCGTCGACCACCCGCAGCTCCCGCAGGGGGTCCACGCCGAGGGCCAGCGACGGCCGGGAGCCGTCGTGGGCCAGGTAGTCGGTGCCGCGGATGGCCGAGGGGCCGAACCGGGCCCCGGGCCGGTGGCTGGTGCCGCCGTCGAAGGGGGCGCCGAGGACGACCACGTCGGCGCCCTCCAGCGACGCCGGGTCGCCGAGGTCGGCCCGCGGCACCCCCAGGAAGGTCAGCTCGGGCCCGTACATGGCGAAGCCGCCGGGACCGCGGTCAGGCCGAGACACGCAGCGCCTCCAGGCCGCGGAGGATGTAGGTCGGCTTCCAGGCCGGCTCGGCGGCCGGCTCCATGCCGGGCAGGCGGCGCAGCAGGGTCCCGAACGACAGCTCCAGCTCGAGCCGGCCCAGCGGCGCCCCCAGGCAGTAGTGGACGCCGGCCCCGAAGCTCAGGTGCTGGGCCGCCTCCGGGCGGCCCAGGTCGAGCCGGTCGGGGTCGGCGAAGACGGCCGGGTCGCGGTTGGCCGAGCCGAACACCAGCCCCAGCTCGGCCCCCTTGGGCACCTCGACCCCGCGGACCTCCACGTCCTCCAGCACCCAGCGCTCGAACAGCTGCAGGGGGGTGTCGTAGCGCAGCAGCTCGTCGATGGCCCGGGGCAGCAGGCCGGGCTCGTTGCGCAGCCGGGCCAGCTGGTCGGGGTGGCGGAACAGCTGCCACCAGCCGATGCCGGTGAAGTTGACGGTGGCCTCGTGGCCGGCGTTGAGGAGCAGGACCACGGTGCCGATGAGCTCGTCCTCGGTGAGCTGGTCGCCGCCGTCGACCACCTGGGTGAGGGCGGTGACCAGGTCGTCGGCCGGACGGGCGCGGCGCTCCCGGGACAGCCCGCGCAGGTACTCGGAGAACTCGGTGGCCGCCCGGGAGGCGACCCGGCCCGCCTCCTCGGTCGGGTTGACCTCGTACATGCCGCAGATCTGGGCCGACCAGGGCCGCAGCAGCGGCCGGTCGGCCTCGGGCACGCCCAGCAGGTCGCTGATCACCGCCACCGACAGCGGCTCGGCCAGCCCGGCGACCAGGTCGCCCCCGCCGGCGTCGGCCAGGTCGTCGACCAGGCGGTCGACCCGCTCCTGGACGCGGCCGCGGAGCCGCTCGACCATGCGGGGGGTGAACGCCTTGGCCACCAGCCGCCGCAACCGGGTGTGGTCGGGCGGCTCCCGGTCCAGCATGCCGTTGCGGATCAGGTACCAGAACGGGCCCAGGTGGTCCGGCTCCTCGGGCCGGCCCATCTCGGCGTGGGTGGCCACGTGCAGGTAGGTGCGGCCGAAGCGGCGGTCCCGCAGCAGCGCGTTGACATCCACGTGGTGGGGGACGAGCCAGTGGTCGCTTTCGGGGTCGTACAGGACCCGGCCGGCCTCCCGCAGCCGCGCGTACGCCGGGTACGGGTCGGCCACGAACGCCGGGTCCGACGGCGTGAACCCCACCGTGGCCGTCATGGGCCGGCCCCGTGCAGCTCGTCGACGGCCCGGTCCAGGGCGGCCGAGGCCCGGCCGGGGTGGAAGGCCCCGGCGAACCCGTTGGCGGCCAGGGCCGCGATCTGCCGGTCGTCAAGCCCCTGGGCCTCGGCCACCACCCGGTACTCCGACGACAGGTCGTTGCCGAACAGGCTGCGGTCGTCGGTGTTGAGGCACACCCGGGCCCCGGCGTGCAGCAGCCGCCCCACCGGGTGGTCGGCCAGGGTGGGCAGCTCGGCCTTGGTCCGGGTCCAGTAGTTGGACCGGGGGCAGCACTCCAGCACCACCCGCCGCTCGACCACCTCGGCCAGCAGCTCGGGGTCGGCGGCCAGGCTGGTGGCGTGGCCGATCCGGTCCGCCCGGTAGCGGTCCAGGGCGGTGCGGATGGCCGCGGGGGGCTCGGCCTCGCCGGCGTGGATGGTGACGCACAGCCCCGAGCTGCGGGCGTGCTCGAACATGGCCGCATGGGCGTCGACCCAGTCGGGGGTACGACCCTCGACCGGCCCGGCCAGGTCGACCCCGACCACGCCCGAGTCGATCCGGCGGATGGCCGCGTCCAGCACCGGCCGGTTCCACGCCGGGTCGACCCCGCCCATCAGGCAGGCCAGCAGGGCCACCCGGGTCCCGGTGGCCGCCTCGGCCTGGGCGGCGGCCTCGCCGACGCAGGCCAGCACCTCGTCGACGGTCAGCCCGGCCTCGGTGTTGAGCCGTGGGCAGAACCGCAGCTCGGCGTAGACCACCCCGTCGGCGGCCAGGTCCTCGACCAGCTCGGTGGTCACCCTGGCCAGGTGCTCCTTGGTCTGCAGCAGCGGCAGCAGCAGCTCGAACCCCTTGAGGGCCTGGGTCAGCCCGGCCCGCCGGGTCACCCGGACCCGGGCCATGGCCGTCCCCGGTGGGGCGTCGGCCGCCACCAGCCCGACCTCGCGGGCCAGCTCCTCCACGGTGGACGGCCGCAGCGACCCGTCCAGGTGCAGGTGCAGCTCGGCCTTGGGCAGCCGGCGCAGGGCGTCGTCGTTGACGGCGGCCAAGCCAGATCCTCCTGAGCGCGGTTCGCGGCAGGCGTAGCCTACCTGGCCGACCCACCATCGAGGAGGCGACCTGATGCCCGGCCCCGACGGAAGCCCGACGACGCGTGACGACGTGCTCCCGGCCGGGGCGCGCCACTGCTTCGCCTGCGGCGACGCCAACCCGATCGGCATGCACCTGAACGACATCCGCCGCGAGGGCGACCAGGTCCTGGCCACCCTCCACCCCCGACCCGAGTTCCAGAGCTACCCCGGCGTCCTCCACGGTGGCCTGTCGGCCACCGCCCTGGACGAGGTCATGGGCTACGCCTCGATCCTGCTGGCCGGCATCTGGGCCGCCACCGCCACCATGGACGTCCGCTACCGCGCCCAGGTCCCCTACGACGCCCCCCTCCCCCTGGTCGCCGGCCTCACCGACACCCGTGGCCGCCGCGTCCGCGCCTGGTCCCGCCTGCACCTGCCCTCCGGCGAGGTCGGCGCCGAAGCCACCGCCCTGCTGGTCGCCCTCCCCGAGAACCTGGCCACCCGCGCCCGCGAGCTCTACGGTCCCATGGCCTGATCCGGCACGAGACGCCACGAGCGGTGATGCGCATGAACCAGGACCGAGGCCGAGGACGGGAGTGGTTCGGGCAGGACCCGACGCTGGTCCAGGAGTGGCTACGGCAGAACAATCTGATCTACGGCGGGCTGATCGCCATCGGCGTCTACATGGTGCAGCCGTTCCTGACCGCGGGCTCGCTCGACCTGTCGGCCAGGATCTGCGTCGTGGCCTTCTCGGTGGCCATCCCGCTCCTGGCCGGCGGGCTGGTGGCCGTGGGGGTGCACTCGGCCGGCTACGTGCGTGTGGAACAGGGCCATCTGCCGACACCCCCCGACGCCGAGGAACCCGACGACCCCGAGGCCTAGCTTCGGGCCTCCAGCTCCGGCCACCGCGACAGGCACCAGCGGACCCGCAGCTTGAGGAACCAGCGGCCGGCGGTCCAGGCCCGGCTCGACGAGCATGCCCGGAGCGGCGTCAGAGCGCGGGGGAGGGGCGGCGGCGTCTGGCCCGGGCTCGGCGGACCAGGGAGAAGGCGGCCCAGCCGAGGAGGAGCAGGACGACCACGACCAGGATGGGCAGGAAGATCGCGACCAGGCTCATGCCGAGGGAGGCGGCGTCCTCGGCGGCGCTGACCACCGGGGTGCCGGTGCCGACGGTGCCGACGTTGACCAGGGGGCGGGCGGTGGCCTTGGTGGCGTGGACGAGGCCGGCGACGACCACGCCCAGCAGGACACCGACCCAGGGGTGCTGCTGCATCCAGGTGGAGCTGTCGGCCTGGGCGGCGGCGGTGGTGGCGGCGAAGATGACCCCGCCGACGGTGGGGCGGACCAGGGTCTGGATGGCGTCGTTGACGTGGTCGACCACGGCGATCTTGTCGAGGACGAGCTCGGCGGCCAGCAGGACCGAGACCACGGCCAGGGCCCAGCCGCTCTGGATCCAGCGGTAGGGCTCGGGCAGGGTGATGACGTCGGTGAAGCGGGCCAGGACGCCGACCAGCAGCAGCGGGATGTAGGCGTTCAGGCCCGCCGCCGCCGACAGGCCGAGGCCGGTGAGCGATGCCAGCATGCCCTCCAGCTTCCCATTGGAGCAGCCCATCACACCTCCGGGGTCGCGGCCGCCTGGGTGCGGCTCCTGGCCCGGGGCGGGGCGGGCGCGGCGGCCCTGCTCGGCGATCAGCAGGGCCTCGACGGCGGACGGTCAAGGGGCCGGGCGAGGGCGAACTCGTCGCCGCCGAGCCGGGCGGCCAGGTCGTCCGGCCGCAGGCAGGCTCAGCCGGTGTCGGCGGCCGCCTCCGGGGCCACCGACCAGGTGTAGGCCTCCTTGAGCAGCCGCAGGTACACGAAGGTCTCGGTGGCGCGGATGCCCTCGATGGCGGCCAGGTCCTCCGACAGCAGGCGCAGCAGGTGGTCGTTGTCCTCGCACACCACCTCGGCCAGCAGGTCGAAGGAGCCGGCGGTGAGGACCAGGTAGGAGACCTCGGGCAGCCGCTCGACGGCCTCGGCGACCTGCCTGCGGGCCCGGCCGTCGACGGTGATGCCGACCATGGCGATGGCCTGGTAGCCGAGGGCCATCGGGTCGGCCACGGCCACCACCTGCATGATCCCGGCCGCCTGGAGCCGGGCCACCCGCTGGCGCACGGCCGCCTCGGACAGGCCCAGCTCCCGGCCGATGCTGGTGAAGGGGCGGCGCCCGTCGCGCTGCAGGGCGGCCACGATTCGCCGGTCGACCGTGTCGACCCTCGCCGTCCGAGGCATACGAACTACCTCCCAATTCCTTTGCCAAGCGACGCAGATCGAAGTATTCTAGCTGAGTTCCGACGTAAGGCGAAGGAAGCCGGCAGCATCCCAGGAGCGTGATCACCATGGGCCGACGGCCCGACCAGGAGCGGATCGACCACCTGACCAAGGCCAGGACCCAGCTTGTCCACGAGCGCACCCCCAGGTCGCGGGAATGGCGCGAGCGGTCGCTGGCCTCGCTGCCGCTGGGGGTCGCCTCCAGCTTCCAGGACTCCCCGCCGTACCCGATCTTCTTCGAGCGGGCCAAGGGCAGCCGGGTGTGGGACGTGGACGGCAACGAGTACTCCGACTACCACAACGGCTTCGGGGTCATGGCCGTCGGTCACGCCCACCCCAAGATCGTCGAGGCCCTGTCGGAGCGGGCGGCCATCGGCACCCACTTCGCCCAGCCGGTGGCCGAGACCACCCTGCTGGCCGAGGAGCTCTGCCGGCGCTTCAGGATCGACCAGATGCGCTTCACCAACTCCGGCACCGAGGCCACCATGGACGCCATCCGGCTGGCCCGGGGCGTCACCGGCCGCGACAAGATCGTCAAGATCGAGGGCTCCTACCACGGCCACCACGAGTCGGTGCTGGTCTCGATCCGCCCCAGCCGGGACAAGATGGGGCCGCGGGAGACCCCGGCCAGTGTCGAGTTCGGCAGCGGCACCCCCAGGTCGGTGACCGACCTGACCCTGATCGTCCCCTTCAACGACGCCGAGGCCCTGGACCGGCTGCTGGCGGCCAACGCCGGCCAGGTGGCCGGCCTGATCATGGAGCCGGTGATGATGAACGTGGGCATCATCGACCCCGAGCCCGGCTACCTGGACGCGGTCCGCGAGATCTGCTCCCGCCACGGCGTCATCCTCATCTTCGACGAGGTCAAGACCGGCGCCACCATCGCCTACGGCGGGGCCGAGGAGGTCTACGGAGTCGCCCCCGACCTCAAGTGCTTCGCCAAGGCGGTCGGCGGCGGCACCCCCCTGGGCGGCTTCGGCGGCCGGGGTGAGCTGATGGCCGAGATCGCCAAGGACGGCGTGCCCCAGCTCGGCACCTTCAACGGCAACCCGCTGTGCGCCCGGGCCGGGCTGGTCGCCCTCACCGAGGTCCTCACCGAGGACGCCTACAAGGAGCTGAACCGGCTCAACGACGCCCAGCTGGCCGGCTGCCAGCGGGTCATCGACACCTACGACCTGCCCTGCTACACCACCGGGGTCGGCGGCAAGGGCGCGGTCATGTACGCCCCCGAGCGGCTGCGTGACTACCGCGCCTACGCCGGCTTCGACGGCGACGGGGTCGACGCCGACCTCTCGTACCTGTCGTGGCTGTACGAGATGACCGAGGGCGTGTTCATGACCCCGGGCATCGACGAGCAGTGGACCCTGTCGGTGCAGCACACCGACGAGGACGTGGCCCGCTACGTCAGCGCCTTCGAGACCTTCGCCCGCGAGGTCACCGGCCGCTAAGGCGCCGGCCACCGCCACCTCTGCCGGCCCTCCAGGCCCACGCCCGCCACCTCCCCGCCCTCGCCGGCCGGGCGGGAGCCTACCCTTGCCTGCCAGGGCGGGGGTGCTGGAGGCTTCCCCGCAGGATCGGGTGGACAGGGAGGAGCGGCAGGTGCGACTCGGGGTGATGCTCGGCTACTTCGGGGCCGGGACGACCGCAGACGAGCAGCTGGAGCTGGTCCGGGAGGCGGAGCGGCTCGGCTACGACTCGGCCTGGGTGGCCGAGGCCTACGGGTCGGACGCGGCCACCGTGCTCGCCTGGCTGGCCGCCCAGACGAGCACGATCGGCCTGGGGTCGGCGGTGTTCCAGATCCCGGCCCGCAGCCCGGCCATGACGGCCATGACCGCGGCCACCCTGGACCAGCTGTCGGGCGGGAGGTTCCGGCTCGGCCTCGGCCTGTCCGGCCCCCAGGTGGCCGAGGGCTGGCACGGCCAGCGGTTCGGCCGGCCCCTGGCCCGGACCCGCGACTACCTGTCGGTGGTCCGCATGGCCCTGGAGCGCCGCCGGGTCGCCTACCAGGGCGAGACGCTGGAGCTGCCGCTGCCCGACGGCCCCGGCAAGGCCCTCAAGCTGACCATCACCCCGGCCCAGCCCCGCCTGCCCATCTACCTGGCCGCCATGGGGCCACAGAACCTGGCCCTGGCCGGGGAGCTGGCCGACGGCTGGCTCGGGTTCCTGTTCGCGCCCGAGCACGCCGGCGGGTTCCGCGACGCCCTGGCCGCCGGGGCGGCCAGGGCCGGCCGCGACCTGGACGGCTTCGACGTCGCCCCCAACGTCCAGGTCCACATCTCCGACGACCTGGACGCGGCCCGCGACGCCATGCGCCCGTTCCTGGCCCTGTACATCGGCGGCATGGGCTCGCGGGAGCGCAACTTCTACACCGAGCAGGCCGCCCGCTACGGCTTCGAGCAGGCCGCCCGCACCGTCCAGGACCACTACCTGGCCGGCGACCGCCCCCAGGCCATGGCCGCCCTCCCCGACGAGCTGATCGACCTGGTCACCCTGTGCGGCCCGGCCTCCCGGGTCCGCGAGCGCCTGGCCGCCCACCGCGAGGCCGGGGTCGGCACCCTGATCGCCGCCCCCACGGCCTGGACCCATGCCGAGCGGGTCACCCAGCTGCGGCGGCTGGCCGAGCTGGCCGCTTGACTCTCCCCTCGGGGGAGCGTCCAGCCTGGCCGCGGAAGGGAGGGACGCCAGTGGACGACCTGCTGCCGATCGGGCGCTTCGCCAAGGCGACCCGGCTGTCGGTGAAGGCGCTGCGCCACTACGACGAGCTCGGCCTGCTGCGGCCGGCCTGGGTCGACCCGTCCTCCGGCTACCGGTACTACCGGCCGGCCCAGGCCAACCAGGCCGAGGCCATCCGCATCCTGCGGTCGGTGGACATGCCGCTGGAGGAGATCGGGGCGCTGCTGGCCGACGGCGGCGGCGAGCCGGTGGCAGGACGCCTGGCCCGGCACCGGGAACGGCTGGAGGCCCGGCTGGCCGAGCACCGGCGGATGCTCGCGTTCCTCGAACGGCTCCTGGACAGGGAGGACGTCATGCCGTACGAGGTGACCGTGAAGGAGCTGCCGGCCCAGCCGGTGGCCGCCACCCGCACCACCACCGACCTTGGCCACATCGCGGCCGCGATCAGCACCGGGGTCGACGCCGTCCTGGCCGA
>JBJMHP010000184.1:0-2869 GCA_045807325.1 Actinomycetes bacterium | reverse complement strand
CACCCAGGCTCGCCACGGGCCCGAACGGATCGGCTCCGAACGCTAGCCACCCAGCAGCACGAACAGCAAGGAGCACATGTCATGGCAGCGGACAACCACACCACCATCGTCGGCAACCTGGTCGACGACCCCGAACTCCGCTTCACCAACACCGGCACCGCCGTCACCAACCTGCGGGTGGTCGTCACCCAGCGGATCCAGCAAGACGGCCAGTGGCGCGACGGCGACACCAGCTTCCTCAAGGTCAACGTGTGGCGGGGCCAGGCCGAGCGCGGCGGGGACTTTAACGACGGGCCGCCGACTTATTGAATCCGGGTAGGAGCCCTGGGTCTGCAGGACTGGACGCCAAGGCCCAAGCTCTGGCCCGGCTGGCCGCCCCGATCGCCGTCGGCGCGAGCTGTGTCTCCTATACGGTTGAGCCGTGGAGGCAGCCCTGGCCGCCGGCGCGACCGTCGACGAGATCGTAGGCATCCTGATCGCCGTGGCGCCAATCATCGGCCTGGCCCCGGTGGTGACGGCGACACGAGCGGTCGCCGCTCGATCGGCTACGACATCGACTGGGCGTCTGAGGCATTGGACAGCGATCCGTGCGATTGCCTGGAAGGGGTCTGGGAACCAAGAGCGTCCGGGCCCGAGCTACCTGGCGAGCAGGCCGATCTCCTGCACCCGTTGGACGGCCTGGCTGCGCGAGGAGACGCTGAGCTTGCGGTAGATCGACATGGCCTGGGTCTTGACCGTGTGCTGGGACACATACAGGCGCTGGCCCATCTCTCGGAAGGTGAGGTGGGTGGCCAGCAGCGGGACCAAGCGTAACTCGGCCGTGCTGAGCGGTGCCGCCCCGATGACCTCGCCGCGGGCGCGGTCGAGGTGGGAGCGGAGCTGGCTGGCCTGCTCGGGGAGGGTGCCGAGGTCGGGCCGCCACCGCAGCAGCTCGTCGGCCTCACCCAGGACTCCTCGGGCGGCGGCCAGGTCGGCCAGGGCGAGGCAGGCCCGGGTCAGCTCCAGCCGGGCCTGGACCGCGTAATACGGCAAGGCATGGGTGGCCTGGGGCCGCAGCTGCTGGGCGCGGGTCAGGTCCTGTCCGGCCTGGTCCAGGTTGCCGTGGTAAATGGCCACCCGGGCCCCGGCCGCGTACAGCACCAGGCTGGTCACACACGCCTCCAGGTGGGCGCTGGCGACCACCGAGCGGGCCTGGTTGACCAGGGTCTGGGCGGCCTGCCAGTCCTGGCGGCCGATGGCCAGGATGGCCCGCTCGGCCAGGGCGACCGAGGCCGCGACCGTCGCCCCGCTGTCCTGGGCCACCTCGACCGCCTCGGCCAGGACGCGGTCGGCCAGGCCATGGTCACCGGCAAGCAGCTGGGCGATCCCCAACAGCAGCCGGGCCGGGGCCCGCCACAGGCTGCCCACCGGGATCAGGGTCAGGGCCAGCTCGGCGTCGGCCCGCATCTGGGCCACCCCGTGGCGGCACAGCTTGGCCCGCAGCAAGGCCCGCCAGCCCTCGATCGAGGGGCTGCCGTCGGGCAGCATCCCCTCATAGGACCCCTGTTCGGCGGCGTCGGCCCACCGCTCCGCGGCGGCGGCATGGCCGCCCAGCGCCTGGGTCCAGGCGCCCAGCATGGCCACCGCGGGATACCGCTGAACCAGGCCGTGGTCGTCGAACCAGTCGAACCACGCCTGGACGGTGGCCAGCCGACCGCTCCGGTAGACCGAGATGGCCGCCTGCTCGACCCCGCGGGCGGCCAGGTCGGCGTCGCCGGCGTCCATGGCATAGCCGATCGCCGCCTCGACCAGCCCATGGTGCTGGCACCAGTGGGCCGCCCGACCGGTGAGCTCGCCCGCCAACTCGGGCTGGTGGCGTTCCAACTCTCCACGCAGCAGCTCCCTGAACAGCGGATGGTAGCGGTACCAGGTCCGCTGGCGATCCAACGGGACGACCAGCAGATTCGACCGCTCCAGCGACGCAAGGACCGCCGCCGAGCCGCTGGTATCAAGGACGGCATCGCACAATGGCCCCGACAGGCGATCCAGCACCGCGGTCCGGGTCAGGAACGCCACGTGCTCTGCGGGGAGGTGGGCGAGCAGCTCGGCGTGCAGGTAGTCAGCCAGAAACCGGTCGTCGCCGGTGAATGCGACCCCGGTGTTGCCTCGCTGGCCGGCGGCCTTGTGGGCGAGGGCGGCCAGGTACAGGGCCACCGGCCAGCCCTCGGCACGGCGAGTCAGCTCCTCCACCTCGGCATCGGGCAGCTCGACCCTGGCCGCTGCCAGCAGCGACCCGGCCTCCACCGGGCTCATGGCCAGCTCCCGAGGGCCCAGCCCAGCCAGGCGGCCCTGGGCCCGCCAGCGCGCCACCGGCAATGGCGGCTCCCCCCGGCTGAGGACGGCCAGCTGCGATCCCGGGGGCAGGTGGTCGACCAGCACCGCCACCGCGTCCAGGCCCTGCTGGTCATGGAGCAGATGCACATCGTCCAAGACCAGGACCACCGGAAGGGCCTTGCTGGACAAGGCGGCCCCCAGCCGGGGCAGGACCGTCTGGCTGATCGAGGCCCCCCGGGAGGCCAGCACGCCCAACACCGTTGGGTCGATCGGCTCGACCCGGTCCAGCCCAACCGCCAGGTAGGTCAACAGCACCGTGGGGTCGTTGTCGTTGGGGTCGATCGACAGCCAGACAAAGGGCCGCGGGTCCCGCTTGGCCCACTCCACGGCAAGCGTGGTCTTGCCGTACCCGGCGGGCGCGGAGATGGCGACCACCGGCGTGGCCGCCGAGGCCTCCAGCCAGTCCAGAAGGCAGACCCTGGACACGATCCCGGGACGCGTGGGCGCCGGGGTCAGCTTGGACTCAACGATCGGGAAGGGCGGGGCGGCTGAGATC
>JBJMHP010000183.1:0-12853 GCA_045807325.1 Actinomycetes bacterium | reverse complement strand
GCCCAGCCCGAGCACCACCACCGCGTAGCCGAGGCCGAGCAGGACCGTCAGCAGCCCGTAGGCGACCGTGCGGCTGACGAGGCGGTCCAGGTCGTACAGCCGGTAGCGCAGGATGGCCGCCCCGGTGGCCAGCGGCAGCAGCGCCGCACACACCCCGAGGGCCAGGTTCAGCAGGGGGAAGTCGTTGTCCAGGACCAGACCGGCAATGGCCACGACCAGCGCCGCCGAGGCCAGGGTCGCCCCCCAGGCCAGCCAGCGCAGCTGCTGGCGCTCGGTCCCGCGGGACCGGCCGAACCGCAGCACCAGCGACCCGGCCGCCACCACCAGCGCGACCAGGACCACCAGGGCGGCCAGCCAGAGCCCGGCCAGCGGGCCGCTCAGGGCGGGGACGCCCAACGGGTTGCCGATCTGCGGGTACTCCGGCCGCAACGGCGCCGGGTCGACGACCGACCCGAGCAGCCACAGCACCGGCGCGGCGGCCGCGACCCGGGCCCACCAGCGCCAGCGCGGCGAGGGCAGCCGCCCGGTGGGGGTGAGCAGCAGCACGAAGCCGGCACAGGCGATCCAGGCCACCACCACGCCGTTGTTGAGCCCGGCCAGGTAGCCGGCCGCCGGCAGCGAGCCCGGCCGGGCCACCAGCCCGTAGCGGGTGTAGGCGTAGGTGAGGTCGTGCACGCCCACCGACAGCCCAAGGCCGACCAGCAGCCAGCCCACCGGGTGGGCGGGGCGTCGGCCGGCCAGCACCGCCCCGACCGTGACCGCGCTGACCTCCGCCACCGCCAGGGGGACACCGCTGGCCGGCAGGGCGGTCAGGTCGGGGCGGCCGGCCTGGCGCAGCAGCCGGTCCAGCCAGGCGGTGGCCAGCAGGCCGAGGACGGTCAGCACCCAGAGCGCCCAGGCCAGCCGGGCCGGCCATCGTGGCCGCTCCGGATGCAGCGCAGCTTGGGCCATCGTCTCTCCCGGCGTGGAGGGGTCGCGGGCCAGTGTGCCCGGCCTTCGTCTCGGGACCGTTACGGCCCGCCCCTGCGGGGCGACGTTCGTCAGATCTAGCCGGCCCAGGTGGCTCTGGAAAAGATAAGCAAGACTGCCGGCTTGCGCTGCATGTCGCCGGGCCCCATACTCTGCGCGCTCACGGGAGGATCTTCGCCTTCCACCACAATCTGCGCGCCGCTCGACCGACGGGGGAGACCTTGGCGCTGCACCGCCGCGGTGTACGCACCGCCGGGATCCTGTTGACGCTGGCCGCGACGTGGGTGTGGGCGGCGCCGGCGCCGGGCCAGCCCGGCACCGCCTCCGGCGACGACGCCGCCGCGGCGGCGGCTGCCCAGGCCCAGGTGGCCACCGAGACCACCGGTCTGGTGGGCGACTTCAACGGGGACCGCCGCAAGGACCTGTTCTGGTACGGGCCCGGCGCCAGGCCCGACCACCTGTGGCTCGGCCGTGCCGACCGGAACTTCACCGGGGTGCCGGTGAGCGTCACCCGGTCCTACCAGCCGCTGATCGGCGACTTCAACGGCGACGGCCGCTCGGACATCTTCTGGTACGGCCCGGGGGCGGCCAAGGATCGGCTGTGGCTGGGCCGGGCCAACGGCAGCTTCGCCGACCGGGGCGTCAGCGTGGCCCGCACCTACCAGCCCCTGGTCGGCGACTTCAACGGCGACCGTCGCGCCGACGTGTTCTGGTACGCGCCCGGGGCGGCCACCGACCGGCTGTGGCTGGGCCGGGCCGGCGGTGCCTTCGCCGGCGTGGCCGTCAACGTCAACGGCACCTACCGGCCCCTCGTCGGCAACTTCGACGGCGACGGCCGCCGGGACATCTACTGGTACGCGCCCGGCACCCATCCCGACTACGTCTGGTACGGCGGCTCGAGCGGCCGGTTCTCGCAGGTGAAGACCGCGATCACCCGCAGCTACCGGCCGCTGGTGGGCGACTTCGGCGGCGACGCCCGCGACGACGTGATCTGGTGGGCGCCCGGCACGGGCGACGACGTCCTCGCCTCGGGCACCGCCAGCCGGGGCTTCGTGACCCGCCGGACCACCATCGACCTCGCCTACGCCAGGGCCCTGCCCCTCCAGCCGGCCACGATCGCCGAGCAGTACAACCCCTACGGTTTCGTGGCCCACGCCTTCGGCTCCATCGACGGCCGCACCTACACCAACAGCCTGGAGGCGTTCCAGCGCAACTACGCCCGCGGCTTCCGGGTGTTCGAGGTCGACCACGTCCTGCTGGCCGACGGCACGGCGCTGGCCGCCCACGACCACAGTGAGCACAACTACGGCCTGACCAAGCCCTTCAAGGAGTCGACCTGGGCCGACATCGTCAGGGCGGGCCGCAAGTACGTCGGCAGGTACACCGTCCTGCGCAGCCAGGACGTGCTGCGCCTGATGGTCGACCACCCCGACATCTACATCATCGGCGACTTCAAGTACAGCCGGACCGAGCTGCTCAAGGCCTATGTCCGCCAGGCCAAGGCGATGGGCCGGCCGCGGCTGATCGAGCGGCTCTTCCCCCACGTCGCCCACCAGGAGGAGCTGGACGCCGACCGGGCCTGGTACCCGCTGCGCAACTACGTCCTGGCCCTCTACATGACCCAGGGCAAGGGCCGCTACGAGGACTGGAAGACGATCGACTTCGTCAGGCGCAACCGGGCCCCGGCGGTGATGATGTGGTGGCGGGACCGCGACCCGTCGATCAGCCTGATCGAGAACGCCCACCAGGGCCGCCGCTACCGCAAGTCGTTCACCGACGGCCTCGAGGCCGCCGGCGCCGTCCCGTACGTCCACAGCATCGGCGACCCGGTCCAGGTCCAGCGGTTCTGGGACCTGGGCATCCCCGTCTACTCCGACGAGCCGTTCCCGCCGCTCGCCAGCACGGCCGCTACCCTCAAGGCGCCAACGTTCAGCAACGCCGACGGCATGCCGCCCGCATAGCCGGCCGCAGCGAGGGGAGCGCACGATGAGGCTTGGCCTCCACTACTGGACTTTCTCGACCCCGTCCGAGCCGACCCGCATCGCCCCCACCCTGGCCGAGACGGTCAAGGTAGCCGAGCAGGGCGGCTTTGGGGCCTTCACCGTCATGGACCACTGGTTCCAGATGGAGCAGGCCGGCTCGGCCGCCGAGCCGATGCTGGAGGCCTACACCACCCTCGGACACGTGGCCGCCCTGAGCGAGCGCATGACGCTCGGGGTGCTGGTCACCGGGGTGATGTACCGGCACCCGGGGCTGCTGGCCAAGACCGTCACCACCCTGGACGTGCTGTCGGGCGGCCGGGCCCGTCTGGGCATCGGCGCCTCCTGGTACGAGCGCGAGCAGCGCGGCCTGGGCGTGCCGGTGGTCCCGGTGGCCGAGCGGTTCGAGCGTCTGGAGGAGACCCTCCAGATCTGCCTGCAGATGTGGAGCGACAACACCGGCCCGTACAGCGGCCGCCACTACCAGCTGGCCGAGACCATGTGCGTCCCGATGCCGATCAGCCAGCCCCACCCGCCGATCCTGGTCGGCGGCGGCGGCGAGAGGAAGACCCTGCGGCTGGTGGCCCGCTACGGCGACGCCTGCAACCTGTTCGGGAGCAGCCCGGCCGACGTGGCAGGCAAGCTCGAGGTCCTGCGCTCGCACTGCGAGGCCGAGGGCCGCGACTACGACCGCATCCAGAAGACCGTGCTGGCCGTCCGCCCGGTCCTGGCCGACGTCGACGGGTTCCTGGCCGCGGCCAGAGAGTACGCCGCCCTGGGCGTGACCGAGCTGGAGGTCATGCCCGACCGCCATCCCGTCGAGTTCGCCACCGAGGTCGCCGAGCGGGTGCTGCCGAACCTCGACTGAGCCGGGGGCGCGCCGCGCTGTCCGGGTTGTCGGGTAAGGTGGACCCATGTGCGGACGATTCAGCTCCACCAGCCAGCTCCAGTTCCTGCTCGAGCAGTTCCGGGCCGAGCCGCTCGGGGTCGAGGGCCATCAGCCCAGCTGGAACGTGGCCCCGGCCAGCGACATCCTGGTCGTCACGGCGTCGCCCGACGGCGCCCGCCAGCTGCGCGCCCTGCGCTGGGGGCTGGTCCCACGGTGGGCCAAGGACCCCAGCGGGGCCAACAAGATGATCAACCTCCGGGCCGAGACCGTGCGCGAGAAGAAGGGCTGGAAGAGCACCCTGGCCCGCAAGCGCTGCATCATCCCCATCGACGGCTTCTACGAGTGGCAGGACCAGGGCAAGGGCCAGCGCAAGCAGCCCTTCTACATCACCTCCCGCGACTTCAGCCCGCTCGCCCTGGCCGGGCTGTGGGCGACCTGGCGCGACCCGTCGGCCGGCAAGGACGAGCAGGGCGACGGCAAGGGCGAGGGCGGCGACGGCGACGAGTTGTGGACCTGCACCATCCTGACGACCGCGGCCAATCACCTGATGGAGTCGGTGCACCACCGCATGCCGGTGATCCTGCCCCCGGAGGCCTGGGACACCTGGCTCGACCCGGACAACACCGACACCGACGAGCTGGCCAAGCTGCTGGAGCCGGCCCCCGAGGAGATGCTGACCCTCTGGCCGGTCGACCCGGCGGTGGGCAACGTCCGCAACAACCGCCCCGAGCTCCAGGAGCCCCTGGAGGGCCACCAGCCCATCACCGCCTAGACCGTAGACTGCGGCATGCGCTACGGCCCGCCGTTCAGCTTCGCCCGCCGCCGGGACGGGCGCCGGCTGGCCTACCAGGTGGTCGGACAGGGCGAGCTGGACCTCGTGTTCCTGTTCGGGTGGCCGACCCACCTGGGACTCATGTGGGAGGACCCGTCCTTCGCCGCGTTCCTCCACAAGCTGTCGTCGTTCTCCCGCCTGATCCTGTTCGACCGCCTCGGCGACGGCCTGTCGGACCGGGGGCCGACCGGGCACACCTTCGACGACGAGATGGACGACGTCCGCAGCGTCCTGGCCGCCGTCGGGTCCGAGCGGGCCGCCTACTTCGGCTGCCACACGGGAGGCCGCCTGGCCCTGCTGCTGGCCGCGACCCACCCGGACGAGGTCTCGGCGGTGGTGACCTTCGGGTCGCACCCGGCCACTCTGCGCGACGACGACTACCCCTGGGGGTCGACCCCCGAGGAGCGTGACGAGATCTTCGCCGCGATCCGGGCCCTGCCGCCGTCCGAGCTCGCCGACCGGCTCCTGGCCGCGCTGGCGCCGGGGGAGATCGGCAACCCCACCGTCCGGCACTGGTGGCGGATGTTCAGCGTCTCGGCGTCCAGCCCGGTCGAGACCCTTGAGGGGATCAGGTCCCTGGGCCCGGTGGACATCCGCGGCCTGCTCGGCACCATCCAGGCCCCCGTGCTGGTCCTGCACCGGACCGGCGACCGGCTGGCCAGCGTGAACGCCAGCCGCTACATGGCCGAGCGCATCCCCGGAGCCCGGCTGGTCGAGCTGCCCGGCGACGACCACCTGCCGTTCTACGGCGACCAGGACGCCGTGGCCGCCCTGGCCCAGGAGTTCCTGACCGGCACCATCCCGGCCGCCGACCCGGACCGGGTCCTGGCCACGGTGCTGTTCACCGACATCGTCGACTCCACCGGGCTGGCGGCCGAGCTGGGGGACCGCCGCTGGCACCGGGTCCTGGTCGACCACCAGGAGCTGGTCCGCGGCCAGCTGGGCCGGTTCCGGGGCCGGGAGGTCAAGACCACCGGGGACGGCTTCCTGGCCAGCTTCGACGGCCCGGCCCGGGCCATCCGGGCGGCCGCCGCCATCCGGACCGGCCTGCGGGACCAGGGCCTCCGGGTGCGGGCCGGGCTGCACACCGGCGAGGTCGAGCTGCTCGGCGACGACATCGGCGGGATCGCCGTGCACATCGCCGCCCGGGTCCTGGGCCAGGCCGAGGCAGGGGAGATCGTCTGCTCACGGACGGTCAAGGACCTGGTCGCCGGGGCCGGGTTCGCCTTCGCCGACCGCGGCACCCACCGGCTCAAGGGCGTCCCCGACTCCTGGCAGCTGTATGTCGTCGAGCCCGCCGAGGCCTAGCCCGGTCCCGCCCCGGCCGGTCCGCCGGCCGGTGATGTACCAGTCCTGGAGCTGCCTCGCGTTCCTGCACTGGTCCTACGAGCCGCGGGTGCTGGCGCGGCTGCTGCCCGGCCGGCTGCGCCCCCACACCTTCGACGGCCGGGCCTGGGTGGGGCTGACGCCGTTCCTCCTCGAGGGCCTGCGCACCCCGGTGGCCCCTGTCCCGCCCTGGTTCGCCAGGTTCCCCGAGACCAACGTCCGCACCTACGTGGTCGGCCCGGACGGGCGCGACGGGCTCTGGTTCTTCTCGCTGGACGCGGCCCGGCTGGAGCCGGTGCTGGTCGCCCGCTCGACCTACTCCCTGCCGTACATGTGGTCGGCGATGACGGTGGAGCGCGACGGCCCGACCGTCCGCTACCGCAGCCGCCGCCGGTGGCCGGGCCCGACCCCGGCCGCCTCGGAGATCACCGTGGACGTCGGCGACCCGCTGGCCCCCGCGGAGCTGGGCGAGCTCGACCACTACCTGACCGCGCGCTGGCAGCTCTACACCACCCTGGGGCCGGTGCTGGCCCGCTCGACCGTCGAGCACGAGCCGTGGCCGCTGCACCGGGCGGTGGTCCGCCAGCTGGACTCCAACCTGGTCACTGCGGCCGGGCTGCCCGCCCCGGCCGGCGAGCCGGTGGTCCACTGGTCGCCGGGGGTGCGGACCCGGATCGGCGGGCTGTGGCCGCTGGGGCGGGCCTGACCCGGCCGTCACCGCCCGGCCAGCACGGCCAGCGGCGTCTCGGCCATGCGCTCCAGCACGACCACCCGCCCGTCCGGGTACAGCGACGGGGCCAGCCGGCCGAGCTCGTCCACGTCGCCGAGGTTGCCCTCCATCAGGTCGTAGTGCATGGGCACGAACGTGGGGACGGCGGCGTCGCGGGCCAGCTCCAGGGCCTCGCGTCCGTCCAGGTTGCCGACGATGTCCAGGGCCTCGCGTCGGGCGTCGCGGCCGTTGATGGGCAGCAGGGCGACCTCGACCCCGAGGCCGCGGAGGAGCTCGGCCTGGCCGGGCCAGCGCAGGGTGTCGCCGGCGTGGTACAGCCGGCCGGCCGGGGTCTCCAGCACGTAGCCCAGGTAGCGGGCCTGGCCGCCGTCGCCGGGCAGGCCGTGGGTATAGGCGTCGGCCACGTGCACGCCGTGCAGGGCCGGGACCGGGTGGACGGTCACGTCCCCGGCGGCCACCGGCTCCCCCGGCCGGGCCGCGACCAGGCGGTCGCCGGGCAGCCCGGCCTCGGTGGCCACCGGCACGACCGGGGCCGGCACGATCACCCTGGTCCGGTCGTCGCGCTCCAGCAGGGCGACCAGGGCCGGGGAGTCGAGATGGTCCAGGTGCTCGTGGGTGGCCAGCACCAGCTCGGTCCCGGCCAGGTCGTCGACGCCGACCGGCGACGGGAACCGCCGGTCCGGGTGGTCGGACAGGAACGGGTCGACGGCCAGCCGGGTGGCCGGGGTGCGGAGCAGGAAGCCAGCCTGCCCGATCCAGGTCAGGGCGCCGGTCGTCACCCTGGCGTCCCCCCCGGGACCGGGGCCCTGGACCGGGTCCAGGTGTAGTGGGGGGCGCGTCGGGTCGGCCGCGGCGCCGGGGCGCGGTCGGGCGGGCCGAGCAGGCGCAGCAGGGACCCGGCGGGGGCGAAGGCCTCGTCCACCGTGGCCGGGGGGGCGGCCGGGTCCAGCCCGGCCGCCAGCAGCGCCCTGGCGCAGGCGGCGCCGAGGTCGCCGGCCAGCAGCTCGCGGACGATCGCCGGGAGGGTCTCGGGGTCCTGGAGCAGGAACGAGTGGGTGGCCCCGTGGACCACGACCAGCTCCCCGCCGGTGCGCCGGGCGGCGTCGCGGGCCGTGGCCAGCGGCACCACCAGGTCGCAGTCGCCGTGGACCACCACCACCGGCGTCGCCGTCCGCGCCACCTGGTCGAGCAGGGGGGCGCTGGCCGCGGCGTACAGGGCCGACAGGCCGGGGCCGAACAACCGCCAGGGGGCGCTGAGGTGGCCGAGGACCACTGGGACGGCCAGGCGGCTGAGCTTGGCCGCCTGGCCCAGGTCGCGGGCGAAGGGCACGGTGCCGAGGGTGTCGGCCAGCAGCATCGCCCCCAGGACCCCGACCGACGGCGGCGCCCAGCCGACCAGGCGGACCAGGTTGTCCCAGGGCGCGCCCACGCTGGCGTCGACCAGCAGCAGCGCCACCACCCGCTCGGGCCGGCGGGCGGCCAGCTCGGTCACCAGCCGGCCGCCCAGGGAGTGGCCGGCCAGGACGGCCCGCTCGACCCCGAGCTCGTCCAGGACCCGCCCGAGCAGCCGCCCGTATTCGTCCAGCCCCTTGCCGTTGTCGGAGATGCCGCTGCCGGCGACGTCGACCGCCACCACCCGGAACCCGGCCCCGGCCAGCCGGCTGAGGGTCTGCACGTACAGCCGGTCGGTGAGCAGCAGCCCGCTGGCCAGCACCAGGGGCAGGCCGTGACCGCCGACGGCCACGCCGACCTGCCGCCCGTCGACGGTCAGGCGGTACCGGGCCAGCCGCGGGTTGGCGGCCGCCCGAAGTATGGGATCCCCGGCGTCGTCGCCGCCCCGGTCACCCTCTGCCGATGCCGCCACGCCCGGCCTGTTGCTTGCGACCATCCCCAGCCCCGGTTCCAGTCTCCGGCAACGGTCCCGTCACCCGCCGGTTACCTCAAGTATGCAAGCTGGAATCCGCGCTGCCTATTTCTGCTGCTGGATCGCGGCCGGGGCTGCACACCGCGCCCGGGTCGGGCGATACTGGCTGGACCCGACCGAGCAGTGTGAGCGCCCATGACCGACACCGCACGCGCCTCCTCCCTGTACCGCCGAATCGCCGGCAGCTACGACCTGACCACCGCCTGGCTCGAGCCCTACCGGCACCGTGCCGTCTCCCACCTGCGCCTCCAGCCCGGCGACGTGGTCCTGGACGTGGGCTGCGGCACCGGGCTGAGCTTCGAGCCGATCCAGGCCGCCATCGGTCCCACCGGCCGGCTGGTCGGGATCGAGCCGTGCCCGGACATGCTGGCCGCCGCCCGGGCCCGGGTCGAGGCCGCTGGCTGGGAGAACGTGACCCTGCTGGAGGCGACCGCCGAGGACGCCACCGTCTCCGGCCCGGTCGACGCGGTGCTCTTCGCCTTCACCCACGACGTCATGCGGTCCCCCAAGGCCCTGGCCAACGTGCTCGGCCAGGTGCGGCCAGGGGGGCGCCTGGCCGCCGCCGGGCCCAAGTGGACGGCGTTCGCGCCCCAGCTCAACCCGCTGGTGTGGCAGGTGGCCCGCCAGTATGTGACCACCTTCGAAGGGTTCAGGCGGCCCTGGGCCGAGCTGGAGCGGATCGTGCCCGACCTGTGGGTCGAGGAGGCCTACTTCGGCTGCGTCTACCTGGCCGGGGGCCGCCTGCCCGAATGGCCGGGAGTGGACCAGGCCCGCAATACTGGTGAGGTGACCAGTTCCGCGCCCCAGTCCCTGACGACCGACCTGCCCGTTTCGCCCCGGCATGTCGACTTCGGCGATCTCCCCGGGCTCGCCGGCCAGCACCTCGGCTACAGCGCCTGGCACGACATCACCCAGGACGACATCTCGCGGTACGCCGCTCTGACCGGCGACGAGCAGTGGATCCACGTCGACCCGGCGCGGGCCGCCGCCGGGCCGTTCGGGGCCACGGTCGCCCACGGGTTCCTCACCCTGGGCCGGTTCACCGGGCTGCTGGCCGAAATCCTGGTCGTGGACGAGGTCCGGACGATCCTGAACTACGGGCTGAACCGGGTCCGGTTCCCGGCCCCGGCCCGGGTCGGCGGGCGCCTGCGCATGGGCCTCGAGGTCAACGGGGTCGAGCAGGTGGGCGACAGCTTCCAGGTCCTCTACGGCGCCACCTTCGAGGTCGAGGGCCAGCCCAAGCCGGTCTGCGTGGCCGAGGTGATCTTCAGGTACTACGGGTGATCCGGGCCCGCCGCGGCCCGGCGGCCGAGCCCCGGCTGCGGCGGGCGGCACTGGCCACCGCCCTGGTCTTCGCCGTGAACGGGTTCCTGCTCGCCGCCTGGGTGTCGAGGCTGCCCGCGACCAGGGACCGGCTGGGGGCGAGCGCGGCCGAGCTGGGCCTGGTCCTGCTGGCCCCCGGGATCGGGTCGCTGCTGTCGATGCCGTTCAGCGGCCGCTGGTGCCGGCGGTTCGGCAGCCGCCTGGTCGTGGCCGCCACCACCGTGGCCGCCTGCACCGCGCTGGTCGCCCTGGCGGTGGTCCCGACCCTGGTCGCCCTCGGGCTGACCCTGTTCGTCTGGGGGTCGTTCTACGGGTCCTGGGACGTGGCCATGAACGTCCACGGCAGCGCCGTCGAGCAGCGCGCCGGCCGCGAGTGGATGCCCCGCTACCACGCCTGCTGGAGCGTCGGCGGCATCGCCGGCGCCGCCTTCGGCGCCCTCGCCGCCCACGCCCACAGTCCCCTTGCCCTGCACTTCAGCGCCGTCGCCGTCCTCTGCGCGGCCCTGGTCGCCGTCGCCCTCCGCCACTTCGTCGAGGACCGGGTCGAGAGGGTCGTGCCGCCCCCACCGGGCGCGCTGCAGCCCCAGGCCCCGGCTGCTCGGGCCTCGAGCGGGCGTGCCACAGCGACCACCCCGGTTCGTGGGGCCCCCGAACGGGAGGGTAGCCCACGGCCGGAGACCGTGGTGGCGGCTGTCCACAGCCCCGCCCCCGGCCCGGCCGCTCCGGGCCGGGGGCGGGTCCTGAGCGGGCGGCTGCTGCTGGTCGGGGCGGTGACCTTGTGCGCGACCACGCTGGAGGGGGCGGCCGCGGACTGGCTGGCGCTGTTCCTGACCGATGAGCGGGGGGCGAGCGGGTCGCTGGCGGCGTTCGGGTATGCCGTGTTCGCCGTGGCCATGGCGGCGGGGCGGTTCTCGGGGACGGCGGTGGCCGAGCGGCTGGGCCGGGACGGGGCGGTGCGGGTCGGGGGGCTGGTCAGCTTCGCCGGGGTGCTGCTGACCGTGCTGGGGCCGGGGCTGGTGGCCGGCTACGCCGGGGCCGCCCTGTGGGCGCTCGGTGTCTGCCTGGTGTTCCCGGCGGCGGTCAGCGCCGGCGGGGAGACGCCCGGGCGGCCGGCCGATGCCATCGCCGCCGTCACCGCCATCGGCTACGGCGGCTTCCTGGTCGGGCCGCCGCTCATCGGCCTGCTGGCCGACCACGTCGGGCTGGGCCGGGCCCTGCTGGTGCTGTGCGTGCTCGCCGCCGGGATCGCCGCCCTGGCCCCAGCGGTCCGCTCCCGGCGGCCCCAGCCCGCCGCCGCCGGGCTGTGACCAGGGTCACCAAGCTGGTCGGGCTGGAGGGCGAGCGCTGGATGCGCCATGCCACCCGGTGCGCGTCTGGACCCGCTGTTCCCCCCGCCCCGCTCGACCAGGCACTGGGCCTCCAAGGGGTGTTCGGCGAGCACATCGGGACTGACCGGGACAAGGCCGAGCTCCCGGCCCAGTTCCGCCCTCGGGTGCTGTCTGCTGTACGAGGACATCAAGGCCGGCGATCCCTCCTACGCCGGATGGGAGCGCTGAGCAGGCGTCGACAGGCCTGCCATACTGCCGTTCATGGACGGAAGCTCCGGCCACCCCCTCGGGACGGCCCGCGACGTCACCCCGCCCGAGACCCGACGGGGCCGGCGCCGGCGCCGGCCGACCGGGGAGCCGCCGCCGCTGCCACGCCACCTGGAGAGCACCGGAGTGGGCTGGATGGTCGCCGCCGTCCTGCTGATCATCCTGACGCTGCTGGTGTTCACCGCCGGCCGCTACGGCCGCGGGGTCTCCTTCGCGGTGGTCGACGACTGGGTGGTGCAGCGGCTGGCCGCCGTCCGGACCCCCGGGCTGACCACCCTCATGCGCGCGGTGACCGGGCTGCTCGGGTCCATCTGGACGGTCAAGGTGCTGGCCTGGACCACCATCGTCGTGCTGGTTGTCTACAAGCGCTACCGCCACCTGATCGTCGGGGTGCTGTCGGTCCAGGCCACCAGCCTGCTGGCGATCGCCCTGTCGGCGGCGGTGCGGCGGCCGCGGCCGTTCGGGGTCGAGACCGACGGGGTCTGGGCCGGCTGGGCGATGCCGTCGCGGCCGGTCGCCTTCCTGTCCGCGATCGGCGTGACCATGCTCTACAGCCTGGTCCCCAAGGGCCGCTGGCGCCAGGCCGGCAAGTGGGTCGTCACCGCGCTGGTCGCCCTGCTCGCCTTCGCCCGCATGTACCTGGGGGTCGACACCCCCAGCGACGTGCTGGTCGGGGCGGCCCTGGGGGTGACCGTCCCGCTGCTCGCCTTCCGCTGGTTCGCCCCCGGCGACGCCTTTCCGGTCAGCTACCACCGGGGCCGGTCCGCCCACCTGGACGTCGGCGGGCCCGTGGCCAGGCCATCCGGCGCGCCCTCTCCGACCAGCTCGGCCTGGAGATCGAGGAGGTCAAGCCGTTCGGCCTGTCCGGCTCGGCCGGCTCCACCCCGCTGCGCATCACCGTCGCCGGCGACCCGCCGACCATCCTGTTCGGCAAGCTGTACGCCCGCAGCCACCTACGCGCCGACCGCTGGTACAAGCTCGGCCGCGAGCTGCTCTACGGCCGCCTCGAGGACGAGAAGCCGTTCCACACCGTCCGCCGGCTGGTCCAGCAGGAGGACTACGCCCTGCACAAGCTCCACCTGGCCGGCCTGCCCACGCCCCGGCCGTACGGGTTCGTGGAGCTCACCCCGGACCGCGAGTACCTGCTGGTCACCGAGTTCTTCGACGGCGCGGTGGAGCTGGGCGACGCCGAGGTCGACCAGGGCGTGATCGACGACGGCCTGGGCATCATCCGCAAGCTCTGGGACGCCGGCCTGGCCCACCGCGACGTCAAGCCGGCCAACCTG
>JBJMHP010000182.1:0-14150 GCA_045807325.1 Actinomycetes bacterium | reverse complement strand
TCGGTGAGGCGCCCGGTGCTCGTGTTCTGCTGGCTCACGTGGTAGGAGCCGAGGCGGACCCGGGTGTTGGGGAGGGGGGCCTCGGCGGCGTGGGTGAAGCGGGGCTTGGGGCGGACGGGGCCGAGGTGGCGCAGGGCCTGGTCCCAGGCGAAGGCGCCGAGGGCGACGACCACGTGGAGGTCGAGCAGGGCGAGCTCCGCGGTCAGCCAGGGAGCGCAGGTGTCGCGCTCTGAGGGGAGGGGCTTGTTGTCGGGCGGGGCGCACTTGACCGGGGCCGTGATGTAGCAGTCGGTCAGGGCGAGGCCGTCGTCGCGGGAGACCGAGGTCGGCTGGTTGGCGAAGCCGGTGCGGTGGAGGCTGGCGAACAGCCAGTCGCCGGAGCGGTCGCCGGTGAAGATGCGGCCGGTGCGGTTGCCGCCGTGGGCGGCCGGGGCCAGGCCCAGGATGAGCAGCCCGGCCGCCGGGTCGCCGAAGCCGGGGACCGGGCGGCCCCAGTACTCCTGGTCGCGGAAGGCGGCCCGCTTCTCCCTGGCCACCTGCTCGCGCCAGGCGACCAGCCGGGGGCAGCGGCGGCACTCGACCACCTCGGCCCGGAGCCGCGCCAGGCCCTCGCCGGACGGGTCGGGCGGTGCGGATGCGGTGGTTGCCATGGCGGCACCGTAGCATCGGGGTCATGGGCGACGAGGAGCGGGGCCGCACAGCGGCGGGCCCGGCCGCCATGCCGTCGAGCGCCGAGCTGGTCTCCGAGGCGCTCGACCGCATCGACGCGCTCGACGGGCGCCTGGGCGCGTTCGTGGCCGTGCTGAGCGACGAGGCCAGGGCCGAGGCCGCGGCCAGGGACGCCGAGGCGGCGGCCGGGCGGGTCAGGGGGCCGCTGCACGGCCGGCCGGTGGCCGTCAAGGACCTGATCGACGTGGCCGGCGCCGTCACCGCGGCCGGGTCGCCCAAGCTGGCCACGAACCGGGCCGAGCGGGACGCCGAGGTGGTGGGGCGGCTACGGGACGCCGGCATGGTGATCGTCGGCAAGACCCGCACCCACGAGTTCGCCTACGGGGTGCTGACCCCGGGCACGGTCAACCCCTGGGACCCCGACCGGATCGCCGGCGGCTCCAGCGGCGGGTCGGCCGCCGCGGTCGCCGCCGGCCTGGTCGACCTCGCCGTCGGCAGCGACACCGCCGGGTCCATCCGCATCCCGGCCGCCTGCTGTGGCGTGGTCGGGTTCAAGCCGACCTACGGCACCGTCCCCACCGACGGGGTGCTGCCGCTGTCGTGGTCGAACGACCACGTCGGCCCGATCGCCGCCGGCGTCGCCGAGGCCGGCCTGCTCCTGGAGGTCCTGGCCGGCCGGCCGCCGGGCGCCGGCGCCACCCAGCCGGCCCGGCTGCGTCTCGGCCGGCTCGTCGGCGAGGAGCTGGCCCTGGTCGACCCGGCCGTGACCGAGGTCGTCGACCGGTTCTGCGCCGGGCTGGAGCGCGGCGGCGCCCGGATCGACGAGGTGGAGCTGCCGCTGCGGACGGCCCGGGCGGCGGTGGCCACGATGGTCCTGCCCGAGCTGGCCGCCGCCCACGCGACCCTGCTGGCCGAGACCGGCGAGGAGGGCTACGGCGAGCGCACCCTGAACGCCATCCGCCGCGGCCAGCAGGCCCTGGCCGTGGAGTACGTGGCCGCGGTCCGGTACCGCGGCCGCTTCGCCGCGCTGGTCGAGGACCTGCTCGGGACCCGTGAGGCCCTGCTGCTGCCCACCATCCCGGTGGTCGCGCCCAGCCGTGACACCCGGGTGCTGGAGCTGGGCGACGGGCGCAGGATGGGCATCCAGGAGGCCCTGACCGCCCTGCCCGGCGCCTTCAACTGCTCCGGGTCGCCGGTGGTGTCGGTGCCGGTCGGGTCGCTGGACGGGCTCCCGGTGGGGCTGTCGCTGGTGGGGCGCATCGGCGGCGACCAGGAGCTGCTCGGGGTGGCCGCGGCGGTCGAGGACGCGGCCCGGTTCTCCGCCCGCCCGGCCCTGTTCGCCGGCTGAGGCGGCCCGGCTACGGCCGGGCCTCGCCGCCCATCCGCTGGCGCACCGCCTCGTAGACCAGGACGGCCGCCGAGGTGGCCACGTTGAGGGAGTCGACCCGGCCGCGCATGGGGATCCGCACCGTCGTCTCCGCCCGCTCCAACCAGGGCCGGGACAGGCCGTCCTTCTCCGAGCCGACGGCCACGGCCACCGGGCCGGTCAGGTCGGCGTCGACCATCAGGGTCCCGGCGGCGGGCGTGGCCGCGACCACCGGCACCGACCGCTCGGCCAGCCAGTCCAGCACCTCAGGGGAGCCGGCCGAGGCCACCGGGACCGAGAACACGGTCCCCTTGCTGGCCCGCACCAGGTTGGGGTTGCCCCAGTCGGTCACCGGGCCGGCGGCGATCACCGCGGTCACCCCGGCGGCGTCGGCGGTGCGCAGGATGGCCCCGAGGTTGCCCGGCTTCTCGACTCCCTCGCAGACCAGCAGCAGCGGCCGGTCGCCCAGGACCAGCCGCCCGAGATCGGTCGGCACCGCCGGCACCACGGCCAGCCAGCCGTCGGGCGACTGCCGGTAGGCGACCTTCTCGAACACCGGCCGGCTGAGCCGGACCACCTCGGCGCCCAGGGCGGCCACCCGGTCGACGGTGCCCAGCTGGTCGGCCGCGACCAGCGCCGGGCACCAGTAGAGGGTGCGGGGGCGCACGCCGGCGTCCAGGGCCAGCACCAGCTCGGCGTGGCCTTCGACCAGGGTGACGGCGTGGCTGTCGCGGGACCGGCGCCGCCGCAGCGCGACCAGCTCCTTGACCCGCGGGTTGCTGGGGCTGGTGAGCTCGGTGGGCACGCGACATCCTAGCAAGCGGCCGGGCCGTGGACGGTAACCGCCCCGTCCCGGGGCCGGTCTGGTTGAATGCAGCGAGGAGTCGCCGGTTCGGGAGGCCACGTGAGCGAGCGGGAGCAGAGCCAGGCGGCTCAGGGTGGACCTTCCCGCAGGCGCGGCCCGGTCCCGACCTGGTCGTGGGCCAGGACCCCGCCGGCCCGCCTGGTCCGCAGCGGCATCCAGTACGGGGCGCTGGTCCCGCTGCTCAAGTTCATCGCCCCGGTCACGGTCATCGGCAAGCGCAACCTGGCCAAGCTCGACGGGCCGGCGGTGTTCGTGGCCAACCACCAGAGCCACTTCGACGCCCCCGTCTGCCTGGCCGCCCTGGGCGGCCGCATCCGCCGGCGGCTGGTCGTGGCCGCGGCCGCCGACTACTTCTACAGCTCGGCCGTGAAGGGCGCGGCCGCGTCGCTGGCCCTGGGCACGGTCCCGTTCGTGCGCTCGGGCGGCTCCAGCCGCGAGTCTCTGCAGTTCCTCAAGGACCTGGTCGGGAAGGGCTGGTCGGTGCTGATCTTCCCCTCGGGCACCCGCGGCACCGGCGCCTCGGGCTTCAAGAAGGGCTTCGCCTACCTGGCCGTCGACACCCAGGTCCCGGTCGTCCCCATGTACCTGCACGGACTGGACCAGGTCATGCCCAAGGGCTCGTTCGTGCCCCTGCCCGGCGGGGTGGTGGTCGGAATCGGCCCGCCGATCCCGCCCGGGAACGACTACAACGAGCTGGTCCGCCAGGCCGAGGCGGGGGTGGCCGAGGTGCGCACGGTGGTCAAGGGCTGGGAAGGGGCGTAGGTCGGCCCGTGCCCCGCAACCCCCTCGCCAACCCGCTGTTCCTGCCCGTGTTCCTCCGGGTGCTGGCGCTGATCGTGGTCGGCCTGGCCGCCGTGGTGCTGTCCCAGCGGCGCTCGCTCGAGGTGTGGCGGCGCTCGACCCTGTTCCTGCGCGCCCGCACCTGGTTCGTGATCGGCCCGCTGTTCGTCCTGGCCGTGTTCACCGGCGGGTTCCTGGCCTTCCTGCTGGCCACCTTCGTGGTCGTGCAGGGCTGCTCGGAGTTCGTCCGCATCGCCAGCATCGACCGTCGGTACGCGTATCTGCTGATCCTCGGGGGCGAGGTCGGGCTGCTGGTGGCCGCCCTGGCCCGGGACTTCTTCGGCTTCCTGCCGTTCGGCTTCTTCGTCGCCCTCACCCTGGTGCCGATCCTGTCCGGCCGGATCACCGACGCCCACCGGCAGGTCGCCGACACCCTGGTCGGGTACGTGTTCGTGGCCCTGCCCATGGCCTACATCGTGCTGGTCAACTCGGCCGAGCCGTGGGGGCTGAACTTCCTGGTGATCGTGACCGTCTCGGTGGCCCTGTCCGACATCGCCGCCTACGCCACCGGGTCGGCGCTGCGCGGCCGCAAGCTGATGCCGCGGGTCGACCCGACCAAGACCTGGGGCGGGGTGCTGGGCAACCTGGTCGGGGCGGCGGTCGGGGTCGGCTGGCTGTGGGTGGCCGTCCCCGAGGAGTGGTCGATCGCCGCCGTGGTCGTGCTGGTGCTGGTGATCGCCTTCGGCAGCGTCTGGGCCGACCTCACCGGCAGCTTCATCCAGCGGGCCTTCCGGACCGAGGTCCGCAGCACCATGCTGCTCGGCTACGGCGGGGTGCTGAGCCGGGTCGACTCGCTGCTCATCACCTTCCCGCTCTCCTACTACGCCCTGATCCTGGTGGACAAGCTCGTCCGGTGACCACGCTGCTCACCATCGGGCACGGGACGGCGACGGCCCAGGAGCTGGTGGCGCTGCTGGACGGGGCCGGGGCGGAGCGGCTGGTCGACGTCCGCACCGCCCCGGGCAGCCGCCGCCACCCGCAGTTCCGCCGCGAGACCATGGCCGGCTGGCTGGCCGAGGCCGGGGTCGCCTACCGCTGGGAGCCGGACCTGGGCGGGTTCCGCCGGCCGGAGCCGGACTCGGTCAACCAGGTCCTGCGCCACCCGGCCTTCCGCGGGTACGCGGACTACATGCGCCGGCCGCGGTTCTGGGCGGCGCTCGACCGCCTGCTGGCCGAGGCGGCCACGGCCCGGACGACGGCCATGTGCTCGGAGACGCTGTGGTGGCGCTGTCACCGCCGGCTGCTGGCCGACGCCGCCGTGCTCGTCCGCGGGGCCGAGGTCCTGCACCTGGACCACCGGGGCGGGCAGGAGCCCCACCGCCCGACCGAGGGCGTCCGCCGCGACGGCGACCTGCTCGCCTACGACCTGGGCGCCACCCCGCCGTTGCCCGGGTCCTGACCGGCCGGGCCGGGGGTGGGGCGGCGGTGCATGCCGAACAGGAGGCCGTAGGGCTCGCCGTCCGGGTCGGGGCCCCGGGTGACGAACTCGTCCAGGATCGCCAGCACCCGGTCCTGGAGCTCGTCGCGCGACGCCTTGTTCAGGGTCAGGGCGAGCCGGTTGAAGGCGGTGGCCGCCCCGGGCCCGGCCTCGTCCAGCTCGGCCAGGAACGCCTCCAGCATCGCCTGGGTGGCGGTGGCCTCGCTGACCGGGCTCTCCTCCAGGCTCAGGGTCCAGGACTTGCCGGTGGAGCGGTAGGGCTTCTCCAGCGCCCCCGTCTCGCCCTGGCGGACCTCCTCGGCGACCAGGAACCCGGTGGCGACCAGGGTGCGGACGTGGTGCAGCACCGTGCCCGGGTCCTTGCCCAGCCACTCGGCCAGCTGCTTGTTGGTCAGCGCCTGGTCGAGGCAGAGCCGCAGGATCCGCATGCGCAACGGATGCGCCAGCGCCTTGGCCTCGGCCGCCGTCGCCGGCCGGCGAACCACCCGCCCTCTCCCACTCATGGGCTCCATTCTATCGATTGACTATTCCAAATCAATGGGCTAGGGTCCAATCCATGCCCCTCGGACGGAACTTCGCCAAGGCCGTGGTCGCCTCCGGCTTCGCCAACCTGGCCGACGGGGTCCTCTGGGTCGCCCTGCCCCTGCTGGCCGTGCAGCTCACGCGATCCCCGCTGCTGATCGCCGGGGTCACCGTGGCCGCCCGGCTCCCGTGGCTCCTGGCCCCGGTGGCCGGGGCCTTTGCCGACCGGCTGGACCGGCGCCAGTCGATGCTCCGGGTCAACCTGGTCCGGACCCTGCTCCTCGGCGGCCTGGCCCTGGCCGTCGCGACCGACCTGGCCACCCTGGTCATGCTGTACGCCGTGGCCGTGCTGCTCGGCGTCGGCGAGACCCTGTTCGACACCTCGGCCCAGTCGCTGCTGCCGGCCCTGGTGTCCCGCGACGACCTGACCCGGGCCAACAGCCGGCTGTACGCGGTCGAGCTGGTGGCCAACGAGTTCATTGGCCCGCCCCTGGGCGGCCTGCTGGCCGCCGCCGGCCTGGCCGTCGCCCTCGGCCTGCCGGCGGCCGCCTACCTGGTCGGGGCCGGCTGCCTGGCCCTGATCGTCGGCAGCTTCCGGGCGGCCGGGGCCGGGCCGGCGGGATCGACCAGGCTGCGGGACGACATCGCCGAGGGCGCCCGCTTCGTCTGGCGCCACCCGGTGCTGCGGCCGCTGGCCATCATGCTCGGCGTCCAGAACATGGCCTTCAGCGCCGCCTTCTCGGTGTTCGTGCTGTTCGCGGTCGACCCCGGGCCGATGGGGCTGTCCAAGGCCGGCTACGGGATCCTGACCGCCACCATCGGGGTCGGGTCGCTGCTCGGCAGCTGGCTGGCCGCGCCGACCGAGCGGCGCCTCGGCCGCGTCCGCACCCTGGTCCTCAGCGTCGTCGTCAACGCGGCCGGCCTGGTCGTGCCCGTGATCACCGCCCTGCCGGTGCCGATCGGGGTCTCGTGGCTGGCCACCGGGGCCGCCATCGTCCTCTGGAACGTGGTCACGGTCTCGCTCCGCCAGCGGATCACGCCCGACCGGCTGCTGGGGCGGATGAACGCCAGCTACCGGCTGGTCGGGTGGGGCACCATGCCGCTCGGGGCGCTGCTCGGCGGCATCCTGGCCGAGGCCCTGGGGCTGCGTGGCGCCTTCCTGGCCGCCGCCGTGGTCACCCTGGCCACCCTCGCCGGGTTCCGCTTTGTCACCGAGGACGCCATCGCCAGGGCCGAGGCGGCCGAGGCGGCCACCGGGTAGGCTGACCGCGATCGCCATGGACACCACCGAGCTGCGGATCGACACCGCCGGCAGGCACGTGCTCGACCTGACCGACCGGGCGGCCGGGTTCGCCGCCCAGGCGGGCGGGGACGGGCTGCTGTCGGTGTTCGTGCCCCACGCCACCGCCGGGCTGGCCGTGATGGAGACCGGGTCGGGGTCCGAGGAGGACCTGGAGGAGGTGCTCGGCCGCCTCCTGCCCCGCGACGACCGCTGGGCCCACCGCCACGGCAGCCGCGGCCACGGCGCCGACCACCTCCTGCCGGTGTTCGCCGGCCCCTCGCTCACCGTCCCGGTGCAGGCCGGCCGCCTCCTGCTCGGCACATGGCAACGCATCTGCCTCGTGGACCTGAACGACGACAACCCCCGGCGCCGGGTCCGACTGACCTTCCTCCGCGGCTGAGCGCCGCGAGCGTCTCGATTTGGTCGCCGGTCGCGTAGGGCGAGATCTCCCTCCTGGGCCGGGTGGCCCTGCTCCGCACCCTGCTGTAGCGCCCGACTAGAATCCGGGCATGCCCGCCGTGCTCGTCACCCGCGGGGTGCCCGAGCGGGTCCGCCGGCACCTGGCCGAGCGCTGCCGGCTCGAGGTCTGGGAGGGCGAGGGGGTCATGCCCCGGGCCGAGCTGCTGGACCGGGTCGCCGGCAGGGCCGGGCTGGTGGCCATGCTGACCGACCGGGTCGACGGCGAGCTGCTGGACCGGGCCGGCCCGGAGCTGCGGGTGGTGGCCAACTACGCCGTCGGCCACGACAACCTCGACCTGGAGGCCTGCACGGCCAGGGGCGTGCTGGCCGCCAACACCCCCGACGTGGTCACCGAGGCCACCGCCGACCTGGCCTGGGCGCTGCTGCTGGCCGCGGCCCGGCGGGTCGCCGAGGGGGACCGGTTCCTGCGGGCCCGGCGGCCCTGGATCTGGGGGCCCGAGTTCTTCCTCGGGTTCGAGGTCCACGGCAAGACCCTCGGGCTGATCGGCCTGGGCCGGATCGGGCGGGCGGTGGCCAGGCGGGCCGCCGGGTTCGCCATGCCGGTGGTCTACACCGCCCGCCGCCGCCTGGAGCCCGACCAGGAGGCCGCCCTCGGGGTCGCCTGGCGCGAGCTGGACCAGCTGCTCGCCGAGGCCGACTTCGTGAGCGTCCACACCGGCCTCTCGCCGGCCACCCGGCACCTGGTCGGGCCCGAGCAGCTGGCCCGCATGAAGCCGACGGCGGTGCTGGTCAACACCGCCCGCGGCCCGATCGTGGACGAGGCCGCCCTCGCCGCCGCCCTGGGGGACGGCCGGCTGGGGGCCGCCGGCCTCGACGTGTTCGAGCGGGAGCCGGAGGTCCACCCCGGCCTGCTCGAGCTGGACAACGTCACCATCGTCCCCCACCTGGGCACGGCCACCCTGGAGACCCGGGTCGCCATGGGCATGACCGCGGCCGCCAACGTGCTGGCCGCCCTGGAGGGCCGCCGGCCCCCGAACCTGCTCAACCCGGAGGTCCTGCGTTAGGGACGCAGGTGGCGCTGCTCGCCCACCCGGTAGGCCTCGGCCAGCCAGGCGGCGACCTCCTCGTCCACGTCCTGGAGGCGCTCCAGCCGGAACTGGTGCAGGTGGTTGCGGGGCGAGAACGTCTCCACCCGCCGGAACCGGGGATGCTCCAGGCGCCGGGCCAGCACCACGTGGCCGTCCACCCAGCGCCGGCGCAGCGCAAAGGCGGCGAAGCTCATCCGCACCTGGAAGGCGATGCGGGTCTTCTCCGGCAGGACGGTGACCGGGCCGTTGCGCTCGGCGAGGGTGACCAGCCGCCAGAAGATGGCCAGCACCTCGGGGTCCCGGCCGGCCAGGTGCCGGTCAAGGTCCAGGGGCCCGCAGGCGTGCGGCTGGTTGCGGTTGGCGAACGACCGCCCGCAGCGCGGGCAGGTCCACATCGGTGCCGGCTCCATGTGTGGGTAGCATCTTCTCTGACGACCAGGGGAGGACCGCAATGGCGCAGCTGTGGAAGGGCGAGACCGAGAAGGCGATCGAGAACTTCCCCATCTCGGGGGAGCGGATGCCGACCGAGGTGGTCCGGATGCTCGCCCGGGTCAAGGCCGAGGCGGCCCGGGTCAACGCCGAGCTCGGGCTGCTGGACGCCGACCAGGCCGAGCGGATCGCGGCCGCCGCCGACGCGGTGGCGGCGGGGGAGCACGACGACCAGTTCCCCATCGACGTGTTCCAGACCGGGTCCGGCACCTCGACCAACACCAACGTCAACGAGGTCATCTCGACCCTGGCCGGCGAGGACGTCCACCCCAACGACCACGTCAACATGGGCCAGTCCTCCAATGACGTCTTCCCGACGGCCGTCCACCTGGCCGCCCTGGACGCGGCCACCAACGACCTGCTGCCGGCCCTGGACGCCCTGGCCGGGTCGCTGTCCGCCAAGGCGGAGGAGCTGCGCGACGCGGTCAAGACCGGCCGCACCCACCTGATGGACGCCGTCCCGGTCACCCTCGGCCAGGAGTTCGCCGGCTACGCGGCCCAGATCCGGGAGGGGGCGGCCCGGGTCGAGGCGGCCCTGACCCGGGTCGGCAAGCTGCCGCTGGGCGGCACCGCGGTCGGCACCGGCCTCAACGCCCACCCCGAGTTCGCGGCCCGGGTGCGGGAGCGGCTCATCCGGGTGCACCGCCTCGACGTGGCCCCGCCGGCCCACCCCTTCGAGGCCCAGGGGGCCCGCGACGCCCTGGTCGAGCTGTCCGGGGCCCTCAAGACGGTGGCCGTCAGCTGCACCAAGATCGCCAACGACATCCGCTGGATGGGATCGGGCCCCCGGGCCGGGCTGGCCGAGCTGGTCCTGCCCGAGCTCCAGAAGGGCTCCTCGATCATGCCCGGCAAGGTCAACCCGGTGATGGCCGAGGTCCTCACCCAGGTGTCGGCCCAGGTCATCGGCAACGACGCCGCCATCACGGTCGGCGGCCTGTCGGGCGCCTTCGAGCTCAACGTCTACATCCCGCTGATGGCCCGCAACCTGCTCCAGTCGATCACCTACCTGGCCGCGGCCTGCCGGACCTTCGCGGCCCGCTGCGTCGACGGCATCACCGCCAACACCGAGCGGGCCCAGACCCTGGCCGAGTCCACTCTGGTCCTGGTGACCGCCCTCAACCCGGTCGTCGGCTACGACGAGGGCACCGCCATCTCCAAGGAGGCGGCCGCCACCGGCCGCTCCCTCCGCGAGGTCGCCCTCGACCACGGCGTCGCCCCCGACGTCCTCGACAAGGTCCTCGACCTCCGCGCGGTGGCCCGCGGCAACGGCTTCGCCGACAACGGCCCCGCCAGGGATGACGGTTCCTAGACTGTGGCACATGCACCAGCGCGCTTTGCGGCGTTGTCCACAGCCCCCGGGCACCCGTCTCAGGCGCCCTGGAGGCGGACCCCGAAGCCCTTGACGGCCAGTTTGAGGACGACCTGGCCGGGGGCCATGAGGTCGGCGACGCGGGTGGCGGCCAGGCGCTCCAGCTCGGCCAGGCGGGTGGCGTAGGCGTCGGGGCCGGTGCGGCGGGCGGCGTTGAGAAGGCGGGTGTTGGCCCAGACCTTGGCTCGGGACTCGCGCAGGAACCGCTTGGTGGCGAGGCGGTTCAGGGGCTGGAGGAGGCGGTCGGTGCGGCTGCGGGGGCCGCTCAGGGACTCCAGCTCGGTGTCCTCGGCGCCGACCCGGGCGACCAGGACCTGGTCGATGTGCTCGTGGTCGGCGTGGCGGGCGGCCAGCAGCTCGGGGTCGTCGAACTCGGGCTCGGAGATGACCGCCAGCAGCGACTGGGCCAGGTCGTAGTTGATGTGGGCGTTCATGCCGAGCAGGACGTGGCGCAGGGGCGGCAGCCCGTCGCGGTCGCCGGCCCCGAAGGCGACCGCCCACGGCTCGGGCGGGCGCCGGCCGGCCTGGGCGGCCTCGACCGCGTCCAGGTAGAGGTCGGCGAAGGCGACGTCCCAGCGCTCGACCCATTCCGGGTCGCGGAACCCGCCCCGGTCCAGCTCCTCGGCGACCGCCCTGGTGGTTCTGAGATACGTGGCCAGGAAGAAGCGCCCCGGGTCGCCGGCGGCCTCCAGCGGCTCCAGCAGCCCCTCCATGCGACGCAGCAGCACGTCGATGCCGGCCGAGGGTTCCATGGCGGCAAGCCTGCCAGCGGGCACGACCGGCGTCCAGCGCCCCCGGGCCCGCGGCCGGGATGCGCACTATGGGGGCCGGGGAGAAGATTGCCGGCATGGAGATCCTGGTCACCGGGGCCGGCGGGTTCGTCGGCGGCGCCCTCGTGCCCGAGCTGGCGGGCCGGGGCCACACCGTCAGGGCCGGTACCCGCCGGCCCGACCGGTACCGCGGCCCGCCCGGCGTGGCCCCGCACCGGCTCGACCTGGACGACGAGACCGGGCTGGGGCCGGCCCTTGACGGGGTCGAGGTCGCCTACTACCTGGTCCACTCCATGGCCCAGCAGGGGGAGTTCGCCCGGCGCGACCTCCAGCACGCCCGCACCTTCGGGCGGGCGGCCAGGGCCGCCGGGGTCGACCGGGTGGTGTACCTGTCGGGCCTGGGCGACGAGGGCGAGGGGCTCAGCCCGCACCTGGCCAGCCGGCGGGCGGTCGAGGACGCGCTGGCCTCGACCGGGCCCGACCTGACCGTGCTGCGGGCCGCGATCGTCCTCGGCCGGGGCGGGGCCAGCTTCGAGATGCTGGTCCAGCTGGTCCGGCGGCTGCCGGTGATGGTCTGCCCCCGCTGGGTGGACACGGCCAGCCAGCCCATCGCCCTCGGCGACACCGTCGGCTACCTGGCCGACGCCGCCCAGACCGAGGCCACCCGCGGCCAGCGGCTGGAGGTCGGCGGGCCCGAGGTCCTCAGCTACCGGGAGATGATGCTCCGGTTCGCCCGCCTGGAGGGCCGGCGGCGCCTGATCGTGGGCGTGCCCTTGTTCAGCCCCGGGCTGTCGTCGCACTGGATCGGGCTGGTCACCGACGTCCCGGCGGCCGTGGCCCGGCCCCTGGCCGAGGGCCTGCGCAACCGGGTGGTGGTCAGCGACGGCGCCGCCCGCCGCCTCATGCCCCGCGACCTGGCCACCTTCGAGGAGGCCTGCCGGGCCGCCCTCGCCGCCGACGCCTAGACCGCGCAGCCGCCGACCGAGACCGGGCGGCGGTTGTTGTCGTTGCGGTCAAGGGCCCGTCGGACCTCGGCGTTGGTCAGGGCGTAGCCCTCGGTGCGCTCGACCGTCGAGGCGGCGAACACCACCCCCAGGGAGCGGCCGTGCAGGTCGACCACCGGGCCGCCGCTGACGCCCTTGCGCACCCGGGCGTGGAGCACGTAGATGTCGCGGCGGGCGTTCTGCGGCCGGGCGTAGATGTCGGGCGCCTCGGGCTGGGTCCGCAGCACGATGCTGGCCCCGATGACCTTCTGGGGGCCGCCGCTGGGGTAGCCGATGACCACCGCCTGCTGGCCCCGCTGGGCCGGCCCGGCCAGCGGCAGCGGCCGGATCTGGAGCTCGGGCGCCGACAGCAGGGCCAGGTCGTGGCTGGGGTCGAAGTAGACCACGGTGGCCGGGGCCCGCTGGCCCTCGTTGGTCACCAGCTCGTGGCGGCGCGACCCGGCGACCACGTGGGCGTTGGTGACGAACAGGCCGTGCTCGACCGGGAAGCCGCTGCCGAACAGCACCCCGCCGCAGCCACGGCTCTGGACCTGGATGGTGGCGTTGGCGGCTCGCAGCACGGCCGGGTTCCTGGCCGCCTCGGGTGGGGGGCCGGAGACCACCGGCGGGCGCAGGTTGGCGAATGCCTCCGGGAACCCGGAGCGGTCGAGCAGGCCCCGCAGCTGGGCCAGGGCCGCCGGGGGCCGCGGGGCGTAGTTGTCGATCGTCCGCAGCACGCTGGAGGAGTGGACCGCCCGGGAGAAGGGCGAGAACGGCACGTTGCTGAGGGTCAGGGCGATGAACCACATGGCGACGGCGGCCACGATGGCGGCCACCACCGCCCCGCCGACGGCGTCGGCCCGGCTCGTCCAGCGCCCGCCCAGCAGCGAGCGGACCCGGATGCCGAGCAGGTTGCCGACGGCATGGCAGGCGGCGGCGACCAGGAAGAACACCACCACCGCGGTCAGCAGGCGCCGCAGCGAGCTGTCAGGCGAGACCAGCAGCCCCGCCCGGGTGGCCGCCCACGCCCCCAGGGCCAGCCCGACCAGCAGCCCCAGGTAGCCGAGCAGCACCATCGCGAACCCGCGACGCCAGCCGCTCAGGGCGGCCAGGGCGAGCAGGACGAGCAGGAGGACGTCGATCGGTTGCAGGTCGAATGGCATCGGGGTTCCGGCCGCAGACGCAGGTGATCATCTCATCCTAGTCGGTCGGCGGACCAAGCACCGGGGCCTCCTGGGCCCGCCGTCTACAGTCGGTCGCCCAGGGACCGCTCGACCTGCTCGGAGAGCTTGCGCACGGCGATCAGCACCGGATCCCAGACCGGTGAGAACGGCGGCGCGTAGGACAGGTCGAGGTTGACCATGTCCTGGGCGGTCATGCCGTTCCAGATGGCGGTGGCGAACACGTCGATGCGCTTGGCCGCGCCCTCCTTGCCGACGATCTGGGCGCCCAGCAGCCGGCCGGAGCGGCGCTCGGCCAGCACCTTGGTGCGGATCGGGGCCGCCCCCGGGAAGTAGCCGGCCCGGGTGGTCGAGTCGACCGCTGTCTGCTCCCATTCCAGTCCGAGCTCGTCCAGCTCGGCCTCGGACAGCCCGGTGCGGGCGACCTCGACCTCGCACACCTTGGACACGGCCGTGCCGAGCACGCCTGGGAAGGTGGCGTAGCCGCCGCCGATGTTGATGCCGCAGACCCGGCCCTGCTTGTTGGCGATGGTCCCCAGGTGGTAGCTGACCGGCTTGCCGGAGACGAGGTGGCGGGCCTCGACGCAGTCGCCGGCCGCCCACACCCCGTCGTGGGCGGTCTGCATGCGCGGGTTGACGGCGATGGCGCCGCTCTCGCCGAGCTGGATGCCGGAGGCCTCGGCCAGCCCGACCGCCGGCTTGGTGCCGAGGCCGAGGACGACCAGGTCGGCCTCGAGCGTCCGGGCGGAAGTCCGTACCGCCCGGACGCGCTCGGCGCCTTCGATCGCCTCCACCTTCTCCTCCAGGTGCAGCTCGACCCCGATGTCCCTGACCGCCTGGGAGACCAGCTCGCCCATGTCGGGGTCGA
>JBJMHP010000181.1:0-7326 GCA_045807325.1 Actinomycetes bacterium | reverse complement strand
TGATCTGGTGCCTGACGAGGTGGTCATCGCCATGGTGATGGAGCGGCTGGCCGAGTCGGACTGTGACGGTGGGTTCGTGCTGGACGGGTTCCCCCGGACGGTCAACCAGGCCGAGGCCCTGGACCGGCGCCTGGTCGACCTGGGGGTGCCCCTGCACGCCGTGCTCTGCTTCGAGGCCGACGAGGAGGAGCTGCTGCGTCGGCTGGCCGGGCGGGCGGCGGCCCAGCATCGGGCCGATGACGCCGAGCAGACGATCCGCCACCGCCTGGAGGTGTTCGGGATCAAGACCCGGCCCCTGATCGACTACTACCGCCACCGCCGCCTGCTCACCATGGTCGACGGCGTGGGACGGGTCGAGGAGGTCACCGCCCGCATCCTCGGCGGCCTCCCCTCCCCGAACGGCGGCCGCGACCACGCCCTGGCCCTGGCCGTCTAACGGCTCCCGCCGCCGGGGGCCGCAGCCACAGCGAGGCCCGGGTGGGCTGGATCGTCTGGTCGACCACGGCCAGCAGCTCGTTGTGCAGGGCGTCCAGGTCCACCTGGTCGCGCAGCCGGGCCCCGAAGGCCTCGATGAGCCGCCCGGCGTCGTGGCGGCGCCGGTTGAAGCGGCGGTCGACGGCCTGCTGGATGCGGCGGCGGAGGGGTTGGAACAGGGCGGCGACGGCCAGGGTGGCCGCGGCCACGGCCAGGCTGGAGCCCTGGGGGAGGAGTCGGCCCAGGCCCAGGACGACGGCGGCGTAGGCCAGGGCGAGCAGCAGGGTCAGCAGGGTCCAGGCCAGGGTGCGGCTGACGATGCGGTCCAGGTCGTACAGCCGGTAGCGCAGGATGGCCGCCCCGGTGGCCAGCGGCAGCAGCGCCACACACAGGGTCAGCGACGTCAGGACCACGCCGTCCTTCGACAGCACGAACCCGGCCACGAGGGCGACCAGGAGCAACAGGGCGCCCAGGATTGCCGCCAGGGCCAGCCAGCGAAGCTGCTGGTGCTCGACCCCGCGGGCATGGCGGAACCGCCCCACCAGCGACCCGGCCCCGACCAGCAGCGAGGCAAGGACGACGACCACGCCGGCCACGGCCGGCACGACCAGCAGGCGGGAAAGCGCCGGGACGGCCAGGGGGTTGCCGTACCAGTCCGGGGCCAGCGGGTCGGGCTGGACGACCGACGCCAGCATCGTCACCACGGGCGCGGCGGCGGCCAGCCTGGCCCACCACCGCCAGCGGGGCGACGGCAGCCGCCCGGTGGGGGTGAGCAGCAGCACGAAGCCGGCACACGACAGCCAGACCAGGGTGGTCACGTAGGAGAGCCCGACCAGGTAGCGGGCCCCCGGGAGTGACCCGGGGCGAACGATCAGCCCGTACTTCACGTACGGTTCGACCAGCACGCTGGCGGCCAGTCCCAGGCCCACGCCGAGCAGCAGCCAGCCCACCGGATGGCGGGGCCGGCGGCTGGCCAGGAGCGCGCCCACGGCCGCCGTGCTGACGGTGGCGAGGATGATGGCGCCGACGGCCACGGCCGCGAGCTGCGCGCTGGGCAGGCGGGCGCGCTGGGAGAGCGTCGCCAGCCGGCCGGCGGGGGCCAGGGCCAGCACGCTCAGCCCGGCGAGCGCCCACGCCAGCGCGGCCGTCCAGCGGCGCCCCGCTGCCGGCCGCGCGGCAGGGCTCATCGCCATGGTCGTCGTCCCATACGGGCCCTCCGTGCCGGTCGCCGTCGCGGGCCCTGGCAGTGTGGCCGGCCTGCGTCTCGGAAACGTTACGGCGGGCCGGCCGGGCGACCGCTCAGGCGACCCGGCCGCGCAGGGTGGTGCGGCGGGCGGGCCGGGGGGCCTGCACCGGCGGGAGGCCGGCCAGGGCCTCGCTGACCTGGTCGACGTCGATGGCCAGCAGGCCGGGGTCGGGGAGCTGGCCGTGCGGGTCGCCGCTGGTGCCGGCCCACAGGGGCCGGTGCCAGGGCCGGTCGGAGGGCGGGCCCCACAGGGCCGGGGAGGTCGGGCCGAACAGGACCACCGAGGGGGTGCGCAGGGCGGTGGCCAGGTGGGCTACCCCGGTGTCGCCGCAGACCACCCGGTCGGCGGCGGCCACCAGGCGGGCGATGGTGAGCACGCCGCCCTGGCCGGCGTGGACGGTGGTCTCGGGCAGCCCGGCGCGGGCGGCCACGTCGTTGGCCAGCTCGACCTCGGCCGGGCCGCCAGTCACGATCACCCGCCGGCCGCCGGTGACCTCGGCCCTGGCGACCTCGGCGAACCGCTCGGGCGGCCAGCGCCGGGCCGGGCTGGCCGCGCCCGGGTGGATGAGGGTGGCGCCCGCGGCGCCGTGCGGCACCGAGCCGGGCGGCAGCTCCAGGTCGAGCCGGGTCGGGTCGGCGGCGATGCCGCTCTCCTCGAGCAGCCGGCACCAGCGGACCACCTCGTGCTCGTCGGGCCGCCAGCGGGGGCCCTGAGAGCTGGCCGGCACGGCCGGGTGGGCGAAGGCGACCAGCCGCCGCGGCCCGGTGGCCAGCAGCAGCTCGGAGCTCTCGGGGCCGCGGCCGTGCAGGTTCACGGCCACGCCGGCGCCGTGCAGGCGCCGGTGCAGCGGTTCGCCGAGCCCCTCGGCCGGGACCACCTCGTCGACCGCGCCCGAGGCCCGGGCCAGCGGGGCCAGCACGGCCGGGGTGGCCAGCAGCCGTGGGTGGCGGGGGAAGGCGTCGGCCAGGGCGCGCAGGGCCGGCACGGCCGTCAGCAGGTCGCCCAGTCCGAGGGCACGCAGCACCGCCACCGCCGGCCGCGAGGGATCGGGGTCGCCTCCGCCGGAGCCCGCGGGCCGCAGGCCGGCCGGGGTCACGGCCATGACGACTCCGTCGACGGGGCGACCAGCAGCTCCCTGGCCTCGCAGCCGGGCGGCTGGCAGAGGGCGAACACGACGGCCTGGGCGACGTCCTCGGGCCGGTTCAGCTTGGCGTCCGCGGCCGGCTTGTACTGCTCGGGGCGGCCGTCGAAGAAGGCCGTGTGCATGCCGCCGGGGACCAGCAGGGTGACCCCGACCCGGCCGGCCGTCTCCGCGGCCAGGGCCCTGGTGAAGCCGACCACCCCGAACTTGCTGGCGCAGTAGGCGGTGGCGTCGGCCACGGCCCGCAACCCGAGGGTGGAGGCCACGGTGACGACCTTGCCGGAGGTGCGCTCCAGGTGGGGGAGGGCGGCCCGGACGACCGCGGCCGTGCCCAGCAGGTTGACCGTCACCACCCGCTCCCAGGCGTCGGCGGGGACGCTGTCCAGTGGCCCGCAGGCGTCCACCCCGGCCGCGGTCACGACCCCGTCGAGGCGCCCCATGCGCTCGGCCGCACGCCCGACGGCGGCCGCGGCGGCGCCACGGTCGGCCAGGTCGACCAGCTCGTGCTCGACCTGGAACGGCGGGGTCACCAGATCGAGGACGAACGGCCGGCCGCCGGCGTCCCGCACGGCCAGGGCGACGGCCGCCCCAAGCCCGGATGCGCCGCCGGTCACCAGGACCGCGCCCGGCCGGCGGTCCTGCGCCGGCCCGTCAGTGGCTGTCACGTCGGACGACCTCCTTCATCAACTGCGTGGTCGAGCGGCCTTCCAGGTAGGGAAGCACGACGGCCTGACCGCCCCAGCTGCTCAGCAGCGCCGCCTCCGGCAGATCCGCCAGGGCGTAGTCGCCACCCTTGGCGAACACGTCCGGCCGCAGCCGCTGCAGGACCGCCTCCGGGGTCCGCTCGTCGAAGGGCACGACCACGTCCACACAGCCGAGCGCCTCCAACACCGCCACCCGGTCCGCCTGCGGAACCAGGGGACGTTCCGGGCCCTTGAGCCGGCGTACCGAGTCGTCGGAGTTCAGACACACTACCAGACAGTCCCCAAGCGCCCGCGCCGACCGCAGCGTCGCGACATGCCCGGCATGCAGCAGGTCAAAGCACCCCCCGGTGGCCACCACGGTCCCACCCATGGCCCGCACGGCGGCGATCAGGCTCAGAGCCCGGTCCAGCGGGGAGTCGGTGGGCGGGGGTGGGCCGGTGAGGGACGGGCCGGCTGAGGTTGGCTCGGTGGGAAGCCGGTCGGCGGCTGGTGGGCCGGTGAGGGACGGGTTGGCCCGGGGGCTGTGGACATCCGGATCCCCCGCAACCGGCGATGGGCTACGCTCCCCCACCGGGGGACCCGACGCCGACGGGTCCGGGGGCGGCGCGCCCCGGGACAGGGGACCGGGGGCCCGGCGACCCGCCACCGGACCGGGTGGATGAGGCGCGCCCGGGTCTCCGGAGGTCGCGCCCGGGTCTCCGGAGGTGAGGTGGGCCTGGGCCGAGCCGGCAGCGGCGAGGCGGCTCCTGGCCATGTGGAGCGGGGTCGGGGCGCCGGGGTGCAGGTCGACGGTGGCGGCGCCGCCGGTGGCGACGAAGGCGGTGGCGGCGGCGACCGCGCCGGCGACCGCCTCGGAGGGGAGGGCGCCGTCGGCGAGCAGGCCGGCGGCGGTGGCCGAGAACCGGTCGCCGGCGCCGCAGGGGTCGCCGCCGGTGGTCGCGGGCGCAGGCACGACCAGGGGCGCCCCGGCGCCCTCGACCAGGAGGGCTCCACCGGCGCCGAGGGTGACGGCGACCCCGGCGGCCGCCCAGCGGTCGGCCAGCAGCCTGGCCCGGGCCGTCACCGCGGCCAGGCCGGTCCCCGGCACCTCGGGAACGAACCCGGCCGCCTCGGCCCGGTTCGGGGTGGCCAGGCGTGCCCCGGGAACGGGCGTCGCGCCGCGGGGATGGGGGTCCCAGACCAGCGGCCGGCGGGAGGGCAGGTCGGCCAGGGCGGCCCGGACCCCGGGTTCGGCGGCCACCCCCCGCCCGTAGTCGGCCACCAGCACCGCGGCGGCGCCGGCGAGGACTCGGCGGCCGGCCCGGTCGAGTGGGCCGACCCGACCGGGCCGGGTGGCCCGGTCGAGCCGCAGCAGCGAGCGGCCCTCGGCCCGCACCCGGATCTTCTCCGGCGTCTGGCCGTCGAGGCCCAGGTCGACCACCTCGACCCCGGCCAGCTCCAGCAGCCCACGCAGGACGGCCCCGGCCTGGTCGTCGGCGACGGCGGTGACCAGGACCACCGCCCGCCTGCCGAGGGTCGCGGCCAGGGTCGCGGCCAGCGCCGCCCCGCCGGGCCTCCGCCGCTCGGCCGGGTCGTCGACCACGGGCACGGGCGCGTCGGGGGCGAGCCGCTCGGCCCGCCCGTCCAGGTCCCGGTCGAGCAGCGCGTCACCCACCACAACCAGCGGCGCCCGGGTCATTGGGATCCCCTCCGGGACTCCCGGGGGCGCGTACGCGCGAACCCGACCTCCCGCTGCGAGGCCCCCCGGAGGGGGAGCGTAGCCGCCGGCGCGGGAGCGTGCTCCCGGTCGTCCACAGCCCCCGCCCGGAGCCCCGCGTACACCTCCAGGGTGCTGCGGGCGATCCGGTCCCAGCCGTAGCGGCGGCGGGCCCGCCGGGCGCCGGTCGCGCCGAGGGTGGCGCGGCGCTCGGGGTCGGCGAGCAGGCCGGCGACCGCCGAGGCCAGCAGCCGGGGCCGGCGGGGTGGGACGTGGACGCCGGTGACGCCGTCGACCACGGTGTCGACCAGCCCACCAACGGCCGCGGCGACCACCGGCACCCCGCAGGCCATCGCCTCCAGAGGGACGATCCCGAACGGCTCGTACCAGGGGACGTTGACCACCAGGTCGGCCGACCGGTAGAGGCCGGGGAGGTCGCCGCGCCCGACCCGGCCGAGCAGCCGGACCCGGTCGGCCACCCCGGCCCGCTCGGCCAGGGCGGTCAGCCGCCGGGCCTCGGGGTCGCCGGCGAGCTCGGCGGCCGGCGGTCCCCCGGCCACCACCAGCTCGACCCCGGGGAGCCAGGCCATGGCGGCGACCGCGTCCCCGATCCCCTTGCGCTCGACCAGCCGGCTGACCACCAGCAGCCGGGCCATTCCGCGCCGCCGCGGGGCGCAGGGCCCGTCGGCCCGGAACATGCCGAGGTCGACCCCGCAGGGCACGACCGCGACCCGGCGCAGGTCGGCGCCCATCCTCACCAGCTCGAACACCTCGTCCGAGCAGGTGGCGACGATGCGGTCGACCTCCCTGGCCAGGGTCGCCTCCTCCCGCAGGCGGCTCGGCGGGCTGGTGTCCTTGGCGCCCTGGTGGCGCCGCTTGACCACCCCGAGGGCGTGGAAGGTCTGCGCCACCGGGATCCCCAGCGGCCGGGCGGCGGCCAGCGCGGCCATCCCCGACATCCAGAAGTGGGCGTGGACCACGTCGGGCGGGTCGTCGCGGAAGGACCGGCGCAGCCGCGCGCCGAACTCCTCCATGTGGGGCAGGAGGTCGTCCTTGGGGATCGGCCGGGCCGGCCCGGCGTCGACGTGCTCGACGGTGACCCCGGGGGCGGCGTCCACCCTCGCCGGCAGCGTCGGGTCGTCGCGGCGGGTGTGCACCACCACCTCGGCCCCGCGCCTGGCCAGCGCGGCCGAGAGCGCGGCCACGTGCACGTTCTGCCCGCCGGCGTCGGCCCCGCCGAGCACGGCCAGCGGGCTGGCGTGCTCGCTCACCATGGCGATCCTCACCGGCTGCGCACCTCCTCGAGCAGGGCGTCCCAGTCGGCCAGGAAGCGGTCGAGGCCGTAGCGGGCGGTGGCCGCGGCCCGGGCGGCCTTGCCCATCAGCCGGGCCTGCTCGGGGTCGGCGACCAGCCGCCTGGCCGCGTCGGCGAGCACCTCGACCCGGGTCGAGACGACCCCGGCCTCGGGCGGCACCGCCTCGACGACCTCGGTGGTGGCCAGGGCCACCACCGGCATCCCCAGGTGCATGGCCTCCAGCAGCGACAGCCCGAGCGAGGTCCAGCGCACCGGGTGCAGGTACAGCCGCCGCCGGGCCATCTCGGCATGCAGCCGCTCCTGGGCCAGGTCGGCCACCGACCGCACCCCGGGGGCGCCGGCCAGCTGCTCGGACCGCATCCCGAACAGGTCCACCGGGACCGACGCCCCCAGCCGCTCCAGCAGGTCGGTCCCGGTCACCCGGCCGCGCCGGCCGGCCTCGTTGATGACCACCGCGGCCGCCGGGACCTCGCCGGTGTAGCGGTCGCCGGGGTCGACGATGCCGTGCTCGATCACCCGGGTGGGGGTGCTCCCGCAGTCCCAGAACAGGTCGTTGAAGTGGGTGACGTGCACGACCACGAGGACGTCGCGGCCGGCGGCGGGGTGGCGCAGCTCGTTGACGCGTCCCTGGGGGGCGTTGTGCTCCCGGTAGACGGCGGGCACGTCCCGCCCCGGCCGGCGCCCGCCCAGCCAGCCGGCGGCCAGGCCCTCCAGCTCCGAGGGCCGCTGCAGCACGACCACGTCGACCT
>JBJMHP010000180.1:0-10041 GCA_045807325.1 Actinomycetes bacterium | reverse complement strand
ATCTTCCGCGTGCCCGACCCGGACGCCGCCCTCCAGGACGTGCGGCTCTACCAGGAGGTGCGGCGGCCCCGGGTCGGGCCGGCGTTCGCCAGGGCGGAGGGGTCCGGCACCTGGGAGCTGGACTTCCCGCGGCCGGCCGTGGACCGCATGGAGTACCAGCTCCAGCTGCGCTACCCGGGCGCCGGCCCGGTGCTGCTGCCCGACCCGGCCAACCCCCTGCTGGCCCCGGGCCCGTTCGGGGACAAGTCGGTGGTCGAGTTCCCCGGCTACCGCCCGCCGGCCTGGCTGGCCTCACGCGGCCGGCCGCCGACTCCGCCCACCACCGGCCTGGCCGTGCCCAGCCGGGTCCTCGGGGCCCGGATCCCGGTCGAGCTGTGGCGCAGCCCCGGCGGCGGCCGCCGCCGGGCCGAGCCGCTGCCGCTGCTGGTCGTCCACGACGGCCCCGAGTACGCCGGCTACGCCGCCCTGCTCGACTTCCTGACCGTGGCCACCGCCGACGGCCGCCTGCCGCCCCTGCGGGCCGCCCTGCTCGCCCCGGTCGACCGCAACGAGCACTACTCGGCCTCCCCGGCCTGGTCGCGGGCCCTGGTCAGCGAGGTCCTGCCCGCCCTGCAGGCCCTGGCCCCGACCCCGCCCGGCCGCCGGCACCTGGTCGGGATGGGAGCCAGCCTGGGCGCCCTGGCCACCCTGGCCGCGGCCAGCACCGCCCCGGCCAGCTTCGGCGGCCTGTTCCTGCAGTCGGGCAGCTTCTTCCGGCCGGTCGTCGACGACCACGAGCGCGACCTCCCCCGGTTCCGGCGCATCACCCGCTTCGTCGACGACCTGGCCGACGGGACCGCCCCCGCCGAGCCGGCCGCGGCCGCCCTGACCTGCGGCACGGTCGAGGAGAACCTCCACGGCAACCGGGTCGTGCGCGATGCCCTGGCCGCCCGCGGCTGGCAGGTCGCCCTGGCCGAGCACCGCGACGCGCACAACTGGGTGGCCTGGCGCGATACCTTTGATCCCTGGCTGGTCGGACTGCTCCAGGAGCTGTGGTGAGGCGACGGAGGGGTCCGGGGAACCCCAGGGGGGTGCCCCGGTGAGACGAGATTATGTTGGGCTGTGGTCGCCCGCGATCGGGGCCGAGGGCGGGCTGCTCGCCTACGGCCACCACGGCCGGCCCCTGCTGGTGTTCCAGTCCGAGCAGGGCCGCTGCTCCGACTACGAGGACCGGGGCATGATCGACGCCATCGCCGGCCTGATCGAGGACGGCCGGGTCAAGGTCTACTCGGTCGACAGCTACGACGCGGCCAGCTGGTGCGACCCCGACCTGCCCCTGGAGGCCCGGGCCGTCCAGCACGGCAGGTTCGAGGACTGGATCCTCAACCAGGTGGTCCCCTTCGTCCACGACGACTGCGGGGGGCCGCTGGACATCATGGTCACCGGGGCCAGCTTCGGCGCCTTCCACGCGGCCAACTTCGCCTTCCGCCGGGCCGACCTGTTCCCCCTGGCCATCTGCCAGAGCGGCGTGTACGACGCCGGCGAGCTCGGCTGGGGCGAGCGCGACGCCGCCGCCTACTTCAACAACCCGATGGACTACGTGGGAAACCTCCACGGCGACCACCTCGACTGGCTCCGGGGCCGGCTCTCTGTGCTGCTGGTCTGCGGCCAGGGCCAGTGGGAGGACACCACCGGCGCGCTCGAGTCGACCAAGGCCTTCGACCGCCTCCTGGCCGACAAGGGCATCCCCCACGAGACGGACCTGTGGGGCCACGACGTCCCCCACGACTGGCCCTCCTGGCGATCCCAGCTCGCCCACCATCTGCCACGGTTTGTCTGAGCGGTGGGACCCACCGGCGGTCCGGGGCCGGTCCTACACCAGACAGACGGCCCTGGCCTGGCTCCGATCTCACGACGAGCGGGAGTATTTGTTCGCGCCCTGGCCTACGACGGCGACTTCGCCGCCGCCGGCTTCGTCGAGCTGCGGTAGGCCTCCCGCATAGACTACGGCTACACCTGCGAGGGAGGCGCGCCTTGGTCACCCACCTGATCGGCCTGCTGCTCGGGACCGAGGACGACTGGCCGACCGCGTTCGAGCAGTACCTGGCCCGGCTGGCCCCCCGCATCGAGCTGGACGGCGAGGCCCACGAGGTGGCCACCGAGCGGGTCACCATCGAGCCGTTCGACCTGCGCCAGCCGGTCCGCCACGCCCTGGTCATCGACCGCCTGGCCTACTGGTACGACCACCCCCGGGAGTGGCTCAAGAAGATCGCCCTGATGGACCGGGCCTACCTGCTCAACAACCCGTTCACCTTCCAGGCGATGGAGAAGCACGCCGGCTACTGCGCCGCCATCCGCCTCGGGTTCGAGGTGCCCGAGACCTGGCTGCTCCCTCACAAGGTGCCGCCCGAGAACGAGCGGTTCGCCCCCACCGCCTCCCGCTACAACCGGGCCTTCGACCTTCATGCGGTGGGGGAGCGGGTCGGCTACCCGGCCTACATGAAGCCGTTCCGCGGCGGCGGCTGGGTCAACGTCTACCGCATCGGCGGCCCCAGCGAGCTCCAGGCGGCCTACGACACCTCGGGCCGGGAGCTGATGCACCTCCAGGCCGGGGTCGAGGGCTACGACATCTTCAGCCGCGGGCTGGCCATCGGCCCCCAGACGATGGTCATGCACTACGACCCGACCCGCCCCCTGCACCTGCGCTACCAGATCGACCACGGCTTCCTGTCCCCGGAGGCGGGCCATGAGGTCGTCACCTTCGGCCTGACCGTGGGGGCGTTCTTCCGCTGGGAGTTCAACAGCTTCGAGGTGATCGTCCGCGACGGCCGCTGCTACCCGATCGACTTCGCCAACGCCACCCCGGACATGGCCCTGATCTCGCTCCACTACTACTTCCCGTGGGCCATCTGCGCCCTGGCCAAGTGGTCGCTGTACTGCGTGGCCACCGGGCGGGCGATGCGCCTGGACACCGAGATGGCCCGCTGGTACGCGGTCGCCGACGACCCCTCACGGTCCTGGGAGGACAAGCTGGCCGCCTACCGGGGCCTGGTCGACGACTACTACGAGGCCGACCGCTTCAGAGAGTTCTGCGACCGGCACCTGGCCCACGCCGAGGAGTGCATGGCCGAATACATCGCCAGCCCCCAGTTCGACGCCCATCTGGTGGAGACCATCCGCCGCGCCTTCCCACCCCACGAGCACGAGCAGTTCGTGGCCCACTACCGCGGCCTGCTCGGCGCCTGGGTCGACGACCAGGGAGCGGCGGCGGCCGCCAGCTAGGTCCGGTCGTAGGTCAGGAGCACGAGGCCGCCGCTGGTCGTCGTGCTGTCGGCGAGCCGGAAGCTGGCCGGGGGGCCGCCGTCGCGGAACAGCCGCTTGCCGCCGCCCAGCACGACCGGGTGCAGCCACAGCCGGTACTCGTCGACCAGGTCGGCCTCCCGCAGCGTCTGGGCCAGCTGGCCGCTGCCGACGACCACCAGGGGCCTGCCCGGCTGCCGCTTCAGGTCGGCGACCGCAGCCGGCACGTCGCCGTCGAGGACCGTGGTGCCCTGCCAGTTCGGCCTGCGGCAGCGACTTGGAGGCGACGTACTTGGGGAGGGTGTTCAGGGCCCGGGCGATCTGGTCGTGCTCGTCGGTGACCTTGGGCCAGGAGGCGGCGAAGATCTCGTAGGTGAGCCGGCCGAGCAGGAAGCCGCCGGCGTCGTCCTCGCCGGCGTGCCCGGGCGCCTGGATGACACCGTCGAGCGACACGTACTCGGCCACGACCAGCTTCCTCACGGCTGTGCTCCTTCCAGGGTTGTCCCGGCGGCCCGGTTCAGGCGGCGAGGAACTCGGCCAGCACCGGGGCGAGGGCGGCCGCGTCCACGTTCTGGGGCTGCCCCTCAAGGGTGCGGCGCCGGGCGTCGGGGAGGGCGTCGGCGACCGCGTCGGCGCTGGTGCTCAGCCACGGGGTCTGGCCCCCGTCGACGACCAGGGTGGGGGCCTTGACGGTGGCCAGGCGGGCGGCCGGCAGCGAGAAGTCGCCGACGATGTCGGCGTCGTACACGAGGGCGTGCGCCACCGCCTCCTGCGACGCCCAGAACGGCGACTGGCAGATGGAGGCGACGAAGGTGGCCGGGATCCCGCCGCCTGGGTCAGGAACAGCTCGACCATGTCGCCCCGGCGGCCGGCGGCCAGCAGGTCGCCGAGCTGCCGCCGGTAGTCCGCGGGGACCGGGGGGCGGCTGCCGTCGATGATGTAGGGGCGGCTCCCAGACGGCGATCCTGGTGACGGCCAGGCCGCGGGCTGCGGCCTCCAGGGCGAGGATGCCGCCGCCGGAGTTGCCGAACAGCGAGGCCGACCCGCCGGCGGCGTCGATGACGGCCTCCAGGTCCTCGTCTCGCGGTCGACCGCATACGGCGCGGTGTCGCCGCTGTCGCCGCGGCCCCGGCGGTCGTAGTTGAGCACGGTCGAGGGCGATGGTGGTGCCGTCGTGTGAGACCACGGTGTCCAGGGCTCCCGCTCGGCACGCAAGCGCCAGCTGATCATGGAGGCGGCCACCACGGCCTTCCTGCGCAACGGCTACCTCGGCACCAGCATGGACGAGATCGCGGCCCTGACCTCGGTGTCCAAGCAGACCGTCTACAGGCACTTCGCCGACAAGCAGCGGCTGTTCACCGACATCATCCTGGCCACCTCGGACCAGGTCGTCGGCGAGCTCGTGGAGCACGCCGCCGGCGCCCTGCCGGAGACCGGGGACGTGGAGAAGGACCTCGGCCAGCTGGCCCGGCAGCTCATCGCCGCAACCTGCCAGCCGGAGGTCCTGCGGCTGCGGCGACTGGTCATCGGCGAGGCCGCCCGGTTCCCCGAGCTGGGCCGCACCTACTGGGAGCGCGGCTTCGAGCGGGTGCTGGCCACCCTGGCCGACCAGCTGCGGCGTCTGGCCGACCGCGGGCTGCTCCAGCTGGAGGACCCGCAGCTCGCCGCCCACCAGTTCGCCGGGATGGTCCTGTGGGTGCCGGTGAACGGGTGATGTTCTGCGGCGAGGCCGGCGCCCTCAGCCCGGCCGAGATCGACCGCTACGCCGACGCCGGCGCCCGGGCGCTCCTCGACGCCTACGGCCGGGCCTGACCCGGCCGGCCGCCGCCACGCGGCACCTCGGCTCGGTCGCGGCCGGTGGGGGAGCGCCAGCCCGCGGAGTGGGTGGCGTGGAGGAACTCGTCGGACTGGGGCTGGACCGGTCGGCCCTCGTACTGGGTCGACAGGACCACCGACGTGCGCATCTCGCCGTGCTGGCCGATGCGCTCCAGCAGGCCCTCGAAGTGCTCCATGGAGGCCGCCCGGACCTTGAGCATGGAGCAGTAGTCGCCGGTGAGCTTGTGGATCTCGGCGATCTCGGGGTAGTCGCTCGACTGGCTGGTCTTGAGCAGGCAGCGGTCCAGGCGGCAGCGCATCTGCACGAACGCGGTCAGGGGCAGGCCGGCCCGGGCCGGGTCGACGCGGGCCTGGTAGCCGACGATCACGCCCAGGTCCTCCAGCCGGCGGACGCGTTCGGCGACCGCCGGCGGCGACAGGCTGACCCGCCGGCCGAGCTCGTTGTAGGACAGCCGTCCGTCGGCCTGGAGCTCGTCGAGGATCCGCCAGTCGGTGCCGTCGAGCGATCTTTCGATTCGTGAGCCCATCGCCCGTGAAGTCCTTTCGTCGCGACCGTCGAAGCGGCGGAATGCCGTGCTTCGAGTATTCATCCGCCGGTCCCGGCTGTCTAGCATGAACCGCATGGACACCCGACTGAGACCTTCCCCGGCCCGGGCCTCCTCCCGGGCCCTGCTGTTGCTGGCCGCCGCCACCGCCACCGGGAGCCTTGGGCTGGCCGCCGGCGGGACCGCGGCCGCGCTCCTGGCGGTGGCCATGACCGGCACCGACGCCGCCGCCGGCCTCCCCCTCGGCGCCCTCGCCGCCGGCCAGGCCGGAGCCTCGCTGCTGGTCGGACGGCTGACCAGCCGCTCCGGGCGCGGCCCGGGCCTGGTCCTGGGCTACGCCCTCGGCGTGGTGGGGGCGGTCACGGTGATCCTCGCCGCCGTGGGCGGCGGGCTCCTGGTCCTGCTCGCCGGCAGCGCGCTCCTCGGGGGCGCCAACGCGGCCGTGTTCCTGTCCCGCTACGCCGCCGCCGACCTGGGGGGCCGCCACGCCCGGGGGCGGGCCCTTGGGACCGTGCTCTTCGCCGCCGCCGTCGGCACCATCGCCGGGCCGGCCCTGCTGGTGCCGACCGGCCGGCTCGCTCAGGCCCTCGGCCTCCCGCACCTCACCGGCCTGTACCTGCTGGCCGTGGTCGCCTTCTCGGCCGCCGGGCTGGCCGTGGCCGCCCTGTCGCGCGGCGGCCTGGCCGCCCTGGGCCGCCGGTCGCCGGTGGTCGAGGGGCGGGCGGGCGGTCGCCGGCCGGTGTCCGGGGGGGAGCTGGCCGCGGCCCTGCGGCAGCCGCCGGTACGGGCCGCGCTGGTCGTGCTGGGCGCCACCAACCTGGTCATGGTGGCGATCATGGCCGTGACCCCGGTGCTGCTGCTGCACCACGGCCACCACCTCGGGTTCGTCGGGCTGGCCGTGAGCGTCCACGTCCTCGGCATGTTCGCCCCCTCGGTGGCCACGGGATGGCTCGCCGACCGGGTCGGCGGCGCCGCCGTCGCCTGGGCCGGCGCCGCCCTGCTCGTCCTGGCCGGCGTGGCCGGCGCCCTGGCCGACCGCGGCAGCGCCCCGGCCATGGTCGCGGTCCTGGTCGTGCTCGGCCTCGGCTGGAACGGCGGCGTGGTCGGCGGCAGCGCCCTGCTCGCCGCCTCCGTCCCGGCCGAGCTGCGCCCCCGCTCCGAGGGCATCGGCGAGGCCTCCATGGGCCTGGCCGCCGCCGCCGGCGCCCCCGCCGCCGGCGTCCTGGTCATCCTCGGCGGCTTCACCACCCTCTGCCTGGCCGCGGCCGCCGTCGCCACCGCCATCCTGACCGGCACCCCGCACCGGACTCCACGGGCAGGCCGCACCCGGCCCGCCCTGAGCGCGGGCCCGCGCCCCCTATCCGGGTCGACCATCTCGATGCCCATGGAGCGGGCCGTGCCGGCGACGATCCGCTCGGTGGCCTCCAGGCTGGTGGTGTCGAGCTCGGGGAGCTTGGTCCGAGCGATCTCGCGGACCTGGTTGCGCCACTGGGAGCTGGTCGGCATCCTCCAGGGCCGCCCCGACGAGGAGTCACCGCCCGGGTGGCCGACCATGCCCGGCTCCTGGCCGCCCTCCGCCACCGCCGCGACCACCCCGCCTGACCGCGACCCGGTTCCGTGACACGCTGTCATGTGGTCCTCATGATCCGGGTTGTCAGGCTATGCTCCTTGCGCTGGTTCCCACCGTCGGGCAACGGAAAGGCGGGTCGCCTATGTATCCGGCCAGCTTCGACTACGTCGTGCCGGCGACGTTGGAGGAGGCGCTCGAGACCCTCGGTCGGTACGAGGACGACGCCAAGGTCCTCGCCGGCGGCCAGAGTCTCATCCCGCTCATGAAGCTGCGTCTGGCCGCCCCGCGGGCGCTGGTCGACATCAACCGCCTGCCCGGCCTGGACACCCTGGCCGAGGAGAACGGCGGCCTGCGGATCGGCGCCCTGGTGCGGCACAAGACCTGCGAGCGGTCGGAGCTCCTGGACGGCCGCTGGGGCACCCTTGGGGCGGCGGCCCCGCTGATCTCGGACCCGATCATCCGCAACCTGGGCACCGTCTGCGGGTCGCTGGCCCACGCCGACCCCCAGGGCGACTGGGGCTCGGCCCTCCTGGCCATGGACGCCGAGGTGGTCACCCGGGGCCCGGACGGGACCCGCACCATCCCCGTGGGCGAGCTGTTCGAGGGGCCGTTCATGACCACGCTGGCCCCGACCGAGATCATCACCGAGGTCCGAGTGCCCGACCCAGGCCCGGTCGCCGGCGGCACGTATCTCAAACTGGAGCGCAAGGTCGGCGACTTCGCCACCGTCGGGGTGGCCGTCCGCCTGTCCATGGCCGACGGCCGGGTGGGTCGGGCCGGGATCGCCCTGACGGCAGTCGGCCCGACCAACCTGCGAGCGACCGCGGCCGAGGAGGCCCTGACCGGCTCGGAGCTGACCGACGGGGCCATCCGGGAGGCGGCCCGGCTGGCCGCCGAGGCCGCCCAGCCGTACAGCGACACCCGGGGCAGCGCCGACTACAAGCGGACCGTGGTGCGGGTGTTCACCGAACGGGGGCTGCGGGCCGCCGCCGAGGCGGTCGGGGCGCCGGTCCCGCCCGCCGGCCAGGGCGAGCCGGTCACCACCGAGGAGGCCCTGGAGGCGACCGAGCGGCACGACTACTTCAGCGGCCAGGGCACCGTGGGGGGCGTGATGGACGAGCTCAGGGACAAGCCGGGCGGACCAGATGGGGGTGAGCGGTGAAGGTCACCGTGGTCGTCAACGGGCAGGAGCGCTCGGCCGAGGTCGAGCCACGGCTGCTGCTGGTGCACCTCCTGCGGGACAGGCTCGGCCTCACCGGCACCCACATCGGCTGCGACACCACCAGCTGCGGGGCCTGCACGGTCCTGCTGGACGGCACCCCGGTCAAGTCGTGCACGATGTTCGCCGTCCAGGCCGACGGCCGCGAGGTGACGACGGTCGAGGGCCTTGCCGCCAACGGCAAGCTCCACCCCATCCAGGAGGGGTTCAAGGAGGAGCACGGCCTGCAGTGCGGCTTCTGCACCCCGGGGATGCTGCTCGCCTCCAAGGCCCTGCTGGAGGAGAACCCCGACCCCAGCGAGGAGGAGATCCGCTGGGCCCTGTCCGGCAACCTGTGCCGCTGCACCGGCTACCAGAACATCGTCAATGCGGTGCAATGGACGGCGAGGAAGCTCCAGTCCGACAGCGCCACCACCGGGGCCAGCTAGGAGGCCGACCATGACCCAGGAGCACACGGCCGAGCAGCACTGGCTGGGCAGGAGCGTCAAGCGCAAGGAGGACGACCGCTTCCTCCAGGGCAAGGGCAACTACGTCGACGACATCAACCTGCCGGGCATGCTGCACATGTCGATCCTCCGCAGCCCGGTGGCCCACGCCCGGATCAACTCGATCGACACCTCGGCCGCCGAGGCCCTCCCCGGGGTGGTGGCCGTGGTCACCGGCGAGCTGCTGGCCCAGCACAACCTGGCCTGGATGCCCACCCTGTCCGGCGACACCCAGGCCGTGCTGGCCACCGACAAGGTCCGCATGCAGGGCCAGGAGGTCGCCTGCGTGATCGCCGAGGACCCCTATGTCGCCCACGACGCCCTCGAGCTGATCGACGTCGACTACGACCCCCTGCCGGTGGTGGTCACCCCCCAGCAGAGCCTGGAGCCGGGCGCCCCGGTGATCCGCGACGACAAGGAAGACAAGCAGGACAACCGCATCTACCACTGGGAGGCCGGCGACCCCGAGGCCACCGAGCGGGCCTTCGCGCAGGCCGACCGGGTGGTGGAGTACGACACCTTCTACCCGCGCTGCCACCCGGCCCCCATGGAGACCTGCGGCTGTGTGGCCGACGTCAACCCGGTCACCGGCAAGGCCACCATCTACATGACCTCCCAGGCCCCGCACGCCCACCGGACGGTGTTCGCGCTGGTCACGGGGCTGCCCGAGCACCAGATCCAGATCATCTCGCCCGACCTGGGCGGCGGCTTCGGCAACAAGGTGCCCGTCTACCCTGGCTACGTGTGCGCGATCGTCGGCTCGATCCTGACCGGCAAGCCCGTCAAGTGGCAGGAGGACCGCGCCGAGAACCTCATGTCGACCGGGTTCGCCCGCGACTACATCATGAACGGCGAGATCGCCGGCACGCGCGACGGGACGATCACGGGCCTGCGGGTCGACGTGCTCGCCGACCATGGCGCCTTCAACGCCACCGCCCAGCCGAGCCGCTACCCGGCGGGGTTCTTCAGCGTCTTCACGGGCTCCTACGACCTCGAGGCCGCGCACTGTCGCGTCACCGGCGCCTTCACGAACAAGGCGCCCGGCGGGGTGGCGTACTCGTGCTCGTTCCGCATCGCCGAGGCCGTGTACCTGGTCGAGCGGCTCGT
>JBJMHP010000179.1:0-3279 GCA_045807325.1 Actinomycetes bacterium | reverse complement strand
TAGTTCCGGCCGTGGCGTCCGTGCTTGATGCTGGCGAAGATGGCCAGGCGCTCATGCACCTAGCCGTCGATCTGGGCGAACTTCCGCGCGGAGTTGCCAGAGCGGAAGTAGGCACCCCAGCCGCGCAGCACGCGGTTGAGGGCGGCCACCACCCAGGCGATGGAGTAGCCCACGAAGCGTCGGCTGGTCGCCTCCTTGATCCTGGCCCGGACCTGGGCCATGGCGCGGTCCGACGGCCAGCGTTGCAGGTACCAGCGGCCCCGCCACCTCCATGGCTCCACCTTGTGCAGGTGAAAGCCGAGAAAGTCGAACCCCTCGCGGCCGCGCGTGAGGCGAGCGATCCTGGTCTTGTCTGGATGCAGCTGCAATCCCAGACCGGCCAGGATCTCGCTCACCCGCCGGCGGGCCTGCTCAGCCCGAACCCGGCTGGTGCACAGCACGATGAAGTCGTCGGCGAACCGCACCAGCATCCCGAGGCTGCTGCCGGTCCGCGCCCATTCCGCATCCAGCACGTGGAGCGCGATGTTGGCTAGCAACGGGGAGATCGGTGAGCCCTGCGGGGTGCCCGACCCGGTTTCGGTCGTCACCCCGTCTTCCAGCACCCCCGCCCGCAGCCATGCCCGCAGCAGCTTCAGGACCCGCCGATCACTGACCCGCCTGGCCACCTGGGCCAGGAGGGCGTGGTGGTCGATGGACCCAAAGCAGTCCCGGACGTCGGCGTCCAGCACCCAGTCGGCGCCCCGGTTGGCCTCGACCCGGATGGCCTCAAGGGCCTGGTGGGCCGAGCGCTTGGGTCGGAACCCATAGCTGGACGGCAGGAAGTCGGCCTCAAAGATCGGCTCCAAGACCAGCTTCGCCGCCGTCATCGCCACCCGATCGCGCACGGTGGGGACGGTGGCTTCATATTGCTGCTCCTGTCAGGGGTGCTGGGCTTGGGACTTGACGACGACTGGGAGATGGACCGATGCGGCGATCCGGCGGCGGCAGAGAGCCGCGACCTCCGGGGTGAAGTCGATGTATTTGCGACCGCCGCGGCCCCGGCGCCATGGGACGTGGCCGCGCTTGGTCCAGTGGTAGACGACGTCGGGCTTCACTCCCAGCGCCCTGGCCACCTCGGCGATGGTGCGCTCGCTCGGCTCCCGGCCCGCGGGGTCGATGTCGCGGTGAACCTGCGGTGAGGCCGCCACGCGCTTGCGCCAGGCGGCCTCCACGTCGGGCCCGAACGGGACGCACCAGCGGTTGGAGCGGCCCCGCCGGGCCTTCATCAGCCCACGGTTGATCCAGTTGGTCACGGTTCCCTGATTCACGCCCAGGCGGGCGGCCACGTCGCGCACGGTTAGCTCGCTGGGCCGGAGGAGATCGGGCGATCCGATCCCGTGGTAGTGGCGCAGCGAGGAGACGGCGTCAGCGTCGAAGGCTCTCCCCGCCCCCGTTCGGTGCCCGGCCGCGTTCAGCTCGGCGGCGAGGGTGGTGTTGTCGGTGGTCGGCCCCAGCCGTCGGGCGAGCTCGACGGCGGCGGGAGCGGTGCGGCGGTAGGCGACGACCCCCATCCGCCGGGCGATCACCACCTCGTCGCTGGCGCCGGTGTGCCAGCGAATCCCGATGCGGGCCTTGGCCAGGTCGGGTTCGGGCAGCAGGGTGACGTCGGCGACGAGGGTGCGCAGCAGCCGCTTGCGGTCCCGGGCCGCGGTGGTCGGTGCCTGCCACAGGCCAGCCACGTTGGCGGTGAGGGCTTGGAGCTCGGCCCGGGACGGCAGCGGCGGGACGGCGGCCTGCGCCTGGGCCAGGGCCTTGTCGGCCTCGGCCAGGGCGGCCAGGCGCGACTCCCAGCGGGACTCCAGGCTGCGGGCCACCAGGCGGTTCTCGGGCTCGCAGGCGTGGAAGGCCCGCTCGGCCCGGTCGGCCTGGTAGCGGGCCCGCTCCACGGCCAGCTCGGCGGCCCGGCTGCGGCGGGCCCGGCGGTCGGCGACCTCGTCGGCGGCGGCCAGGGCCAGGGCGACCTCCTCGGGGTTGAGGGCCTCAAGGAGGCGCTCGGCCACGGCCTGGTCGACGCTGACGGCGCTGATCGACCGGCAGGTGGCCGTCGCCGTCTGGTCGGCCCGGGAGGCCGAGCACTCATAGGCGGCGTGGCCGCCTCGGTGGTAGCGGGTCGACATCGGTCGTCCGCAGGAGCCGCAGACGATGATGCCCTGGCACAGGGCGTGGCCCTCGCGCGGCGGGCGCGCCCCGGCGTTGGTGGTGTTGGCCTGAAGCCGGGCGGCGTTGGCCAGGTAGTCGTCCCAGCAGATGTAGCCGGGGTGGTGGTCGTGGATGACCACCGGCCACTGCGGGCGGGCCAGCTCGACGAGCTTGGTGCGCACCGTCCCGTCCGGGGCCACCACCCGGCGGGAGTGGTAGCGGCCGAACACGTAGGTGCCGGCGTAGGCGGGGTTGGCCAGGATGCCGAGCACCCGGGAGTGGGTGAGGCGGCCCCAGCGCAGCTGGCCGGCCCACACCCCGCCGTAGGCACGCAACGGGAAGCGGCGGCCCTTGAACGCGGCCACCACCTGGTAGGCGGACCCGCCGGCGCGGAAGGCGGCGAACAGGTCGGTGACCGCAGCCGCCACCTCCGCGTCAGGGTCCATCACCGTGGCGCCCTCGTCGTCGTAGACATAGCCGACCGGCAGCGGAAAGCGCAGCTCGCCCCGCTCCGCCGCGGCCCGCTTGGCGCCCTGGAGCCGCCCGGCCAACAGGTGCAGCTCGGCCTCTGACATCGTGCCCTTCAGGCCCAGCAGCAGCCGGTCGTTGAAGTTGGCCAGCTCGTAGATGCCGTCGGCGTCGACCACCAGCGTGTCGGTGAGGCGGGCCAGCTCCAGCAGGCGGGACAGATCGGCCGAGGAGCGGGCCAGGCGCGACACCTCCAGGCCAAAGATGGCGCCGACCTCGCCCAGGCACACCCGCCCCACCAGCTCCTTGTAACCCGAGCGGTGCTCGGCTGAGCGCCCCGACAGGCCCAGGTCGGCATCGATCACCTCCACCGCCGAGCGGGCCCAGCCGAGCCGGACCGCCTCCTCGACCAACCCATACTGGCGGGCGGTCGACTCGGTGTTGTCCCGGACCTGGGCCAGTGACGACTGGCGGACATAGATGAGCGCGCTCCGCTCCCGGTGGCCGGAGGTGATCTTCTCCGCCCCCCTCACCTCCCGCCTCCAGCGCCGCGGCCGCCATGTTGGCCAGCACCGCCACGGCCTCGGCCACCAGGGCCACTCAGGCCAGCTCCCGCCGGGCCAACAGCTCGAT
>JBJMHP010000178.1:0-3424 GCA_045807325.1 Actinomycetes bacterium | reverse complement strand
GATGCCCGAGCTGAAGCAGCAGGCCGACGTGCTGGTGCTGATGGCGGACGAGGTCGTGGGGATGATCGCCCGACTGGAGCCGATGCAGGGCTTGCAGCCGCACCTCGACGCCGTCGACCGCTTGGAGTCGGAGGGCGACGTCATCTATCGGCTCGCGCTGCGACGCATCTACTCCGAGGAGTTCAAGGCCCGCGCGTCGCTGTTCTGGAAGGACGTCGTCGAGGCGATGGAAGATGCGCTCAACACGGCCGAGGACATCTCCGACGTCGTCGAGGCGATCGCGCTCAAGCACGCCTGAGCCCGGTTGGTCCGATGGAGCTGTTCGGTGTCACCGTCGTCATCGCGATCGCGTTGGCGTTCGACTTCGTGAACGGCTTCCACGACGCCGCCAACTCGATCGCCACCGTGGTCTCGACCCGGGTCCTGACCCCGCGGATGGCGGTCGTCTGGGCGGCCTTCTTCAACTTCGCCGCCTTCTTCGTGTTCCACACCAAGGTGGCCAACACCGTCGGCAAGATCGTCGACCCGGCCGTGGTCTCCGAGGCGGTGGTCTTCGCCGGGCTGGTCGGGGCCGTCACCTGGAACTTCCTGACCTGGTGGCTCGGGCTGCCGACCTCCTCCTCGCACGCCCTCATCGGCGGGTTCGCTGGCGCCGGGATCGCCAAGGCCGGCCTCGGCGTGCTGAATGCGGCCAGCCTGGAGAAGACGGCCCTGTTCATCTTCCTTTCGCCGCTGTTCGGGCTGGTCCTCGGGTTCACGCTCATGCTGGCCAACCAGTGGCTGTTCCGGCGGGCCACCCCGGCCCGGGTCGACAGCCTGTTCCGGCGCCTCCAGCTGGTCTCGGCGGCCGCCTTCAGCCTGGGCCACGGCGGCAACGACGCCCAGAAGACCATGGGCATCATCAGCGCCCTGCTGGTCGGCGCCGGCTACCTCCACCTCGAGGCGGACGGCGACCTGCCGGTCCCGCCCTGGGTGGTGATCGCCGCCTACACGGCCATCTCGCTGGGCACCCTGTCCGGCGGCTGGCGGATCGTCAAGACCCTCGGCCAGCGCATCACCGCCCTCAAGCCGGTCGGCGGCTTCTCCGCCGAGACGGCCGCCGCCATCTCCCTGTACCTGGCCACCGCCCTCGGCATCCCCGTCTCCACCACCCACACCATCACCGGCGCCATCGTCGGCGTCGGCTCCACCCGCCGCCTCTCCGCGGTCCGCTGGGGCGTCGCCGGCCGCATCGTCTGGGCCTGGGTCCTCACCATCCCCGCCGCCGCCGCCATCGCCGCCGTCACCTACGCCATCACCGTCTCCCCCTTCGCCCTGGCCGCCCTGGTCCTCGCCGCCGTCGCGGTCGTGGTCGCCGTGGTCGTCGCGGGCCGCCGCCCCTCCCGCCGGGCGCCAGCTCCCACGGAGCCGAAGGAGCCGGTCGAGCCGGCGGAACGCTGAGCGCGGGTGGCGGGGTCGGCCGGGGTCAGGCATGGTTCCCTGGTCGTGCGCGCCCCGCGGGTCGGGTGGCGGGGTATGGTTGGGACCATGCTGAAGGCGACGTTGCTGAAGGCGGCGGGTTCGACATTCCTGCAGCGGCAGGTCACCGCCAACCCGATCGCCCGCCGGGTGGCGGACCGGTTCATCGCCGGCAACACCCTCGACGAGGCCGAGCACGCGATCCGGACCCTCAACGCCGGCGGGATGTCGGTGGCCCTCGACTACCTGGGCGAGAACACCGAGTCAGAGGCCCAGGCCCGCGAGTCGACCGGGGCCTACCTGGCCGCCATCGACCGCATCCAGGACCGCGGCATGGACGCCAACATCTCGGTCAAGCTCACCGCCATGGGCCTCGACATCCGCCAGGACCTGGCCCTGGAGGAGGCCTCCAGGGTGGCCGCCCGAGGCAAGGAGGTCGGCGCCATGGTCGGCGTCGACATGGAGGCCGCCGTCTACGTCGCCCGCACCCTCGACATCGTCGAGGCCGTGGCGCGCGACTACGACAACGTCGGCGTCTGCATCCAGTCCTACCTGTACCGCAGCCGCGACGACCTCGACCGCCTGAACCGCCTCGGTATCCCTGTCCGCCTGGTCAAGGGCGCCTACCAGGAGCCCCCCGACGTCGCCTACCCCGAGAAGGCCAGCGTCGACCACGCCTATGCCCGCATGCTCGACGCCCTGCTCAAGACCAACCCCTACCCGATGGTCGCCACCCACGACCCGGCCATGGTCCGCCTCACCAAGACCCTGGTCGCCCGCCACCGCCGCGACCGGGACAGCTTCGAGTTCCAGATGCTCTACGGCGTCCGCCGCGACCTCCAGGAGCAGGTCGTCGCCGAAGGCTACCGCCTCCGCGTCTACCTCCCCTACGGCACCCAGTGGTACCCCTACTTCATGCGCCGCCTCGCCGAACGCCCGGCCAACCTCTACTTCTTCCTCTCCAACCTGGTGAAGCGCTGAGGCTCCGTAACGCTCTCCGGACGAAGCGGTGCCACCCTGGTCGGCGATGCGTGAGGCACGGAAGGAGCGGTGGCCGGGCTGGCTCGCCTGGGGCCTGTGGGGCCTGGCGGTCCTCGGGCTGGCCAGCGTGCCCTGGTTCGACCGGCTGACGCGCCAGGCCGGGCGGCCCGAGCTGACCCAGCTGAACGCCAGCACCATCCCCTACCTGCTGGCCATCGTGGTCGCCGCGACGGTCGGGGCGGTGCTGGCCAGCCGGCTCCCGCGCCACCCGGTCGGCTGGCTGCTGCTGGGTGTCGGGCTGTCGGTGGCCGGGTCCGGCGTGGCCGACGGCTACGCGCGCTACGGACTGGTCGCCCGGCCCGGGGTGCTGCCCGCCGCCCGCCGGATCGCGATCTACAGCCCGGCGACCAACATCATCGGGCTCGCCCTGGTCGGCTACGTCCTGCTGCTCACGCCGACCGGGTCGCTGCCCTCGCCCCGCTGGCGCTGGTGGGGCAGGCTCGCGGCGGCCGGGCCGGTCGCCTTCGTGGCCGCCCTGACGGTCGGGCCCGGCCTGGTGATCCCGCCCTACGACACGGTGATCGACCCGGTCGCCATCCCCGCGCTCGCCGGCGCCGTGCTGGTCGCCATCGTTGCCGGCTTCTTCCTCACCGTGGCCGGTCTCGTCGTCGGTGCCGGGTCGCTGGTGGCGCGCTTCCGCCGCGCCCGAGGGGTGGAGCGCCAGCAGCTGCGCTGGCTGGCGCTGGCGGCCGCCCTGACGGGGGCGGGGGCGGCGGTCGTCGGGGTCGGCATGGCGATGGACGCCACGGCGGTGCCGTTGTTCGCGGCCGGCGTCTGCCTGGCCCTGCTGCCGCTGGCCACCGGGGCGGCCATCCTGCGCTACCGGCTGTACGACCTGGACCGCCTCGTCAGCCGCACGGTCGCCTACGGGCTGCTGACGGTCCTGCTCGGCCTCGGCTACGCGGTGGTGGTGCTCGGGCTGGGC
>JBJMHP010000177.1:0-41780 GCA_045807325.1 Actinomycetes bacterium | reverse complement strand
GAACACCCCGACCATGAGCAGCATGATCGCGGCGAACAGGATGAACCCGACCGCCATACCGCTCGTCTGCCGACCCGCACGCGAGTATGCCTCGTTGCTCACTGCCGATTCCTCCTCTGCTTCGGATGACCGACCGCACCTTGGCACCCGGCGGGGACGGCGACATCACCCTTTTGGGATGAGCTTTCACCCGGTGAGGATGAACCTGGGCCTGATCTGCTTGAGCTCGGGAGCAGGCGGGTAGGCTGACGCCATGGCCGTTGGTGATGCCGACCCTGGTCCCAGCTTGGACGCCGAGCTCCTGGCCGCCGAGGTCGCCGAGAGCCTGGACGAGTTCCTCGACCACATGTCGGTGGCCGAGGGGATCGGCGCCAAGCTGAACCGGCAGCTGCTCGGCTTCCTCAAGACCGAGGTCCTGCCGCAGGCCAACCGGGCGGCGGAGATGGGCGTCGACCCGACGCCCCTGTTCGCGATGGTCGTCCGCGTGCTCCGGACCTACGCCGACGCCCTCCAGCGGCCGCCGTCGGCCGACGGCGAGACAACGGCGTGGAGTCGGCCTTCAGGCGACGGCCGATAGCTTCCGACCGCAGATTCGCCGGTCGGCTAGCCGAGCAGGCCCAGCTCCCGGACCCGGGCCATGGCCTCGCTGCGTGAGGACACCCCGAGCTTGCGGTAGATGGAGACGGCCTGGGTCTTGACCGTGTTGCGGGACAGGTGCAGCCGCTCGCCGATCTCCAGCAGGGTGAGATGGGTCGACAGCAGCGGCAGCAGGCGCAGCTCGGCGGCGGTGAGCGACGACGCCCCGGGCGTGCCCTGCCCGACCCGGTCGAGGGCCGCCCGCAGGTCGGCGGCCTGGCCGGGGAGGACACCCAGGTCGGGGCGGCGGCGGATGATCTCGTCGGCCTGCCGCAGGGCCGTCCTGGCCCCGGCCACGTCGTCGAGGGCCAGGTACGCCTGGGCCAGCTCGACCAGGGTCTGGACGGCGCGGTGGGGCATGGCCGAGGTGAGTAGCGGGCGCAGGTGGACGGCCCGGGCCAGATGCTCGCGGGCCCGGACGGCCTCGCCCTGGGCCAGCGCCGCCCGGGCGGCCACCGCGTGCACGAAGGCGGCGACGACATAGCCCTCCAGGTGCCCGTCCTCCAGGGCGGCCAGGGCCTGCCCGGCCAGCCGGCCGGCCTCCTCCCACTGGCGGCGCTCCATGGCGATGATGGCCCGCTCGCCCAGGGCGGCCGTGGCCGCGGGCGTGGCGCCATGCTGCTCGGCGACCCCGCCCACCCGGGCCAGGACCGGCTCGGCCAGGTCGGGCTGGCCGTCCAGCAGGTGGCCGATCCCCTCCATGAGCAGCGCCGTGGCCCGCCAGGGACTGTCGGGGGCCAGCCCCGACCAGGCGGTGGCGGCGTCGGCCCGCATCCCGGCCATGCCGTCGTGGCACAGCAGGGTCCGCAGCAGGGCCATGGAGGCGTCCAGGGTGGCGTCGGGTGGCGCCGCCGAACGGCCGCGCTCGGCCGCGGCCGCCCACCGCTCGGCGGCGGCGGCGCCACCACCCAGCGCCTCCAGCTGCGCCCCGAGGACGGCCAGATGCGGGTGGCGGTCGACCAGGCCCCGGTCCTCGAACCAGCCGAACCAGCGGCGCACCGTCTCCACCCGCCCGCCGGCGTAGGCGGCGAAGGCCAGGGAGACGACCAGGCGGGCGACCCGGTCGGCGTCCCCGGCGGCCTGGCCGTGGTCGACGGCCAGCTCGGGCAGGCCCTGGGCCTCGTACCAGTCGGCGGCCCGCCGGTGGAGCTCGGGCACCCGCTCGGGCTCGCGCCGCTCCAGCTCGGCCAGGAGCAGCTCCCGGAGCAGCTGGTGGTAGCGGTACCGGCGGTTGCGGCGGTCCACCTCGACCAGCGGCAGCTCGGAATCGGCCAGCGACGCCAGCACCCGGTCCGACCCGCTGACGCCGAGGACCGCGTCGCACAGCGGCCCGGACAGCTGGTCGAGCACGGCCGTGCGGGTGAGGAAGGTCACGGTCGGCTCCGAGAGCCGGTCCAGCAGGCCGGCCGGCGCCGGGGCGGCCGCCGGGTGGCCGTTGCCGGTGACCGCCTTCCCGGGGGTGGTCCGCCGGCCCTGGCCGGCCGCGGCCGAGGAGGCCAGGTACAGGCCCACCGGCCAGCCCTCGGTCCGCTCCAGCAGCTCGGCGACCTGGGCCTCGCTGGGCCGGACGCCGGCGTGCTCGAGCAGCGCCCTGGCCTCCTGGCCGTCCATGGCCAGCTCGTCGGGCCCGACCTCCAGCAGCAGGCCGTTCGGCCGGGTCAGGGCCTCGGGCAGCGCCGGCCTGGCCCGCGAGGCCATGGCCAGCTGCGACCCGTCGGGCAGCCGCAGCGCCACCTCGGCCACGGCGTCCAGGCAGTCCTGATTGGCCAGCTGCTCGAGGTTGTCGAGCACGACGGCCACCGGCCGGGCCATGGACGACAGGCTGGCCACGAACCTCGGGACCAGGCTGGCCGCGGACGCGGCGCCCGGCGAGGCCAGGGTGCGGAACAGCCCCGGGTCGACCGGCTCCACCCGGTCGAGGGCCACGGCCAGGTAGCTGAGCAGGACCACCGGGTCGTTGTCGCGCCGGTCCAGCGACACCCAGGCGGCGCCGCCGCGGCGCTCGGCCCACTGGGCCAGCAGGGTGGTCTTGCCGTACCCGGGCGGGGCGGCCACGCACAGCAGCCGGGGCGCGGGCGCGGCCAGCAGCCGCTCCAGCAGGGACGTCCTCGGCACCATGCTCCGGCCGGGCCACGGCGGATGGAGCTTGGACTCCTGGAGCTCGAACGAGGGCGCCACGCCTGGAAGGCTAATCCTGCCCCGACGGCCGGCTCAACACCGGTTGCCGTGCGCCTGTCCTGCTGCCACCCTGGCCGAGGGGCCGATCGGAGGGCTGGGTGAAGCGCATCGAACGCCTGCTGCGGGCGATCGACCGGTTCCAGCAGCGGCACAGCGTGCTCGGGCTCCCCTTCGGGGTGCTCAAGAAGTACGGCGACGACCAGGGGGGCAAGAAGGCCGCCCTGCTGGCCCACTACGGCTTCCTGTCGCTGTTCCCGCTGGCGCTGGTCTTCCTGACCGTGCTCGGCTACACCCTGGCCAACAACCCCGAGCTCAAGCAGGGCGTGATCGACACCCTGGCCCGGCAGTTCCCGGTGCTCGGGCCCCAGGTCGAGAAGAGCATCTCGACCATCAAGGGGTCGGGCGTGGCCCTGGTCGTCGGCATCCTCGGCACCCTGTGGGGCGGCCTCGGCATCGTCCAGAGCTTCCAGGACGCCATGAACGACCTCTGGAACGTCCCCCGCCGCGTGCGGCCCAACTTCTGGTGGCGGCTGGCCCGGGGGCTGGCCGCGCTGCTGCTGGTGGCCGGCGAGCTGGTCGCGGCCACCGTCCTGGCCCAGCTGGGCATCGCCGGGCCGGGCCTGCTCGGCCGGGTCGACCTGCTGGCCGGGTCGTTCCTGCTCAACTTCCTCCTGCTGCTGGTGATGTTCCAGGTCCTGACCGGGACCAAGCTGCGCTGGCGCTGGCTGCTGCCCGGCGCGGCCGTGGGGGCGCTCGGCTGGAGCGTGCTCCAGACCGTCGGCGTGCAGCTGCTCAACCACCAGCTGGCGCGGGCCAACCTGCTCTACGGGGTGTTCGCGGTGGTGCTGGTGCTGATCGGCTGGCTGTACCTTGCCACCCAGCTGGTGCTGTACGCGGCCGAGATCAACGTGGTCCTTGCGCGGCGGCTGTGGCCGCGCAGCCTGCTCCAGCCGCCGCTGACCGAGCCCGACCGGCGGGTGCTGACCGCCCTCGCCCGGACCGAGGAGCGCCGGCCCGAGCAGCGGGTCCAGGTCACCTTCCTCCCCGAGGCGGCCGACGGCGACGACCAGGCCGGCCGCGACCGCGAGCAGGGCTGACCCGTGTCCGAGCGCCAGCTGATCGCCGGGGCCGAGCTGGCCGCCGCGGCCGCCCTGGTGGCCTGGAACGCCGCCATCAACCGGGCGGTGCCGTCGCCGGCGTACGTGCCCGTGAACCTGGCCGCGGCCGGGCTGTCGCTGGCCTCGGCCCGCCTCCGGCGGGTGCCGGCCGGCGACCTGGGCATGGACCACGACCGGGTCGGCCGGGGGCTGGCGGTCGGGCTGGCCGCGGCCGCGCCGGTCGCGGCCGTGGTCGCCCTCGGCGCGGCCATGCCGGCGACCCGGCGCTGGTTCCTGGACGAGCGGGCCACGGCCGGGGGCGCCGGCCACGCCCTCTACCACACCCTGGTCCGGATCCCGCTGGGCACGGCCGTGGCCGAGGAGGCGATCTTCCGCGGGGCCCTGCTCGGCCTGCTCCTGCAGCGCCACTCCCGGGTGCGGGCCAGCGTGGTCAGCTCGGCCCTGTTCGGCCTCTGCCATGTCCTGCCGACCCTGGACACCCTGGCCGGCAGCCCGGCCGGGCCGGCGGTGGGCGGCGACCCGGTCCGCACCGGCGGCGCCGTCCTGGCCTCGGTGGTGGTCACCGCGGCGGCCGGGCTGGGGTTCTCCTGGCTGCGGTTCCGCGGCGACAGCGTGGTGGCCCCGGCGGTGGTCCACGCCGCCCTCAACAGCTCGGCGTTCGTGGCCGCCCGCCTGGCCGCCCGCTCGGCCGGCCGCTGACGTCAGTCCCGTTGCCGGCGTCGCGGCTGGACGCCCGGCGTGGCCTCCAGCAGCCGCAGGAAGGCGTCGTTCCAGCCCTGGACCAGGCTGCCGAAGGCCTCGGACTGGTCGCCGCCGCCCAGGGGGACCAGGAAGGCCCTGGTCAGCTCCAGCTGCGCCTGGGTGGTGGTGGCGAAGCTCTCCAGGGCGGCCTGGACGAGGCGGGTGCTGCGCTCCTGGGTGGCGCTGGCCCGATCGATCACCTCCCGGTAGGCCTCCAGGCTCTGGCGCAGGGCCCGGTTGGCCTCCTCCTGGCTGGCCAGGGCCCGCTCGGTCGCGGTCAGGGTGGAGGTCAGCGCCTCCAGGGCGGCCCGGCCGCCCTCGGCCTGGTCGGCCACCAGCTCCCGGAGCGAGTCCGACCAGGCCTGGGCGAGCTCAAGGCTCCGCTCCTGGGCGGCCACGGTGGCCCGGGCGATCTCGGCGAAGGGGTGGGCGCCGAAGCCCTCGTCTGCTGTTCCGCTCATCACAACCTCCCCTGCGCTGTTCTGGGAACGACGATACCGGGCATACTCGGCTTGAACGATCAGGCCGAGGGAGGGCGGATCGATGACGAAGCTCAGGCACCGCAACGGGTCGCCGCATGTCGTCGTGGTCGGCGCCGGGTTCGCCGGGCTGCAGGCGGTCAAGGCGCTCGCCAAGACCAAACCGCCGGTGCGGGTCACGCTGCTGGAGCAGCACAACTACCACCTGTTCCAGCCGCTGCTGTACCAGCTGGCCACCGGCCTGGTCCAGCCGGCCGACATCGCCCACCCGGTGCGGGGCATCGTGCGCCGCTACCGCCGCACCTCGGTGCGCATGGCCACGGTGTCGGGGGTGGACTTCGACGCCAGGCAGGTGCTGACCGAGGAGGGCGGGAGCTTCGGCTACGACTACCTGATCCTGGCCGCCGGGGCGACCACGGCCACCTTCGGGATCCCGGGGGTCGAGGAGCACAGCTTCCCGCTCAAGAGCATGCCCGACGCGCTGCGGCTGCGGGCCCACCTGCTGCGCCAGTTCGAGCTGGCCGAGAACGACCCGAGCGAGATCGCCAAGGGCGCGCTCACGGTGGTCGTGGTCGGCGGCGGGCCCACCGGGGTGGAGATGGCCGGCGCCCTCGAGGAGCTGTTCAAGCACGTGCTGGTCCACGACTTCCCCGAGCTGGACATCAACCAGGCGAGGGTGGTGCTGCTGGAGGCCATGGACCACCTGCTGGCCCCGTTCCACCCCAGCTCGCGTCGGCACGCCCTGGACATCCTGGCCAAGCGGGGGGTGGAGGTGCGCCTCGGGCAGGCGCTGGAGCGGGCCACCCCGGACGAGGTCGTGCTCAAGGACGGCACCGTGATCCCGACCCGGACGCTGATCTGGGGGGCCGGGGTGCGGGCCCACCCGCTGGCCGACATCCTCGGCCTCGAGCAGACCCGCGGGGGCCGGATCGTGGTCGGCGAGGACCTGACCGTGCCGGGGCGGCCCGAGGTGTTCGTGGTCGGCGACCTCGCCGGGGCGCCCGACGGCAAGGGTGGGCTGCAGCCCCAGGTCGCCCAGCCGGCCATCCAGGAGGCCAGGCACGCCGCCCAGAACATCGAGCTGACGCTCAAGGGCGAGCCCCGGACCGGGTTCGTGTACAAGGACAAGGGGACCATGGCCACCATCGGCCGCAACGCGGCCGTGACCGAGCTGCCGAACGGGGCCAGGTTCAAGGGCGCGCTCGCCTGGTACATGTGGCTGGCGCTGCACCTGGCCTACATCATCGGGTTCCGCAGCCGGCTGGCCGTGCTGGTCAACTGGATCTGGAGCTACCTGACCTACGATCGCCACGCCCGCATCATCGTGGCCGTCGAGCCGGCCCGCCGGGCCGGGGCGGCGCCGCCGGCGGCCCCGTCACCGGCCGGGTCCGGGGAGCGGCCGGTCCTGTCGTAGGGGGACCGCCCGCGACCACCCGGCCGGCCGGGGGCCGAGGACCGGTCGTCCCCATCCCGGCAGCTCCATGCCCAGGCTGGCCGCGCCGGCGTGGGCGGTGGCGTCCAGGTCGGCGGCCCGGGCGCGGTCGCCGGGCCGGTCGCGGCCGCGGAGCATGCCGGCGTAGGCCTGGGCGGTGAGGGCCCGCCAGGGACGCGCCCCCAGGCGGTCGTGGGCGGCCAGGGCGACCCGGAAGTGGTCAAGGCTGTCCTCCCAGCGCCCGGCGGTGGCGGCCAGGATCCCGAGGTGGTGCTCGGCCGCGCCCAGGTAGGTGTGGCCGGCGGCCAGGTGGTGGCCGGCCCAGGGGGCCAGCAGCTCGGCCAGCCGGCCGGCGGCGCCGGCGTCGCCGAGCTGGGCGCAGGCCGCGACCAGGGGGACCACGCCGGCCATGCCGGGCCGGTCACCCAGGCCACCGGCCATGGCCGCGTCCAGCTGCCGGCGGGCCGAGCTGTCGCGTCCCTGGCCGGCCCAGGCCAGCGGCAGCAGCCTCGGCCAGACCCGGCGGGCCCAGGGCTGCTCGGCCCCCAGGCGCTCCAGCAGCGCCTCACCTCGCCGGGGCGGCCCTGGAGCCAGCGCAGGAACACCAGCTGGGAGCCGTGGGCCAGGATCGCGGGCCCCCCAGGTGGCGCCGGCCCAGGTCGAAGGCGACACCGGCCAGCCGCTCGCTGTCGGCGAAGTTGCCCCGCAGCATGGCCGTGGAGGCGCGCAGGCGCAGGGCCAGCCACCGGTGGTGCGGCGCCCCCGTCTCGGCCAGCCGGGCCTCCCCCTCGGCCAGCCGCTCCACGCCGTCCAGGTCGCCGGCGGTCAGCAGCGCCCCCGCCCTTGCCCGGCTGGCCTGGTAGGCCAGGTCCTCGTCGTCGAGGTCGGCGGCCAGGCGGTCCAGCTCGGCCGAGGCGGCCACGGCGGCGCCCGGCCCGTCGGGCCGCAGGGCGCCGTGCCAGGCGTTCTCCTGGTCGGCCAGGACGGCCACCAGGGCCCGGGGGTCGCCGAGGCGCCGGGCCATGGCCACCGCCTCGGCGAAGCCGGGCGGCCGGTCCTGCTCCTCGGCCCCCAGGCGTGACCCGGCGGCCCGCCAGCGGGCCAGGCGGGCCAGCAGCCGGGCCCGGGCAGGGCTGTCGCCCGGGCCGAGGGCGGCCAGGGCCTCGGCCAGCAGCCCGGTGGGGACGGCCCGGTTGAGCTCGACCGACCAGAAGCCGGTGGCGCCGCCCAGGCCGAGGGCGGCCCGGGCCAGGAGCTCGGCCGAGCCGGCCTCCCGGGCGGCCGCGGCCGCCCGCAGGTAGGCGTCGGGTGGCCGGGCGGTCCAGGCCGGCCGCGGTCCAGGCGTCGCCCTGGCCGCACAGCAGGTGGCCGCGCCGCCGCGGGTCGGCCGCGGCGCCCTCGGCGCGTTCCAGGATGGCCGGGCCAGGATCCTGGCCCGGCTGGAGCGTGAGCACGTGTTCACCTCGGCCGCCGGTCCCAACCGGACCTGGTACCGCTACCACCCGCTGTTCGCCGAGCTGCTCCGGGCCGAGCTGCGCTATGAGCACGCCGACGAGCTGCCGGGCCTGCACCGGCGGGCGTCCGCCTGGTACGCCGCCGCCGGCCAGCCGGTGCCGGCCGTGCGCCACGCCCTGGCCGGCCGCGACATCGACCAGGCGGCCCACCTGGTGGCCACGAGCTGGGCGGCCATGCTGGTCCAGGGCCAGGGGGCCGTGCTGGCGGAGCTGGTGTCGCGGCTGCCCGGCGACCGGGTGCGGACCACTCCGGAGCTGGCCGTGGTGGCCGCCCTCAGCCGGCTCGCCCTCGGACAGCTGGAGGAGGCCGACGCCTGGCTGGGGCTGGCCGCGGCCGCCGAGCCCTGGATGGCCGCCGAGGCCGGGCCACGGCCCGCCGGCCGCCGCGGCCTCCAGGCCCGCCGGCCCGGCACCGGGGCGGCGATGCGGCTGGCCAGGCTGTACCGGGCGCGACTGGTCGGCGACGTCGCCGACGCCGGGCCGGCGGCCCGGGTGCCGCCCGACCCCACCGACGACTCCGACGACGACCAGCGACTGCTGGCCCACGCCCTGCTCGGCGCCGCCCAGCTGTGGAGCGGCCAGCCGGAGGAGGCCGCGGCCAGCCTGGCCCAGGCCCGGGCCGACGCCGACCGGACGGGCCGTCCGGTCGTCGCCGTCGCCGCCACCGCCAACCTGGCCCTGCTGGAGGCCGTCCGGGGACGCCTCGGCCGCGCCGCCGAGCTGGGCCGGCTGGCCACCGAGCAGGCCGGACGGATCGACTGGTCGGCCAGCCCCCGGCTGGCCGCCGCCCACCTGGCCGTGGCCGTGGCCGCCTACCACCACGACGACCTGGCCGTGGCCACGGCCGCCCTGGAGCGGGCCACCCGGTCGGCCATGGCCGGCGATCGCCCGCTGCGGCTGGCCGCGGCCGTCCTCGGGGCCTTCATGGCCGCCGAGACGGGCCGCGAGGCCGCCCAGGACGCCCTGGTCCGCCTGGACGGCGCCCTGGCCGCCACCGGGGGGCGACCGCCGCGCCTACTGGCGGCCGCGGCCGCCGCGGCCAGGGCGGTGCTGCTGGCCGCCACCGGCGACGAGCAGGCGGCCCTGGCCGCCCTGGGCGGCGGCGGCGACGCCCAGCCGCCGATCCAGGCAGTGGTCCTGGCCCGGCTCCAGCTGGCCGGGGGTGACCCGGCCACCGCCGGGCGCACCCTGGCCCCGATACTGGCCGGCGGGCCGGGCCACCCACCGCCCGAGCTCCCCCTGACCATCGCCGCCCACCTCCTGGACGCCCTGGCCAACCAGGAGCTGGCCGACAGCGCGGCCGCCGCCCGCTCGCTGTCCCGCGCCCTCGACCTGGCCGCGCCCGAGGGCTACCGCCGGGTGTTCGTGGAGGGCGGCCCCCCGGTGCGGGTGCTGCTCGCCGACCACCTGCACTGGGACAACACCCACCACCTGCTGGTCGGGTCGCTGCTGGAGCGGCTCCGGACCGCCGCCGCGGCCGCCGGGCCCGCCGGGCGGGCGGCCGCGGCGGGGCCGCTGGTGGTGCCGCTCAGCGAGCGCGAGCAGGTGGTGCTGCGGTACCTGTCCAGCAGGCTGTCGGCCGGCGAGATCGCCGACGAGCTGTACGTCTCCCTCAACACCGTGAAGACCCACATCAAGAGCATCTACCGCAAGCTCGACACCAACCGGCGCTGGGACGCGGTCAAGCGGGCCCGCCAGCTGCAGCTGCTCTGACTCACACGGCCGGCCGCTCCGGCGGCGTCCGGTCCAGGCGGTGGCCGAGGCCGCGCAGGTCGAAGGCGGCGAACAGCTCGGTGAAGCCGTAGAAGATGGCGTAGATGCCGACCAGGTTGACGAACACCACCAGGGCCCGGCCCGGGTAGCCGACGGCCCACATGCCGAGCAGCAGCTCCAGGATCCCCAGGATCAGCGTCACCCACCAGTAGGGACGGCCGTGGGAGGACAGGGCGGCGACGATGTCGACGATGCCCTTGAAGACCAGGAACCAGGCCAGCACCACCGAGATGACGACCAGTGTCCGGCCCGGCCAGACGAAGGCGATGATCCCGGCGATGATCGATAGGACGCCGCCGATCAGGTACAGCCAACCCCAGCCCTCGACCCGGCCGGCGGCCAGGATCTGGTTGATGCCGGTCATGATGAAGGTGACGCCGGCGAAGATGGCCAGGGCGAGCAGGCTGCCCACGTTGTAGGACAGCACGAACATCCCGAACAGGATCCAGAGGACCCCGAGGATCAGGAACAGCCACCAGGCGCGGGTTATCCCGCGGATGGCATCGCGGGACCCGAGGCCGGCCGCCCGGTCGGGCATCGGCAGGTCGCTCATGCGCTTTCCCCTTTCAGGACAGGACGACGATGCTGTCGCCGCCCAGCGTAGAACCGAAGTCGCCGGCCGACGATGGCAGGCGCCGGGATGATCCGTCGTCATCCTCGGCGGGTGAATCACCCCGTTCGGGTGAAGCCCCATCACCCCGGGTGGCACCACCATGACGGCAGGCGGGCCGCTGGGGCCGGTCGAGGAGGGTGCGCGTGCCTCGTGCGGGAGGGAGCTACGAGATCCGCGTCCGGGGGCGCCTGAGCGACTCGCTGGTGGCCGCCTTCGAGGGCATGCGCGCGTCGGTGGAGCCGGTGGAGACGGTGCTGCACGGCCCGGTCGAGGACCAGGCGGCGCTGTACGGGCTGCTCGAGCGCATCCAGTCCCTGGGCCTGGAGCTGGTCGAGGTCCGCCGGCTCCCGGACTCGCCGGGGGAGCCGGAACTCACCCCTCCGAGGTGAGGGCGGCTCACCCCTGGCCCGCACCATCAGGCTGGCGGGCACCGGCGCCCTGGCCGGAAAGCTGTCGGACGGTGGCCAGTCCCCTGGTCGGCCCTTGACATCCTCCCACGGCTTGAAGCCGTGCGATTCCCGGTTCACGCTGCCTCTCCCCCAGCGGGGACATCAGCGGCGCTCTGCGGGCTTGCGGCCGACCGGCTCTGACGGGTCGCCCCGTACCCGCCAGGCTGCGCCTGCGGGACTCGCCGGTTGAAGACTGCTCGACGCCGGCCTGCACCGGAGTCCTGGAGCACAGGAAACGCTACAGCGGCGCTTCCCACGTCGAGCAGGTGCGGGTGGACCGTGGGGTCCACGTGGCGGATGAGGAACGCCGAGAACACGTCCCGGTCGGCTTCGACCCCGCAGCCGCAGCGGTGGGTCCGCTGGCTCAACGGCTTCCTGGCGACCGCGCCGCAGACGCACGCCTGGGACAGCCGGGTGGTCCGGGTGTCGATCAGCGCCACCTGCCCGCCGGCGCTTGCAGCCTTGCGGGACAACGTGGTGATGAACAGGCCCGGTGCCCGGCGGCCCACGCTGCGCCCGAAGCAACGCTGGAACGCGCGGTAGGACAGCTTCTCGGTGTGGATGGCCGCACCCTGGCCGAGGATGCGGTTGGCGAGGTTGCCGTGCAGCGATTTGCGGTGCTCGGCGAGGCGCCGGTGCAGCTCCGCCATCGCTGTCCTGGTCCGCTCAGCCTGCCGTGAACGGGACCGCCAGACGCACCCGCCCTGCTGATGGCGACCCTGCTGGTCGAAGCAGGTGGGGCTGCCGGCGCGGTGCTGGCGGTCCAGCCGACGCTGCAGCCGGCGTAGCTGCCTGGCCTTGTCGTCCAGCTCGGCGCAGAACGTCTCCTTCCACGCCCCCTGGTCGGTGACCACCGCGATGGCCGAGGGCCCGACGTCGAGGCCGACCACACCCTCGCTGACCTGATAGCGCTGCAGCGGCTTGCCGTCCAAGACAAGCTGCGCCACATAGACCCATCGGCCCCGGATCCTGGTCCGCACGATCCGGCACGACCGCAGCCGGCCTTCGGCGACATGCCAGGCCGCCCACCACTGGTAGGGGTTGCGCTCGTCGAAGACGAACCGCAGCACCAGCCCTGTGCCCCATTGCAGCCCGCCACCGTCGGCGGCGATCCGTAGGGCGCCGTTGCGGTCCTTGCCGGCCAGGCTGTGCAGCCCGCGACCCTTGCCCTTGAACCGCGGCCGCCCACGCTGGCCGAGCATCCACCGGTTGGCGGCGTCGAAGGCCCGTGCGCCCAGCACCTGCGCCTCCTGCGCGAAGACCTTCTCCCGCAGCCAGCCGACGCGGAAGCCGGATGCGGCCGAGGCAAGCGCCCACTCGGTGAAGCCGTGGCGGGCACGCAACTGCTGGAACGCGCTCGCTCTCGCCGGGTTCGGCCTGCCCGCCACGACCTGGGGCATGGCCTTCGCTTGCTCCCATCTGGGGTCGGCCCGCATCGCCACCGCTCGGTCCAGCGCGGCCCGCAGGCAGGCGTTGTACAGCAGCCGGGCGCATTCAAACCGGCCCGCCACTTCCTTGGCCTGCGTCGGAGTGACCCGAAGGAGGATGGCCGCCACGAAGGTCGGCGCGTCCTTTGCCCGCTTGCGAGCCCGGCTCACCTCACGACCCCGCCTTCTGGTTCTCCACGTATCGACGGACGACCTCCAGGGGCGCTCCGCCGACCGTGGACACAAACCACGACGGGCTCCACAGCACCGGCAACCGCCGCAAGCGGGGGAACTCCATGCGGAGCAGGCGGGAGGACCGGCCCTTGGCCAGCCCAACGAACCTCGACAGCGGCACCGTCGGTGGGACCTCGGCGAGCAGGTGCACGTGGTCGGGCATCACCTCGACCTCGATGACCTCGGCGCCAACCTCGGCGGCCACGTCGCCGATGATCACCTTCACCCGCTCGTCGACGCCGCCGACAAGCACTCGGCGGCGATACTTCGGGCACCAGATCAGGTGGTACTTCGCCGAGTACACCGTCTTGTTGGTCGAGTGGTAGCGCACAGCCACCATCGTCCCAGCCAGGTGCGACAATCCGGGCTTTCGCCCGGCGGAGCCTTACCCACGGCTGAAGCCGTGGGCTTGCGGCTCCGGCGCGGTCAGGCCGTTGTCGGCCAGCCGCTGCATGGTCGGCATGTTGATCCGGCCGCCGTAGGGCGACCAGGCCGCGCAGCCGGTGTCGTCGTACAGCACCACCAGCACATTCGGCGCCCCCTGGGGCGCCCGGTCGGCCAGGAACGCCGACCAGTCCGGGGTCGAGTCTCGAACGTCGAGATCGATGTGACCTTGGAACTGCCTTGGCATGGTCCCTCCCCTGGTGACTGCCGGCCGAGTCCAGCATGGGGTGGCAGAGGGTGAGCCGGCCTCACCCTGTGCCGGGTGATTCGGTGCCGGGGTGCCGCTGCCCGCCACCGACGGCGTCCACGGCGGCCTGGACGCTTGGGAAGGCGCGGGGCAGGGCGGCCTCGCCCTCGGCCCGGCGCAGGATGTCGCGGACTGGCCGATGTCGCGGGCGATCACCAGCTCGACCCCTGCCGGCGCAGGTCGGCGGTGAGCTGGACGAGCATGTGGGCCGCGCTGACGTCGATGTAGGGGGCCGTCTCGGCGTCCAGGACGACGACCCGCGTCCCCTGCGCGGCGGCGTGGGCGCGGACGGCAGCCCGGACGGTGTCGGCATTGGCGAAGAACAGCCCGCCCTCGACCCGCAGCAGCGCGATCCCCGGCTCGGGCAGGTTCTCGGGGTGCCGGGCGACGTCACCGTACTGGCCGGGGACGCCCGGGACCTGGCCGAGGACGGCCACATGGAGACGTGAGGCCCGGTACACCAGCAGCAGCAGCGACACCACCACGCCGATGAACAGCCCGGGGAGGGTGTCGAAGACCAGCACCCCGGCCAGGGCGGCCACGGCGGCGATGAAGTCGGGCCGGGCGGCGATGCCGTAGATGCCGGGTGGCGATCCGGTACAGGGCGGCCAGGGCCGGGAAGTCGATCAGCTCGACGACGGCGGCGATCACCACCGCGGCCAGGGCCGCGGTGGCCGACATCGGCCCGGTCACCAGGTGCCGGGAGCTGCCGAAGGCGGCGTACAGCAGCAGCGCCCCCGGGGCGGCGTACAGCCCGACCACCGGCGACACGCCCGCGATCGAGGCGTAGGCCAGGGCCTCGGGCACCAGCACCGCCCACACCGTCAGCCCGGCGACCACGTCGCCCCGCAGCCAGCCGGTGCCGTACCCGCGCAGCGAGGTGAACAGGGCAGCTTCACCCGGGCACCGTCCCCGTGGGCGGGGAACCGCACATCACCCTCCGGGGGTGATGTCCGCCGGTCAGGGGCCGTGCAGACTGGCCGGCGCGGGCCAATCCGACCGGGGAGGGTGCAGTGGGGCTGTTCTTCCGACCGCGCAGACCACTGCTGCGGCTGGCCGCCGGGGCCCACCCGGCCACCCAGGCGTCCCCGGCGTCACCGCCGCCACCGGCCCTGGCCGCCGGCCCTCCGCCCGGCAGCATCGCCGAGCTGGAGCGGCTGTCCCGCCTGCACGAGTCGGGGGCGCTGACCGACGAGGAGTTTGCCGCCGCCAAGGCCCGGGCCCTCGGCATCTGACCGGGCAGGGGTGGGAAGGAGCTGGGATGCCGGACAGGGCGGCACGCGCCGAGGTGCTCCGGGACGCCATGCTGGCAGCGGTCACCGGCGACCTGGCCGCCATCGAGCGCGCCTACACCGAGGACGTGACCGGCTGGTCGCCGGTGATAGAGGTCGTGTCCCGCGACGACCTGGCCGCCGACCTGGCCGGCCTGGCCGGCGCCTACTCCGACGTCGACCTGGTCCTGGACCCGGTCGACGCGGTCGGGGACAAGCTGATCGCCGAGTGGCGGGTGGCGGCCACCCACACCGGCCTCCTGACCCTGGACGAGGAGCTGGCCCTGGAGCCGACCGGCCGCCGGATCGAGCTGCGGGGCGTGGTCATCGCCGAGTTCCAGGGCGACCGCATCCGGCGGTTCCGCCAGTACTGGAACGAGGTCGAACTGCTCGACGGCCTCGGCCTGCTGCCGGGCTAGGTGGGTCGCCGGCCGGCCGGCCCGCCGGGGCGGCGGCGCTCCCACAAGGTGGCGTTGAGCTCGGCGGCGGCCACGGCCAGGCGGGCGAACAGGAACAGCGACACCAGCAGGACCAGGGCCACCCCCAGCGACCCGTAGACGGTCGAGGCCCGGGCCGCCCGGGGGGCGAAGTAGAGGCTGACGGCCAGATTGAACCCCTGGAACCCGGCCGCGAACAGGCACGCCCCCGGCACCAGGGCCGTCCAGGGCACGGCCGGCGGCCGCGGCATGGCCGTGGACAGAGCCAGCCACAGCGCGGCCAGCAGAACCGCCTGGGCCCCGGCCGAGATCAGCACCACCGTCAGCTCGGTGGCCAGGCCCTGGGCGTCGGCCCTGGCCTGCTCGGCCACGGCCGAGCTGGCGCTCACGACCGCGATCCCGGCGACCAGCCCCAGCACAAGCCAGGGGTTGTCCGGGCCCGGAACGGCGGTATCCGCCAGGCCAGCAGATGCACCCAGCGCAGCACCTCCAGGACCCCGGCCGCGGCCAGCAGCGTGGCCACCCCGCCGAAGATCAGGGCCAGCCAGCGGGCCCGGTGCGAGCTGCCGGCGGCGGCGGCCACCGAGGCGACGAGCAGGTCGCCGAGGCGGTCCCCGGCCTCGGGGCGGCCGACGTCGACCGCCGCCTGGCCGGCGAAGCCGAGCCCGGCCACGGCCACGTAGGCGAGCGGGACGGCGAGGGCGAACAGCCGAAAGGCCAGGGAGGCGGCCAGGATGCCGACCGCGACCGGGCGCTCGCGCTGGACGACGCCGGCCATCGTGTCCACGACCAGGCTGCGCGACCGGGCCCGCTCCAGTCGGGCCTGGCCACCGGCCAGCATCGCCTCCAGCTGCTCGCGGCGCCGCCGCCTCCGCCGGGTCGGCATGGCCGGGCTCAGACCGCCGACATGGCCAGCGAGACCGCGAACCCGACCACCACCAGGGGGCCCGTGACCACGCCCTCGACGGCGTAGGCCTGGGGCAGCAGCGAGTTGGCCAGCATGGCCAGCAGCGCACCGGCCGCGAAGGCCTGCACCAGCGCCCCGGTCCAGCCGCTGGCCGGGTCCAGCAGCGCGAAGCCGGCGGCCGCGGCCAGCGCCGAGACCAGCACCACCACCGACCACATGGCCAGCACCCGGCCCCTCGGCCAGCCGGCCGCCTTGAGGCCGCTCGAGGACGACATGCCCTCGGGAAGGTTCGACAGGGCGATCGCCACGAGCAGGGACAGGCTCACCCCGCCCTGGAGGACGGTGAGGCCGAGCACGAACGACTCGGGGATGCCGTCCAGGACCGAGCCGAGCACGATCGCCAGCGGCGCCCCCTCGCTCTGGGCGCCGGTCGGGTCCTTGCGGTCGCCGCCCCCACGCGCACTCAGCCGCCAGTCGCCGACGCTGAACACGGCCGCCCCGAACAGCACCATCAGGGCCACCCAGGCGACGGCCTGGTGCTGGAGGGCGTCGTCGACGAGCTCGAAGGACACCGAGCCGATGAGCAGGCCGGTGCCAAGGGCCATGACCACCGCGATGAACCCTCGGCTGGGGTTCAGCTGATACGCGATGAGGGCGCCGGCCAGCAGGGCCGCCGACCCGAGCGCTCCCCATCCGAAAGCCTCAGCCACGGAGCGTCATCCCACAGTTATGCTACTCGACGGGATGATTCACCCCAAGCGGGTGATGTGCCCGCAGCCGGCCCGGGGGGACGGTGGACGCCGACCACGGAGGGCACCGATGTTCAGGCGACGAGCACGACGGGCCGAGGCCGCCGAGGGGGCGCCGGCCGGCACCCGCTACCTGCTGCGGGAGAAGATGCTCACCTTCGGCGACGACTTCTGGATCGAGAACGAGCGCGGCGAGCGCATCTTCCTGGTCGACGACAAGGTGCTGCGGGTGCGCGACACCGTTGTCATCAAGGACAGGGAGGGCAGGGAGCTGCTCAGGCTCCAGAAGCGGCTGCTGCGGGCCCGCGACACCATGGCCATCGAGCGCGACGGCGACAAGGTGGCCACGGTCAAGAAGGCGCTGATCACACCCCTGCGGGACCGGTTCACGGTCGAGCTGGAGGACGGCGGCCGGCTGGACGTGGAAGGCAGCATCCTCGACCACGAGTACCAGATCACCCGCGACGGCATCCCGGTGGCCAACATCTCCAAGCGCTGGTTCCGGGTCCGCGACACCTACGGGGTGGCCATCGTCCCCGGCCAGAACGACGCCCTCGTCCTGGCCGTCACCGTCTGCATCGACCACCTCACCGAGCACGACCGCTAGGTCGTGCGGCGGCGGGCGGCGCGGTCGGCCACGGCCGCGACCATGGCCGCCGTGCCGGCCCCGGTGACCGAGCCGATCACCACGTCGCCCGGGTAGTGGACGCCGGTGTGGATCCGGGAGTAGGCGACAGCGGTGGCCAACAGGCGGATCGGCACGGCCAGGGCCGGCAGGTGGCGGCCGACGGCGTAGGCGAAGGCGAACGCCGAGGCGGCGTGGCCGGAGGGGAACGACGCCGAGCGGGGCATGGGGACGTGGCGGTCCTCGAACCGGGCCGGCTGGGCCCGGTCGGGACGGCGGCGGCGGGCGACCGGCTTGACCCCCAGGTTGACCGTGGCCGAGGTGACGGCGATGGCGACCACGCCCTCCAGCGCCGCCCGCCGGCCGCGGTCGCCCCCGACCAGGGCGACCGCGGCGGCGATGCCGAGCCACAGGCGGGACTTGTCGGCCGCGCCCGAGAGCTGGCGCACCGGGCCGTCCAGAGTCGCGGTCGGGGTCCGGGCCACCGCCTCGTACACCGCCCGGTCGACCGCGCCCAGGTCCCGCAGCGCCTCGACCAGCCGGTGGGCCGAGGGAGCCTGGGGGGTCGGGACCCGCCGGGCCAGGGCGTCGGCGACGGTCTCCTGGGAGCCGGGGGCCGTCACCGGCTGCTCAGGCGTCGGTGGGCTCCTTCTCCATGGCCTCGGTGTAGTCGCCCGAGCGGGCGGCCCCGTTCAGCCGGGCCCGGTGGTGGTAGGCCTGCTGGGCCGCCGGGACGTTGGCCGCCTCGCCCTTCCAGGCCTTGAGGGCCGGGGCCTGGAGGGCCCGGCCGTAGGAGAAGCTCAGCTGCCAGGGCACGCCGCCGATCCGGTTCATGGCATTCAGGTGGGCGGTGGCCGCCTCGTCACTCTGGCCGCCGGAGAGGAACACGATGCCCGGCACCGAGGCCGGCACGCAGTCGCCCAGGGCGGCCACGGTCGCCTCGGCGACCTGCTCGACGGTGGCCTGGGTCGGGCTGTCGCTGCCGGCCAGGACCATGTTCGGCTTGAGCAGCATGCCGTCGAAGCGGACCCGGTGGCGGCGCAGGGCGGCGAAGGTCTCGGCCAGGGTCTCCCGGGTCGCCACATCGCAGCGCTCGATGGCGTGGTCGCCGTCCATCAGCACCTCGGGCTCGACGATCGGGACCAGCCCGGCCTCCTGGGAGCTGGCGGCGTAGCGGGCCAGGGCCTCGGCGTTGGCGGCGATGCAGCCGAAGGTGGGGATGCCCTCGCCGATGGTGATGACCGCCCGCCACTTGGTGAACCGTGCTCCCAGGTCGCGGTAGGCGGCCAGCCGGCCGGCCAGGCCGTCCAGGCCCTCGGTGACCTTCTCGCCCACAAAGCCGGCCAGGGCGGTGGTACCCTTGTCGACCTTGATGCCGGGGATGATCCCCTGGCCGGACAGGACCTCGGCCAGCGGGGTGCCGTCGGCGGCGCGCTGGCGCAGCGTCTCGTCGTAGCAGATGACGCCGCTGATGTAGTTGGCCGCCCCCTCGGTGGTGAACAGCAGCTCCCGGTAGGCCCGCCGCCGCTCGGTGGTGCTCTCGACCTGGATCGACTCGAAGCGCTTGGCGATGGTGCCGCTGCTCTCGTCGGCGGCCAGGATGCCCTTGCCCGGGGCGACCAGCGCCTTCGCGGTCGCGGCAAGCTCCTCTGCAGTCATGGCGACCTCCCTGGGTGTCGGACCCCTACAGTAGCCGGCTCGGGCCGCTGTCGGCAGGATGCCGGAGCCGGCCCGCCTCCCAGCCGAGGAAGGTGACCTCGACGGCCACCTCGGATGAGCCACCCCACCGACTGGGGAAGCGCACCCGCTCCTCGCCACCCGGCGGCCTGTCCCTGCCGCCCGCACCCACCCGTGGGCGCGCGGCACCCCCCACCCGACCCGCGGCCAACCGGACGGGCGCGGCCGGCTACCCCGCGACCTCGTAACCCTCCTCGGCCAGGGTGTGGCGGATGGTGGCCGGGTCGACGGTGGCCTCGTCGTAGGTGAGCTGGACGGTCCTGGCGGCCACGTCGACGGCCGCGGTGCGGACGCCGGGGAGGCGACCGAGGGCGGACTCGATGGTCCGCTGGCAGTGGTCGCAGGAGATGTCGGGGACCGAGAGGGTCTCGGTGGTCATGGGCGCTCCACGGTGACGGCGGGGGAGGGGGACGGGGTGGGGGTCGGCTGGTCCAGCCGTGGTGACAGCAGCAGGGCGGCGGCCAGAGCGAGGACGCCGACCCCGGCCAGGGCCAGGCGGCGCGCCCGGGTGGCCAGGGGACGGGCCGGGGAGAAGGTCCGCAGCTGCAGGGAGCAGCCGACCACGAAGACACTGGACAGGCTCATGGCGGCCGCGGCGACCATCGGCTGGAGGCGGCCGGCGGCGGCCAGCGGGATGGCGGCCACGTTGTAGGCGAAGGCCCAGAACAGGTTCTGCTTGACGGTGGCATAGGTCTCGCGGGACAGGGCGATGGCGTCGGCCACGCCGCCCGGGTCGCCGTCGACCAGGGTCAGGTCGCTGGCCTCCAGGGCCACGTCGGCGCCGGTGCCGATGGCCACGCCGACGTCGGCCTGGGCCAGGGCCGGGGCGTCGTTGACGCCGTCGCCGACCATGGCCACCACCTGGCCGGCCTGCTGGCGGCGGCGGACCTCGGCCACCTTGTCGCCGGGCAGCAGCTCGGCCGCGACCCCGTCCACCCCGAGCCGGTCGGCCACCGACCGGGCGGTCGCCTGGTGGTCCCCGGTGAGCAGGACCGTCTCCAGCCCGAGGGCCCGCAGCCGGGCCACCGCGGCCACGCTGGCCGGCTTGACCTCGTCGGCGACGGCCAGCATGCCCCTGGCCTGACCGTCCCAGCCGGCCAGGACGGCGGTGCGGCCGGCCGCCCTGGCGGTGTCGACCGCGACCGCGAGCTCGGCGGGGACGCTCCAGCCGCGCCCGGCCAGCAGCCCGGCCCCGCCGACCAGCAGCTCGTGGCCGCCGACCCGGCCGGCGACCCCCTGGCCGGGCAGGTTGGTGAACGCCTCGACGGGGGAGAGGGCCAGGCCGCGCTCCCGGGCGCCGTCGGCCACCGCCCTGGCCACCGGGTGCTCGGAGGCGTCCTCCAGGCCGGCCACCAGCACCAGCAGCTCCTCGGGGTCGACGCCGGCGGCGGCGACCACCTCGACCAGGGCCATGCGGCCCTCGGTCACTGTGCCCGTCTTGTCGAGCAGGGCGGTGGTCACCCGGCCGGCCTGCTCCAGCACCGCGGCGTCGCGGATCACGATGCCGAGCTGGGCGCCCCGGCCGGTCCCGACCATGACCGCGGTCGGGGTGGCCAGCCCCAGGGCGCATGGGCAGGCCACGATGAGCACGGCCACGGCCGCGCTGACCGCCTCGGCGGCCGGGTGGGCGGTGACCAGCCAGCCCACCAAGGTGGCGGCGGCCACCGCCAGCACCACCGGCACGAACACCCCGGCGACCCGGTCGGCCAGCCGCTGCACCGGGGCCTTGGAGCCCTGGGCGGCCTCGACCAGGCGGACAATCTGGGCCAGGGTGGTGTCGGCCCCGACCCGGGTCGCCCGCACCACCAGCCGGCCCTCCAGGTTGACGGTGGCCCCGACGACCTCGTCGCCCGGGCCGACCTCGACCGGGACCGACTCGCCGGTCAGCAGCGACCGGTCGACCGAGGACCGGCCGTCGGTGACCACCCCGTCGGTGGCCAGCTTCTGGCCGGGCCGGACCACGAACCGGTCGCCGACGGCCACCGCCTCGACCGGCACCGGCACCTCGGTCCCGTTGCGCAGCACCATGGCCGTGCCTGCCCCCAGCTCCAGGAGCCGCCGCAGGGCCTGCCCGGAGCGGCTGCGGGCCCGCTGCTCGAGCCAGCGGCCGAACAGGACCAGGACGACGATGATGGCCGCCACCTCGAAGTACACGTGGGCGCCAGCGCCCATCCCGGTCGGGTCGCCGGCGCCGGCGAACAGCAGCGCCGCCACCGACCAGCCCCAGGCGGCCAGGGTCCCCAGCGACACCAGGGTGTCCATGGTCGCCGTCCGGTGGGCCAGGGCGGCCAGGGCGGCCCGGTGGAAGCCGGCCCCGGCCCACAGCACCACCGGGGTGGCCAGGACCGCGGCCAGCCACTGCCACCCCGGGTACTGCAGGGCCGGCACCATGGCCAGGGCCAGGACGGGCAGGGTGAGGGCGGCCGCGGCCACCAGCCGGCCGCGCAGCTCGTCGTCGGGGTCGGTGTCGGCCGGGCCGCGGCCGACGGCGTAGCCGAGGGCGGCCACCTTGCCGGCGAAGGCCGGAGGGCCGGTGACCGCCGGGTCGTACACCACCGTGGCCCGCTCGGCGGCCAGGTTGACGCTGGCCGTGGCGACCCCGTCGAGCCGGCTGAGCCCCCGCTCGATCCGGGCCGCGCAGGCGCCGCAGGTCATGCCCTCGATGGGCAGGTCGACCCTGGTCGTCCCCGGGCGCTCGGGCGCCGTCGCCGCCACCGCCACCTCCCTTCGGCACCTCCAGATACCCACCCAGGGTACCCTGGGATACGATACCCGGGTGGGGCATGCAGAGCAGAGGAGGTGCCGTGCCCGGCTACACCATGCAGAAGCAGCAGCTCCAGACCCGCTTGCGCCGCATCGAGGGCCAGGTCCGGGGCGTGGCCCGCATGATCGACGAGGACAAGTACTGCGTCGACGTGGTCACCCAGGTGGCGGCCATCCAGGCCGCCCTCGACAAGGTGTCGCTCGGGCTGCTCGACGGCCACATCCGCGGCTGCGTCCGCGAGGAGATCCGGTCGGGCGGCGGCGAGGACAAGGTCGATGAGCTGCTCGAGGTGATGGACCGCGTCCTGCGCCGCTGACCGTCCCCGGCGCGGCGCAAGCCGCCTCTGAGCCCCGGCCAGGCTCCCCTGGAGGCTCCCTGCCCTTGCGACCTTCGTAGACGGGATACGTCACGCTCCCGATTGGCGTGCTCTGCCCAAGTCGTGGATGCTTCTGCGGCCGACGGTGATTTGTGGTGATCACCGTGTGTTCCGGCACTGAGCAGGCCGTCGGGGGGCAGGAGGAAGAGCCAATGCAGGTTCGAACCGTGCTGCGGGGGCTGGTCGTCACGACCGTCCTGGCCGTGCTGGCGGCGATGCTGCCGCAGTTGGCCTCCGCGGGCCCCAAGGGGGCGTCGGGCCGCTACCTGGTCGTGGCCAGGTCGTCGGCCGACTACGGCGCCCTGAGGGCCAAGGCCGTCAGGGAGGGCGCCCGCGTGCTGCGTGACCTCCCGCAGGCCAAGACCCTGGTGGTCAGCGCCACGGCCAGCGAGCGCAACAGCCTGGCCGCCGACCGGCGGGCCCTCGGTGTCGCCAAGGACCAGCGGCGGGAGCTCACCTCCGAGCGGAGCAAGCCCAACCTGTCCGCTCCCGGCCTGCGCGGCGCCACCCAGCTCAAGGCCAAGGCACCCGCGGCCACCAGCGCGGCCGGGATCAACCCCGACCCGGCCTTCGACTACAAGGGCCTGCTCTGGGACTACCGGCGCATCGGCCTGCCCCAGGGCTGGAAGACCACCGCCGGCAGCCCCAAGGTGACCGTCGGGGTGGCCGACACCGGCCTCGACTTCACCCACCGCGAGCTGCGCTCCAAGGTCAAGCGGGTGATCGACTTCACCGGGCTGGAGGACCCGCCAATCTGTGAGACCTTCTTCGGGGGGATCTCCGACGCCGACCTGGCCGCCGAGTTCGGCGGGCCGGAGAAGACCGACTGGAACGGGCATGGCTCCTGGATCGGCGGCCGCATCGCCGCCGCCCTGAACGGCACCGGCATCAACGGTATCGCGCCCAAGGTCAACTTGGTTGCCCTGAAGATCTCGCAGTGGTGCGGCTCGGCCTACGACTCGACCATCCTCGCCGCGTTCCTGACCGCCGCCGACCTGGGGCTGGACGTGCTCAGCATCTCCTTCGGCGGCACCCTCGACCGCTCCGACCCGGACCAGGACGCGGCCTACCGGGCGTATGTGGACGCCGTGGTCTACGCGCGCGGCAAGGGCACGGTCATCGTTGCCTCGGCCGGCAACGACCACGTCCGGGTCGGCGCTGGCGGGCGCGTCCTGAGCCACGGCCCGACCGCCACGCCAGCGCCACCGCCGGGCGAGTTTGACGACATCTTCGGCCAGTACCAGGTCCCCGGCGGGGTGCCTGGTGTGGTCGACGTCTCGGCCACCGGCCGGGTGGTCGTCCCGTCCTCGGCCAGCTGCCCGCCCGGCACCATCGGCGACCCCGGCGACCCCAACGCCGACCCACCCGTCGCGCCCGACTTCAATGCCACCTGCAAGCCACGCAGCGACGCCCATCACGCGGCCGGGCAGGGGAAGATCAACCAGCTGGCCTACTACTCCAACTACGGCCCGCGGATCGACCTGGCCGGCCCAGGCGGGGCCCGCAAGTTCAACCTGTCCAACTTCGACCGCGGCGGCACCCCCGGGTTCCCGTACACCCTGGACGACCTGACCAACGCCTGGCAGGTCTTCAGCACAACCTCGAACTGGGCGGTGGGCGTCCCCTGCTTCACCTTCACCGCCGGGTCCGGGTTCCCCCAGGGCGAGTGCTACTCGACCATCCAGGGCACCTCGATGGCCGCCCCGCAGGTGTCGGGGTCGCTGGCCCTGGTGGCCAGCGCCCACCCGTCGCTGCGCAAGCACCCGGGGAGGCTGATCGCCCGGCTGAAGCGGCTGGCCAACGACGCGCCGACCAACTACACCCGGGCCCTGTCGGCGACCGACACCTCGCCGGGGGACCTGACCGGGCTGCCGTGCGGTACCGGCTTCTGCCACCTGACCGGTCCCAGGATCTCCGACAACGACGCCTACGGCGCCGGCCTGGTCAACGTGGCCAGGCCGTAGCGCCAAGCACCAGGCAACTGAGGGGCCGGCCTCCGGGCCGGCCCCTCAGCCGTGCACGGGCCAGGTGTGCACCGGGTCGCCGCCGGCCTGCAGCTCCAGGTAGCGCTCCAGCAGAGCCCGGACAGCCCGGTCGCGGCCGGCCTCGCCCTCCCCGCCCTCCATGGCGGCCAGGGTGCGCCGCTGCCAGACGGCGCCGGTCTGGCCGGCCGCGACCCGGTCGGCGATCACCCCGAGCAGGCGGTCGGCCTCGGCGGCGTCGACCCCGGCCTCGACCAGCCCGCGGCGGGCCGTCGGCAGCAGCCGCGGCACCAGCTCGGCGGCGCCGACCCGCTGAGGTTCGCCGTCCGGGCTCAGCCAGGCCAGCTCGGCCTCCAGGCCGAGACGGGCCGCGTCGTAGAAGTTGGCATGGGCCCTGGCGAACAGGAGCCGGCCGGTCCAGTCATCGGCCTCGGGGGCCAGGGCCAGGGTCAGCCCCAGCAGGAAGGCGGCGTTGGCCAGCATGTCGACCACCGTCGGCCCGGCCGGCAGGGGACGCAGCTCAATGCGCAGGTGGCCGCCGTAGCCGGTGTCGTAGATGGCCCGGTTCCAGCGCCACACCGTCCCCTGGTGCAGCCGCAGCTCATCCAGCCCGGGCACGCCGCCGTCGGCCACCACCGCCAGCGGGTCCTCGTCGCCCAGGATCGGCAGCAGCGGCTCGTGGTGGCGCACGCTCTCCTCGAACAGCTCGAGCACGCTGCCCCGCAGCCAGTCGGTCCCGAACGCGACCCGCGACACCAGCCGCTCCCGGGCCGGGGTGTCGCGGTCGTCGGCGGTCTGCTCGAACAGGGCGATGCGGGTCTCCTCCCACAGCACCCGGCCAAGGAACAGCGGCGAGTTGCCGGCCGCGGCCAGCACTGGGGCGGTGGCCAGCTGGGCGGCGTTGAAGCTGCGCACGTAGTCCGCGGGGTCGACGCGCAGGTGCACCTGGAAGGAGGTGTTGGCTCCCTCCATGACGATGTTGTCGCGTACCACCCGCAGCGGCTCGGGGTCGCGGCCGGAGATGTCGATCTCGAACGGCTCGGCCCGGACCCGGGACAGGCTCCAGTCGAGGGCCCGGTAGCGGGGGGCGTCGGTGATGGCGCCGCGCTGCAGGTCCTGGTCGCGCAGGGTGGGCAGGATGCCGACCATGGCCACCCGGCCGCCGTGGGCCCTGGCCGTGGCCCGGACCGAGGCGAGGGCCCCCTCCAGCTCCCCGCCCAGCCCGGTCAGGGGCCGGCCGGCCAGCGATGATGGCGACGGGTTGACCTCCAGGTTGAACCGGTCCAGCTCCAGGGTCAGGCGCGGGTCGTCGGCGTCCTCCAGGATGGCCTGGTTCTTGGCCAGGGGGCGGCCGTCCTCGTCGACCAGGAACAGCTCCAGCTCGGCCCCGATGGTCCGGGGGCCGACCCCGAACCCGGGCCGCTCCAGCAGCCGCCGCAGCGCCTCCAGGCAGCGCTCCAGCCGCTCGGTGAACCGGGGGTAGTCGGCCTCGTCGAACCGCTCGCGGTCGATCTCGATCCCCATCCGGTCTCCTTGGTCAGATGATCGGCTGCAGGGTCCCGACGGTCGGGATCTCGGGATGGAAGGTGTTGGAGACGATCTCCAGCTCGTACGGCCAGGTCCGGCCCCGGCGCCACTGGCCGCCGACCAGGGGGGTCCTGGCCACGTTGGGGAAGTCGGCCTGGTCGCTGGTCCAGTCGACCGGGCCGACGATGGTGTTCAGGCTGGTCGCCTTGATGGCGTCGGCCAGGGCCTGGCGGTCGCCGAGGTCGCCGGCCCGCTTGAGCACCGAGGCGGCCACCTCGAACAGGGCGTGGACGAAGCCGAGGGGCTGGATCCACTGGCGGCCGGTCCGGCTCTGGTAGGCGGCGGCCAGCTGGCCGGCGCTGGCCCCGGTCAGCGACGACCGGTAGGGGTGGGCGGGGCTCCACCAGACCTCGGTGGAGACGCCCTCGGCGGAGCCCATGGCCTCGATGAACGCCGGGAACAGGAGCGCCTTGCCGATGCTGGCGATCTTGGGCCGGTAGCCCCGCTCGGCCGCCTGCCGCCAGAAGGTGGCGAAGTCCGGGGGGAGCGGCACCCCGGTGACGATGTCGGCCCCCTTGGCCTTGAACTCGTCGATCTCCCTGGCGAAGCTGTCCTTCTGGTCCTGGTAGCGGCCCGGGTCGACGACCTCGTAGCCCTGGGAGCCGAGGACCTTGGGGAAGTTGTCGCTCCAGGCGCGGCCGTCGCCGTCGTCGGGCCACAGGCCGCCGAGGACCTGGTTGTGGTCCACCTGGGCCCACATCTCGGCGAACACGGCGACGATGTCCTCGAGTCCCCAGAAGAAGTGCCAGGTCCACTGGTACGGCCTGGGGTCATGGGGGTCCGGGGCGGGGTCGCGGGCCAGGTACCAGGGCTGGTAGGTGGTGGCGGTGGAGATGCAGGGCATCCCGGCCTGCTCGCAGACGTCGGCCACCGGGTTGGTGGTCTCGGGGCTGGAGGAGACCAGCATCATGGTGACCTGGTCGCGGTTGACCAGGTCGCGGGCCACCTCGCCGGCCCGGTCCGGGCTGGACTGGCTGTCGCGGACCAGGATCTCCACCGGGTGGGCGCGCCCGCCGATCTGGAGGCCGTCCTTGAACGCCCGCCTGGCGTCCTCGACGACGAAGGCGTCGGCCTGGCCGAAGGGGAACAGGGCGCCGCTCTGGGGAGAGACGTAGCCCAGCTTGACCGGCTGCCGGTCGCCGAGTGCCGTCGAGGTGCCGCAGCCGGCCAGCGCGGCCGCGCCGGACAGGGCGGTGACCTGCAGGAACCGGCGGCGGTCGAGGTTGCCGTTCATGTTGCACCTTCCTGGGACTGACCCCGGCGGCCGTCAGGTCGGCGGCGGTCGGCGGCCCTGCCAGGCGGCGCCGAGCAGGGCCCGCAGGTCGCTGACCCCGGCCCGGCGTGGTGTCTGGACGACCGTGGCCACGGCCCGCGTGGCCGCCCGGTCCAGCTCGGCCTCGGGCAGGCCGAGCTCGGCCAGGCTGGCCGGGGTGCCCAGCCGCCGGCCCAGGTCCCAGATCGCGCCGGCGACGTCGTCGATCCCGAGGCGGTCGGCCAGGCGGGCCAGCTGGGGACGGGCGGCCGGGGCGACGAAGTGGACCGCGTGGGGGAGCACGACCGCGTGCAGCTCGGCGTGGGGCAGGCGGTAGGCGCCGCCGAGCAGGTGGCAGAGCTGATGGTGGATGCCGACCCCGGCGCCGGCCAGGGAGGCGCCGCCGAGCCAGGCCCCGAGCAGGGCGTCGGAGCGGGCGGGCAGGCTGGCCGGGTCGGCCACCGCCCGGGGAAGGGCGTCGTGGAGGACCCTGGCCCCCTCCTCGCCCAGCAGCGAGGTCACCGGGTTGGCGCCGGGGGCGTACAGGGCCTCGACGGCGTGGGCGAGGGCGTTCATGCCGCTCGGCCCGGTCACCACGGTCGGCAGGCCGGTCGTCAGGGCCGGGTCGTACAGCACCGTCCGGGGCAGGACCCGCAGGTCGCGGCCGGTGTGCTTACCGTCGGGGCCGGTCAGGCCGTAGATCGGGGTGACCTCGGAGCCGGCGTAGGTGGTGGGCACGGCCACGATGGGGGCCTGGTGCTCCAGGGCGACCGCCTTGGCCAGGCCGGTGGCCGACCCGCCACCCATGGCGACCAGGCAGTCGGCACCGGCGGCGGCGGCCGCGGCCGTCGCCCGGGTGGCCGCCTCGACCGGGACGTGCTGCTGGACGTCGGTGAAGCTGGCCGCCCAGCGGCCCCCGAGCCGCCCGACCAGGCCGTCGATGGCCCGCTTGCCGGCGATGGCCAGCACCCGCCGGCCCCCGAGCCGGTCGACCTCCTCGCCCAACTGCGCGACCGAGCCGACGCCGAACACCACCCGGCCGGGCAGCGCGTCGTAGACGAAGGCCGGGAAGGGGGGCACGGGCTGGTCACTGCGGACGTTCACCCACGCGGACCTGGTCGGGGATCGGGACAACCAGCGCACTCCCTCCGTGCGAACCGTTGCATGCCCACCACCTGGATGCGCACCACACCGCGACCGCGACCCAGCATAAACGTACATCAGGGCAGCGCCCCGGGGAATCGGCCCAGGTCAGCCGGCCGGTACAGCGGTGGTGGGCGTGGACGTGGCCGTCGCGCCCGCGGGGGCGCGGCCGGCGGTGGGCCGGACGGCGCCGATGTAGTCGCCCCGCAGGAAGGGGGTGATGCGGACGGTCGCGCCGGTGTAGGGGGCGTCGATCATGTTGCCGGCGCCGATGTAGATGCCGACGTGGTGGATGGTGGCCGGGTCGGCGGTGTTGTAGGCGTAGAAGACCAGGTCGCCGGGGAGCAGGTCGGACACGTTCCAGACCCGGGCGCCGGCGTACCACTGCTGGCGGGAGGTGCGCGGCAGGGTCAGCCCGCCCGACTGGTAGGCCCGCAGCATCAGCCCCGAGCAGTCGTAGAAGCCCAGCTCGCCGGTGGCGCCCCACCGGTAGGGCCTGCCGAGCTGGTTGTAGGCGAACTGGACGGCCGCGGCGGCCACCTGCTCGGCCGGGGCGCCCGGGGGCAGGCCCTCGCTGGCGGCATAGGTCGAGGCGATGGCCAGGACCTTGGTCACGTACCAGCTGGCGTGGTTGTAGGCGAAGATGGCCCCGGCCACGTCGCGGCCCTGCGCGGCACCGTTGCGGCAGAGATAGTTGGCCGCGGTGAAGATGGCGTCGATCGGGTTGTAGACGCTGGCCCCGCCGCCGTCGCCGTCGATCGCATAGGCGCCCCAGGTGTTGCCGGCCTGGCCCCCGACGCCGATCTGCATGGGCCCGGCGGCCCCGGCGAAGTTGGCTCCCGAGCGCACCCCGGGGGCGGTGGAGCGGCCATGATCGGTCTCGACCTTGCCGATGGCGGCCAGCACCGGCCACGGCAGCCCCGGGCAGCTGTCGGCGGCCGTCTGGTAGACGGGCAGCAGCTGGGGCGGGATGTCCTGCTGGGCGTTGGGGCTCGGCGTCCCGCCTCCGATCAGGGAGGTGGAGAGCCCCAGAGCCATCAGGCCCAGGACCAGGAAGACGACGGCGAAGACGCCGAACAGGAGCTTGACCATCACCTGGCCGATCGGTGGTATTTTAAGATAGTCGAGTCGGTTGACAGGATAGGCCGGAGGTGCTGTCTCTGTCCACGGGACGGGGAGAGCGGGCGGCGGTCCGATTCCCGCTGGTCGACTGCCTTGGTGTCATTGCACATCAGTGTAATCTGTTGGTAATCACACGTGGACAGATCCTCCCAAATACGCATCCGAACAGCACGATATGGAGACCGACCGGGGGTCGTTGTGAGCCAGCAGCAGAGGCCCGCCTGGACCGGGGGTTCCGACGAGGCCCTGGTCCCGCTCGGCCGTGGCGACGATGCGGCTCCGACCACCGAGCCCCAGAGCCCACCGGCCCCGCCGGCCGCGCCGACCGCGCCCGCCGACCCGGGCCGGCCGGCCGACCAGGCCCAGCCGGCCGAGCGGCGGACCGCCGTCGACCAGCGGACCGCCGTCGAGGAGCGCGAGCGGCCCGAGCCCCCTCCGCCGCCGAGCCGGCGTCAGCGCCGGCCTCAGGGCCCGCCCGGACCGGGGGACGGCCCGGCCCCCCGGGCCGACCGGCCGGCCGGGGTGACCAAGCCGGCCAGCGGCCGCTCGACCGCGACCGCGGCCGACTTCACCGCCGAGCGCTACCTGCGCGGCCAGGCCTCCCCGCCCCGCGACGGCTGGCGGCGCTTCGTCTACTGGCTGACCGGCGGGCGGATCAACTTCGGCCCCAGCCCGGCCGAGCGGGCCGAGCGCCAGCTGATGGCCCGGGCCAAGGCCCCGGCGGCCGGCTGCCGCTCGATCGCCGTCATCAGCCGCAAGGGCGGGGTCGGCAAGACCACCACCACCCTCATGCTCGGCCACACCTTCGCCTCCCTGCGCGGCGACCGGGTGGTGGCCCTGGACGGCAACCCCGACGCCGGCTCCCTGGGCTACCGGGTCCGCCGCGAGACCGCGGCCACCGTCACCAACCTGCTCGCCGACGAGCAGGAGATCGTCCGCTACGCCGACATCCGCGCCTACACCAACCAGGCCCCGACCCGCCTGGAGGTGGTCGCCTCCGACGACGACCCGCGGATCACCACCGCGCTCGGCGAGGAGGAGTACCGCCGGGCCATCGCCCTGCTGGAACGCCACTACAACCTGATCATGCTCGACACCGGAACCGGTGTCTTGGAATCGGCCACAAAGGGAATCCTCCAGTTGGCCGACCAGATCGTCGTCGTCATGTCGCCAAGCCTCGACTCGGCCCGGACAGCCGCCTCGACACTGGACTGGCTGAACGAGAATGGCCACGCCGACCTGGTCCGCAACGCCATCGCGGTCGTCAACGCCGTGCGGGAGGAGGGCCTGGTGGAAGTGGACAAGATCGGAGAGCATTTCCAGGGACGCTGCCGGACCGTGGTCCAGGTCCCCTGGGACCCCCACCTGTCCGCCGGCGCCGAGACCCAGATCGAACGTTTGCGCCCCGTTACCAGGCGCGCGTACTTGGAGGTAGCCGCCGCCGTGGCCGATGGATTCACGGCATGACCATCGGAGGGAACTACCGATGCTGTTGCGCATGACCGTCGCAGCGCAGAACGTGGTCGCGCAGCGAGTCAACTTCACCCCGGACTTCAACGCCATCCCCGGCGCCGGCCCGGTCCAGCAGCTGATCAACGGGATCGGCGCCTTCGCCCTGCTGCTGTCGCTGGTCGGCATCATCATCGGCGGGGCCATGTGGGGCGTCGGCTCGCTGTCGTCCAACTACCACCAGGCCGCGGTGGGCAAGCGGGCCACCCTGTACTCGGTGGTCGGGGCCGTCATCGTCGGGGCCGCGGCGGCGCTGGTCAACTGGGCCTTCTCCCTCGGCCAGACCGCCTAGGAACGCCATGACCAGGTCCCGCGTGCCTGGGGCCCGGCGCCAGCGCCGGGCCTCCTCGGCATTGCCGGGGGTGTGACGGCCATGGCTGTGCGGGACCAGCGGGCCCGGGTGCTGTACCGGCTCCCCGAGCAGCGGCGCTTCGGGGCCGGCGGCATGCCGACCCTGCTCACCATGGTGCTGGGGGCCATCGTCCTGTTCCTGGGCGGCCTGGTCGTCGGCCGGGCCACCATGACCAGGGACCCGGCCGTGACCGGGGCGCCGGCGACCACCGCGGCCGCGGCGACCCCGCCGGCCCCGACCGCGGCCGCCACCCCGGACAGCACCGCCGCCACCCGGGCCGACGCGGCGGCCGGCGCCGGGGTCGGGCCACGCCGGGTCGCCAACGGGGTCGGGGTCGGCTACGCCCACAGCCAGCAGGGCGCCGTGGCCGCCGCGGCCAACTACGCCAAGGTGCTGTCGAGCGCCCTGATCCTGGACACCGCCCAGCGGCGGGCGGCCATCGACACCCTGGCCGCCCCCGAGGCCAGAGCCCGGCAGCAGAAGACCTTCGACCAGGCGGTGGCCTCGCTCCGGGCCGGCCTGGGGGTGACCGGCCCGGCCGCCGGTCGCGCCCAGGTGCTGCTGCGGGCCACCCCGGTGGGCTGGCGGGTCGAGCAGTACGGCAAGGGGTCGGCCAGGGTCGCCATCTGGGTGACCAGCGTCGGCGGGTCGCTGGGCGGGCAGGCCGGCACGGTCCCCGTCCGCGAGGGCTGGGGCACCACCACCGTCAGCCTGCGCTGGGTCGACGGCGACTGGAAGCAGGTCGCCAGCACCACCACCGACGGGCCGGTCCCGATCGCCGACGTCGCCCCCCCGACGGCCGCCGGCGAACTGGTCACCAAGGCCAACGAGTTCAAGGAGTTCACCTATGCACCAGGACCGTAGGCGCACCTGGGCCCGCGCGGTCCTGCTGCTGCTGATCATCGCCGGCCTGCTGGTCGTGGTGGCCGCCCCGGCCGCCCTGGCCCAGGCCCAGCCCACCAACCCCGGCCAGACCCAGACCACCCAGCCGGCCGACCCCAACCAGGGGCGCTGCGACAGCATCCCCAACCCGGTCGCCCGCAACGTCTGCAAGGCCGGGACCAACCCCGGCCAGGCGGTCACCAGCGCCGTCACCGGGGCGGCCCAGAATGTGGTCTCCACGGCCGGCGACAGCGCCCTGCGCAGCTTCACCGCCGCCGTGGCCGCGGCCGGCAAGTTCTTCCTCCAGAAGGTGGGCAACCTGATCCAGGGCACCACCAGCCCGGACGTGGTCAACGCGGACTGGTTCGCCTCCCAGTACCGGGTGATGCTGGCCCTGGCCGTGATCATCGCCCTGCCCATCCTGCTGGTCTCGGTCGCCCAGTCGATCGTGCGCGCCGACGGCATGCAGGCCATCCGCTCGGCCTTCGTGTTCCTGCCCCTGGCCGCCATCCTGTCGGCCGTGGGGCCGGCCATGGTCCAGATGCTGATCGACGTCAGCGACTGGATGAGCGCCGCCCTGGGCGGCAACGCCGCCGCCGACGCCCAGAAGTTCATGAGCGACGCCGGCAGCGCCCTGGCCGGCCTCGGCACCGGGACCCTGAACCCGGCCGCCCCGGTGTTCGGGGTCCTGCTCGGCGCCCTGATCGTCACCCTGGGGGCCCTGTCGATCTGGCTGGAGCTGCTGCTGCGGGCGGCCGCCATCTACATCTCGGTGCTGTTCCTGCCCCTGGCCCTGGCGGCGATGATCTGGCCGGCCGGCTGGCGCTGGTGCCGGCGGCTGATCGAGTTCCTGATCGCCATCATCTTCGCCAAGGTGTTCATCGTGGCCATCATCAACCTGGCCGCGGCCGGGCTGGCCCGGGGCGGGCTGGGCGACAAGTTCGAGGGCGTGCTGGCCGGCGGGGCCCTGCTGCTGATGGCCGCCTTCACCCCGGTGGCCCTGCTCAAGCTCATCCCCCTGGCCGAGGCGGCGGTGGTCACCGCCGGCCACCAGCGGGCCGCCCTGCGCCAGGCGACCGCAGGCGCGACCGCCCTCACCACCAGCTCCTCGGTGGTCTCGGGCATGATCCAGACCCGCTTCCGCTCCAGCGCCGCCGCCGGCCCGGCGGCCGGGTTCGCCGCCCCGGCGGCCGCCGCCACCGCCGGCGCCGCGGTGGTGGGGGCGGCCCGCAACCGGGCCACCACCAGCTTCGCCGCCATGAGCGACGTCGGCGGCGGGGAGGTCGTCGGCGGCGAGCCGTCGCCCCCGGCCCCGGCGCCCATCCGCTCCTCGGCCCGCCCGGCCCCGGCGAACGTCGGCGGCACGAGCGGCGCCGGCACCAAGCCGATGAAGCTGCCAGACCTGCCCGGCGACGGAGGCTCGGATGCGTAGCCCGCTCGACATCCACTACCGTTTCGGGCCGCTGGAGCGGCGCGGCTGGGTTGGGGCGCTGCGCCCCGGCCAGCTGGCCATCCTGGCCACGGCGGTGTTCTTCACCATCCTGCTGGTCCAGGCCCTCAAGAGCGGCCTCGGGCTGCTGGGTGGGGTGCTCCTGCTCAGCACCGGGGCGCTGCTCACGTTCGTGCCCCTCTATGGGCGGCCCCTGAATGAGTGGGTCCCCGTGATCGGAGTGTTCATGGCCCGCAAGGCGACCGGACGCAACCGCTTCCGCTCGCGCGCCCCCGAAGCCGGCACCCGGTTCGCCGGAGGTGACGAGCCGGTCAGCCTCCCCGACTCGATCGGCAAGGTGGAGCTGCTGGCCTTCCCCTTCCGCGGCGTCGAGCTGGGCGTGCTCGCCGACCGGCCCAACCACACCTTCTCGGCCGTCATCCAGGCCCGGGCGCGCTCGTTCGTGCTCCTGGACCCGGTCGACAAGGCCCACCGGCTGGCCGGCTGGGCCGGGGTGATCGCCGGCCTGGCCCGCGAGGGCAGCCCGATCAGCCGCGTCCAGTGGATCGAGCGCACCGCGCCCGACGACCCCGACGCCCTCAGCCGCTACCTGCGCGAGGCCATCGACCCCTCCATCGGCCTGGACACCCTGCCCCTGCAGAGCTACCTGCGCCTCACCCACGCCGCCGCCCCGGTGACCGAGCAGCACGAGCTCCACATCGTGCTGCAGCTCAACGCCAGCAAGGCCGGCCGGGCCATCAAGCAGGCCGGCGGCAAGGACACCGGCGCCTGCATGGTCCTGGCCCGGGAGCTGGAGGTCATGGCCCGGCGGCTGGAGTCGGCCGAGGTCGAGGTCCTGCACGCCCTCGGCCCCCGCCGCCTGGCCGCCACCATCCGCCTCTCCTACGACCCCCACGCCCGGGCCAACCTGGCCCGCCTGGACAGCGTCGACCCCAGCCGCCAGGGGGGCGTGTCGGCCCGCAACGCCTGGCCCATGCGCACCGAGGAGCGCTGGGGCTACTACCGCACCAACGATGTCTGCCACGCCACCTACTGGGTCGCCGAGTGGCCCCGCATCGACGTCGGCCCCGACTTCCTGGCCCCCCTGCTGGTCCAGACCCGCTCCCAGCGCACCGTGGCCGTCACCATGGAGCCGGTCCCGCCCCTGAAGGCCATGCGGGCCGTCGGGTTCGCCAAGACCGCCGACGTCGCCGACGACGAGCTCCGCCAGAAGCTCGGCTTCCTCGGCACCGCCAAGCGCCGCAACCAGGCCGACGCCGTGAACCGCCGCGAGCAGGAGCTGGCCGACGGCCACGCCGACGTCCGCTTCTCCGGCTACATCACCGTCACCGCCGACAGCCCCGAAGCCCTCGCCGAAGCCTGCGGCGAGGTCGAACACGCCGCCGGCCAGTCCCGCCTCGAGCTCCAACGCTGCGACGGCGAACAGGAGATGACGTTTTCCTACACCCTCCCCTTGGGGCGGGGGCTCAAATGAGAACCAAGCCAAGGCGTCCGGCGCACCGGGTCACGACGGCCCATCTCCAGGCTGCCTACCCCTTCATCTCCGAGGGTGGCTTGGGCAGCGAAGGCGTCTATATCGGTCGTGACGTTTTCGGCGGCTCATTCTGCTACGACGCGTGGTCTCTCTACGGAAAAGAGATCACCGGACCGAACATGCTGGTGATCGGCCAAATTGGCTACGCAAAATCATCACTCGTGAAGTGCCTAGATGAGAATACGGAGATCCTCGACCCGAGGACCGGGATTCTACACACCATTGGCCAGGTGTTCAAGGATCCCCAGGTAGATCGGGTTGCTACCCTGCGAGACCGACGCCGCGTCGAAGCTGTTCCAATTACTGCCAAAGTAGACGTAGGCATGTCGCCATGCCTTCGCATCACATTCGCCTCCGGGCGTTCGGTCACGACCACGCCCGAGCACCCCTATCTCATGCCTGACGGATGGCGCCGGGCCGACACGTTGAAGGTTGGGGAGACGGCAGCGCTGCCGGCCAGGATGCCGTTCCCGGAGGAGCCCGTCCGGCTGCTGGACGAAGAGGTCGACGTCCTCGCCGTCCTGCTCGCCGAGGGCTGCTATGTCCCCAGCCAGACCGGCGGCGTCCGGTTCTCCTCCGACGAGCCCGAGATCATCGACCGCATGCGGATCGCCGGCCACCGGCTGGGGTTCGAGGTGCGGCACGTCGGCCGCTACGACTACGCCCTCACCGGGCATGTGACGTTCGACTCCCCGCCCGAAGGCCGCTGCGCCTGCGGCTGCGGAGCGCCGACCCTGACCGCCACCCGTACGCGTGGCGGCAACGTCAAGGGCCAGCCCAGCCGCTATGCTCCGGGCCACTCCAGTCGCCGGGGAGCGGTCGCGACCCTACTTCGCCGCAACGGGGTCCCGCGAGCGCTCGCCAAGCACAAGGTCATCCCCGACTCGGTGTTTCGGCTGCCGGCCGGCCAGCTCGCCCGCTTCCTGGGTGTGTTCTGGATGTGCGACGGCACCGTCTCCAAGACCGGGGTGGAGATCACTCTCGCCTCCGAGCGGATGGTTCGCCAGCTCCAGCACCTCCTGCTGCGCTTCGGCGTCCAGAGCCGGGTTCGGTTCCATGCGACCGCCATCGGCGACCGGCCCTTTGACGCCTGGACCCTGCGTGTCTACTCCCACTGCGAGCGCAGCTTCCTGGACTCCATTCCGCTCTGGGGGCTCAAGCGGGCCAAGCTGGAGGCCATGTGCGCCGCCCGGACTCGGCCGGTCCAGGCCAACTGTGGCGCGCCGTCGGCGTCCCGGGAGCTCCGGGCGGAGCTGGCCGCGCTGACTCGAGGACCCGACGGCCGGGTCGACACGGTGCCGTTCCGTCGGATCGAGCGGCTGCTCGGCGCCACCTACCGGTTCCAGTTCAGCCATCTCTTCAACCTGGCTACCGGCCGCATCAACCGGCCCGCGTTCCGGGCCTTCTGCGAGGAGTACGGGATCGGCGAGCGGTACGGCTGGCTGCTCGACTCCGACGTCTTCTGGGACCGGATCGTCGCCATCGAGGACGCTGGCGAGTGCCACGTCTACGACCTCACCGTGGAGCCGACCGCCTGCTTCGTCGCCAACGACGTGGTGGTCCACAACACGTTCCTCTGGCGACAGCTGCTGTTCGGCCGGACCGCCTGGGTGATCGACCCCAAGGGGGAGTACGACGCGCTGGCGGCGATGTGCAAGGTGGAGCCGATCCGGTTCGCCAGTGGGGGCAGTCTCCGGCTGAACCCGTTGGACCCGATGATCGGGGGGGATGCGCAGCTGGCCCTGCTCCGCTCCATTTCCGGGGTGATGCTGGGGCGGAACCTCAGGCCGGAGGAGGATGCGTGTCTGGAGCGGGCCCATCATGAGGCGGTGGTGGAGGCGGCCAGCCGTCACAGCCAGCCGACCATTCCCCAGGTGGTGAACCGGCTGCTGGAGCCGTCGGACGCGACCGCGCACGAGCTGCGGACCTCGACGGCCCGGCTGGCCGAGGAGGGGCGGCAGCTGGCGCTGTCACTACGGCGGATGGGGGCCGGGGACCTGCGGGGCATGTTCGACGGGCCGACCTCGCCGGGGCTGGACCTGTCGGGGCGGCTGGTGGTGTTCAACCTCCGGGAGGTCAAGGACGAGGCCCGGCCGATCCTGATGGCCTGCACGGCGGCGTGGCTGCAGGGGTCGTGGGCCCGCAACGACGGGGTCCGCCGCATCGTCGTGCTGGACGAGGCGTGGGTGGTGCTGCGGCACCTGGCCATCGCCCGGTGGCTGCGGGAGAGCTGGAAGCTGGCCCGCCAGTACGGGGTGCAGAACATCGCCGTCATGCACCGGCTGTCGGACCTGACCGCGGCCGGCGACGCCGGCTCGGAGCAGGTCCAGCTGGCCAAGGGGCTGCTGGAGGACTCCGAGACCCGGGTCATCTACCGCCAGTCGCCCGGTGAGGTGGAGCAGGCCCGGGAGCTGCTGGGGCTCACCCAGACCGAGGTCGAGCAGATCCCGATGCTGGAGCGGGGCGAGGCCCTGTGGCGGGTGGGGCGGCGCTCGTTCATCGTCCAGCACCGCATCGACCCGATCCTGGAGCGGGAGATCGTCGACACCGACGCCAACATGGGCCCGCGGTCGGCTCCTTGGATGACCTCCGAGGCCGACGAGGCCGTCGACTCGGTGTCATGAGCCTGCGGCCGGCGGTCCGACGCGAGGGGCCGCTCGACCAGTTGCTGCTCATCGCCATCGCGGTCCTGCTCGGGGCCACCTTCATGCTGTGGCTGACCGGCCAGGTCGCCGGGTTCGTCAACTCCGGCCACTGGCCCAAGGTGTCGCTGCCCGAGATGGGCGTGGTCATGACCAAGGTGCCCCGCCACCCGCTCGACCCGGCCGCCGCCTGGCCCAACGGCGCCCGCCAGCTCCTGCCCGGCCCGGTGCTGTTCTGGGCCACCTTCATGATCCTGCTGGCCGTCCTGGCCGCCGCCTGGGTGTACCTGTCCGCGGCGCTGCGGTCGGCCCGCCGGCGCATCGGCCGGTCCATTGTCGTCGAGCGCCAGACCGCCCCCGCCGACCAGGTGGGGCCGGCCGGCTGGGCCCGCCCGCAGCTGTTCCGGGAGCTGTACGTGCGGGCCCCGACCCCCTGGCGGGTCAGCCTGGGCCGGGTGAACGGCCGCCTGGTCGCGGCCGAGCCGCTCCAGTCGGTCATCGCCCTCGGCCCCACCCAGAGCCAGAAGACCAGCGGCCTGGTCATCCCGGCCATCCTGGAGTGGGACGGGCCGGTCCTGGCCGCCGGCGTCAAGCCCGACCTGATCGGCTCCACCATCGGCCGCCGCTGGCAGAAGGGCGAGGTGTTCCTCTACGACCCGGCGGGCACGACCGGGATGGAGGCCAACACCTGGACGCCGCTGTCGCGCTGCGACCGGTGGGAGGGCGCCTACCGGATGGCCCTTTCGCTGGTCAACGCCAGCCGGCTGACACGGGCCGACCGGGACGCCGAGGGGATGGCCGGCGACACCACCAACCTGCTGGCCGCGATGCTGCTGGCCGCGGCCGTGGGCGGGCGCAGCATGAGCGACGTGCTCCGCTGGGGCCAGCGCCAGGACCGCGACGACATCTCGGCCGGCATCGACGTGGCCAACGCGCCGGCCGCCAGGGACGCCTTCGAGTCGATCTGGCGGCTGCCCGACGAGACCCGCAGCCGGGTCTACGGCCAGGTGCCGAGGGTGATCGACGCCTACACCGACCCCACCGTCAAGGAGGCGTCGGTGGGCACCCAGTTCACCGCCGAGCGCCTGCTCGACGGGCTGGCCAACACCGTCTACGTGAGCCTGCCCGCGCACGAGCAGCGGCGGCTCGGCCCCCTGACCATGGCCCTTGTCCAGGACGTGATCGAGCTGGCCTTCGAGCGCTCCCGCGACCGGGGGGCGCCGATCGACCCGGCCCTGCTGGTCGTCCTGGACGACGCGGCCAGCTCGGCCCCCCTGCCCCAGCTGGACCTGTACGCGGCCAACGCCGGCGGGCACGGCGTGCAGCTGGTCACCGCCTTCCGGCACCTGTCGCAGATGCGGGCCCGCTACGACGACCGGGCCGAGGCGGTGTTCGCCAACCACAGGGCCAAGATCATCCTGAGCGGCGTGACCGACGCCGAGACCCTGACCGTCCTCTCGCACCTGCTGGGGGACGAGACCATCCGCCAGCTGTCCACCCCCACCGCCCTGGCCAGGGCGGCCAAGGACCGCGGCGAGGGCGACAGCGCGGCGGCCAGGAGCGCCGCCCGGGCCCGCGGGGCCTCCCCGGCCGAGGCCCTCGGCTGGATCTCACCCGGCCACGGGGTCCTGCTCTACGGCCACATCCCGCCGGCCCCCATCACCCTGCGCCCCTGGTTCCGGGACCGCCAGCTCCAGGCGATGGTCAACCCGGCCGAGACCGGCGGCGGCCGCCGCCGCGCCACGCGCTGAACCGGCTCAGAGCCGGTCGGTCAGCTCCAGGGCCCGATCGGCCAGCTTGACGACCGCCTCGGCGAACCCGCGCCAGGTGTCGTCGCCCTCGCCGTAGGCGCCGGTGGCGTGGCGGGCGACCACGCCCTCCAGGATCACGGCGAGCTTCCAGGAGGCGAAGGCCACATAGACGTCCAGCTGGGACAGGTCGCGACCCGAGCGGGCGGCATAGGCCTCGACGATGGCGGCCCGGCCGGGGAAGCCGGCCATGACCGTGGGGGCGGCGCCCAGGGGGAGGGTCTGGTCGCCGGGCTCGGCCCAGTACACCAGCAGCAGGCCGACGTCGGCCAGCGGGTCGCCGAGGGTGCACAGCTCCCAGTCGAGCACGGCCAGGACCTGGCCGGCGGGGGAGAGGACGACGTTGTCGAGGCGGAAGTCGCCGTGGACGATCCGGGCCGGCCCCACCTGGGCGGGGAGGTTGGCCGCCAGGCGGCGGTGGACCTCGTCGAGCGCGGGCAGGGGCCGGGTCCGGGACTGGGAGAGCTGGCGCTGCCAGCGGGCCAGCTGGCGCTCCAGGTAGCCGGAGTGGCGGCCGAGCTGACCGAGCCCGACCCGCTCGGGGTCGACCGCATGCAGGGCGACCAGGGCGTCGACCAGCGAGTCGGCGGCCCGGCCGCGCGCCGGCTCGTCCAGGGTGGCGGCCACGGTGGCCTCGTCGCGGGGGACGATCCCGTCGACGTAGGCCATCACGTAGAACGGTGCCCCGGTGACGGCCGGGTCCTGGCAGAGGCCGAAGGTGGCCGGCACCGGCACCGGGGTGCCGGCCAGGGCGGCGATGACCCGGTGCTCGCGAGCCATGTCGTGGGCCGAGGGGAGCACCCCGTGCAGGGGCGGGCGGCGCAGCACCCAGCTGGCGCCGGCGGCGTCGTCGACCCGGTAGGTGAGGTTGGAGCGGCCGCCGGCGATCTGGTGGACGGCCAGCGGCGGCCGCACCTCACCCACGTTGGCCTGGAACCAGGCCGTGACCCCCTCCAGGTCGATCCCGGGGATCACCCGGTCGCCACCCGGTCGGCCGGTGGGCTCCCGGTGGCCACCCCGGCGGCCCGGTCCTCCCCGGCGGCCTGGCGGACGGCCGCGGCCACCCCCGGGGCCACGGCGCGGTCGAACACGCTGGGGACGATGTAGTCGGGCCGGAGCTCGTCGTCGTGCACGCAGGCGGCGATCGCCCTGGCCGCGGCCACCTTCATGGCCTCGGTGATGGCCGGCGCCCCGGCGTCCAGGGCGCCCCGGAACACGCCCGGGAAGGCGAGCACGTTGTTGATCTGGTTGGGCTCGTCGCTGCGGCCGGTGGCGACCACGGCGGCGTGGCGGCGGGCGCCGGCCGGGTCGACCTCGGGGTCGGGGTTGGCCAGGGCGAACGCGATCGCGTCGGCGGCCATGGTCCGGAGGTCGTCGGGCTCCAGGATGCCGGGGCCGCTGACCCCGATGAACACGTCCGCCCCGGCCAGGGCGTCGCGCAGGGTCCCGGTCTGGCCGTCGGGGTTGGTGTGGGTGGCCACCCAGCGCTTGCTCTCGTCCAGCTGCTCGCGGCCCTTGTGGAGCACGCCGGCGCGGTCGCAGGCGATGATCTGGCCGGCCCCCTCGGCCTGGAGGATCTTGATGATGGCGACCCCGGCGGCGCCGGAGCCGGACAGCACCACCCGGGACCCGGCCAGCTCCTTGCCGACCACCCGCAGGGCGTTGGCCAGGGCGGCCAGGACGACGATGGCGGTGCCGTGCTGGTCGTCGTGGAACACCGGGATGTCGAGCGACTCCCGCAGCCGGCGCTCGACCTCGAAGCAGCGGGGGGCGGCGATGTCCTCCAGGTTGACCCCGCCGTAGCCGGGGGCGAGCAGCTCGACGGTGCGCACGATCTCGTCGGTGTCCTGGGTGGCCAGGCAGACCGGCCAGGCGTCGACGCCGGCGAACTGCTTGAACAGCAGGGCCTTGCCCTCCATCACAGGCAGGGCGGCCTCGGGGCCGATGTTGCCCAGGCCGAGGACGGCCGAGCCGTCGGTGACCACGGCCACGGTGTTGCGCTTGATGGTCAGCTTGCGGGCGTCGGCCGGGTTGGCGGCGATGGCCCGGCAGACCCGGGCCACGCCCGGGGTGTAGGCCATGGACAGGTCGTCGCGGGTGCGCAGCGGCACCTTGGAGGCGACCTCCAGCTTGCCGCCCAGATGCAGCAGGAAGGTGCGGTCGCTGACCGTGTGGACCTCGGCGCCCTCGATGGTGCCGACCGCCTGGGTGATGGCGTCGGCGTGCCGGGCGTCCACGGCGTTGCAGGTCAGGTCGACCACCAGCAGGTCGGGGTGGGACTCGACGATGTCCACCGCCACCACCGTGCCCGCCGACTCGCCGACCGAGGTGGTGATGCGGCCGATCCCCAGCGGGTCGGCGCCCAG
>JBJMHP010000176.1:0-9315 GCA_045807325.1 Actinomycetes bacterium | reverse complement strand
TGGAGCGGTTCGAGAACCTGCTCGAGGACCTGCTGGAGATCAGCCGCTTCGACGCCGGGGTGATCAACCTGGAGCCGGTCGAGGTCGACCTCAGCGGGCTGCTCGACGAGGTGGTGGACGCCCTCGACCCGATCGCCCACGGCCGCAAGGTCGAGGTCGGCCTGGAGGTCGACCGCAGCCAGGGCCAGCCCCTGGTCGCCGCCGACCCGCGCCGGCTCGACCGCGTCTTCTCCAACCTGGTCAAGAACGCCATCGAGCACACCATCGAGGGCAGCGTCCGGATCTGGGTCGGCCGGCGTGACCGCGACGTCGTGGTCACCGTGGCCGACGAGGGCGAGGGCATCCCGGCCGAGGACCTGCCCCACATCTTCGAGCGCTTCTACCGGGCCGACGTCCACCGGGCCAGGACGCTCGGGGGCACCGGGCTCGGGCTGGCCATCGCGCTCGAGAACGTGAACCTGCACCGGGGCTCGATCGACGTGCAGAGCGAGGTCGGCCGCGGCTCCACCTTCACCGTCACCCTCCCGGCCATCGATCCCAAGCCCGAGCCGGCGGACGACCAGACGGCCGAGGAGCAGCCCGAGCCGGTGCCCGTCCCGGAGGTCGCGGTTGGTGGATAGCCGCGCCCGCCTCCTCCGCCCGATCGTCGCCCTGGCGGCGCTGCTCGGGCTGACGGCCTGCACGGCCGGCGTGCCGAAGACCGGCGAGGTGGTGTCGGTCAGCCCGGTCACGGCCACCTCGCTGTCGGCCGGCCCCGAGAGCCAGGAGTTCGGCGACCCGTCCTCCGGCCAGTCGGAGAGCGAGGTGGCGGTCGGGTTCATGAACGCCATGAACACCGGCGACGTCTCGGTCGTCCAGCGATGGGTGATGCCGCAGGCCCGTGACCAGGTCTCCAGCTGGGCCGCGGCCACCACCACGGTGCGGGTGTACAGCGCCTTCGAGCCCGGGCCGGAGTACGAGAGCGGCGACAAGCGGATCGTCCCGATCACGGTCAAGCTGGCCGGCCAGCTCAGGGGAGGCCGCGACTGGTACCCGGCCACCGGCGAGAGCGTGCTCAACCTCGAGCTGGAGAGCGACGGCGCCGACGCGCGGGTCGCCAACCCGGGCTCGGTCATCTGGATGCGGGACGTCAACTTCAGCAAGCTGTACACCCAGGCCGAGGTGTTCATGGCCCCCGACCTGGCCGATCCGTCGCCGCAGCTGGCCCCGGTGCCGGTCTTCGTCCCCACTGGGGCCGAGAACGACGCGCAGGCGCCGAGGCTCCGAGCCGAGCGCGCCCTGAAGCTGCTGCTGGAGGGCCCGCGGGGCCGCTACGACAACCTCAGCACGGCCATCCCGGGCGGGACCAAGCTGAACGGGCTCCGGTACGCCGACGACGTGGCAACCGTCAACCTCAGCCACAGCTTCAGCCGGCCCGAGGGCCCCGGACAGGTGCGTGTCGGCCAGATCGTCTGGACGGTCAACCGCCTGCTCCCGTCGGCCTCGGTGCGCCTCCTGGTCGACGGTCGCCCGGTCAGGACCCTGGGCGCCGACCGGTTCCAGGCCGGTCGGCTCTGGCGGCGGCGGGACCAGCCGCTGGCCTCGATGTGGCCCCGGCGGTCCCCGGTGGGGAGGAGCTTCGAGATCCTGTTCGTCCGGCGCGGGGAGATCTGGAAGATTCCCGCGCAGCCCGGCCAGTCGCCCAAGGTGGTCGTGCTGAACGCCCCCAGCCCCAAGTCGGCGCCAACATGGTCGCCCGACCACCGCTCGATGGCCTTCCTGGTCGGCACCGGCGACGCCCAGAGCCTGTGGATGCAGCAGCCCAGCGGCAACGACTTCCCGGTGACGGGGGCGGAGGGCAGGCTCTCGCCCCCGTCCTGGAGCCCCGACTCCCAGCGCGTCTATGTGCTGAGGAGAGACGAGGCCGGCACCCGCCTCCTCGAGGCCCCCCGCAGCACGATGACCGCCCGCGCCCTCGACATGCCCCCGCTGCCCTCGGGCCTCCAGCCCACCAGCATCGCCGTCAGCCCCGACGGGGCATTCGTCCTCGCCGTGGCCGACCACCCCGACCGCAAGGTCGAGGACGCCGAGCACGTCCCGGGCGGCCAGCTGTTCCTCGGCCAGTTCGGCCGCAACGGCGTCGTCAGCTGGTCCACGCGGCCGATCGCCCCCGGCCTGGGCCGGGTGTACAACCCGATCTGGGTCGACCCGGTCACGGTCGCCTTCGTCGGCGAGACCGACAGCAAGGACGACCTGGGCCGGCTCTGGACCATCAAGTCCGACGGCTGGGACCCGACCGCCGTGCTCAACGACTCCGACGTCCTCATGGGCGACATCGGCAACAACCTCACCGTCGATCCCACCGGAAGGGCCTTCGTGGTGACCGCCCGCTCCGGCTCCGGCGGCTCCCTCTGGGCGGTCAACCGTCAGGACAAATCGGCCATGCCCCTCACCTCCCCGCTCCCCAACGCCTTCGACAGCGACCCGAGCTTCGCCAGCCGCTGACGGCTGTCGGGGCAGGCGCACGCGGGCGGGGGCCCGGTGGTACCGGGCCGTGGATGGGTCGACCCCGCGAGGCGAGGCCTGGGCCGACCCCACCGGTCGTCGAGGCACCTCGAGGGGCAGGTGGGCGCGGGCCCGCAGGGTGCTGGATCGCGGCGAGGGTCGGCTGTGGATGAAGGTGGGCGGCGGTCCGGCGCTGCGGCTAGGGTCCGGGCATGTCTCTCGTCGATGTGCTGGTCGGGCTGCTGCGGCCCGCGCTGTGCCTGGGCTGTGGCGTCCCCGGGGCCTGGCCCTGCTGCGTCCGTTGCCTGCCGGCCGAACCGGACGATGTCGGGCCATGGCCCCTGGCCGCCGACCCGGAGGTGGCCCTCTGGGCGCTCGGCCCCTACCGCGACGCCCTGCGGGCCGCGGTCCTGGCCGGCAAGCTCGACGGCCAGCCGGCCGCCCTGACCGAGCTCGGCCGCCGCCTGGGCATCGCCCTGGCCACCGCCGGGGTGGGCGCCGACCTGGTCACCTACGTCGCCGCCGCACAGGTCCCCGGCCCACCCCGCGACCACGCCGAGCGGGTCGCCGCCGGCGTCGCCACCACCCTCGACCTCCCGCTGGTCGGCCTCCTCGCCCCTGCCGGCGGCCCCGACCTCGGCCGGGCCCGCCGAGCTGACCGCGCGCGTCGAGCCGACCAGGCCCGTCGAGCTGACCGGCGCCGTCGAGGCGACCGCTTGGGCGGCGCCGGCACCCTCGATGGTGCCGGCCGCTTGGACGGTGCCGGCCGCCCCGGCGCCGGCGGTTCCGATCACCCCGGCCGGTCAGACCGGCCTCCCCTGAGTCGTCCACCCCCTACGGCCCGACACCGCCTGGGCGGCGGCCGGGTCCTGCTGGTCGACGACCTGGCCACCACCGGCGGCACGCTCGCCGGCGCCGCCGCCGCCCTCCGGCACGCCGGCGCCCGCCAGGTCGAGGCGGCCGTCCTCGCCGTAGCCCCGACCGCCCTCGGGCCCGGCCCAGGTCCCTCGGCAACCAGGCGGTCCTGGTCCGACCCCTGGGCAGCCCGGCGAAGCGGGTCCGACGCCTCGGCAGCCCGGCGGACCGGGTCCGATCCCTCGGCGGTCCGCGTTCCCACCGCTCCCCGCGCTCAGCCGGCTCCCTCTGGGTCCCCGGAAGCCCCGCTCCCCGCCCCGGCCCGACTGGTTCCGAGCGTGCCTCGCGCCGTCCCCGGCACGCCTGGGGCCGGTTGGCCGGGGTGTCTCGAGACGGCGCTATGACCGGGATCTGCCCTGCTCATGGAGGTCGCATTGTGTGGTTGTGACCCGTTTCCGTGTGTAGAATCCGGCCAATACGACCGGCGGGCCGTGAAGGAGGACGACCCGCGTGCCGAGGTGATCTGGCAGGCAGAGCCATGTGTCCTGTTCGGGTTGCAAGGCTCGATGGGGGGTATGGCCGGCTCGTGATCGTGTCCGGCCAGGGACGGGGAGTTGCCCATGCAACTGACGGTGAAGGGGAAGAACACCACCGTGCCCGAGAAGGTCCGGACGCGGGCGGAGCGCAAGCTGGCCAAGCTGGAGCGGTTCGACAACCGCATCCTCGCCGTGGACGTCGAATTCTCGGAGGAGCGCAACCCGCGCGTCGCCGACCCGCACCGCGTCGAGGTCACCCTGACCACCAGGTCCGGCCTCGTCCGAGCCCACGCCAACGCCATCGACCCGGCCGCCGCCGTCGACCAGGTCATCGATCGTCTGGAACGCCAGGTGAAGAAGCTCAAGGGCCGGCGGGTCGACCGCACCCAGCACGCCGAAGGGGTCAAGGCCATCCCGCCGCTGCCCCCCGAACCGCTCGGGGACGCCCCGACGGCGCCCCGTTCGGCCGGGCAGGAACCCGAAGGCCCTGTGGACGGAGATGAGACCGACCAGGCCAAGGTCGTGTACCGTCCCCCTGACGGCGACTCCGGGCCCGACGAGCCGGAACCGTGAGCAGCCAGCAACGAGCTAGGGGGGCCCGGGGGCTCATGCCGCAGCCGGCCGTCCCCGGCGGGATCAGGGAGTGAGAGGGGAGAGCGTGGCCGACGACCGGCAGGCGCGACCGCGGGGCGCAGGTGACGCCATCCGCGTGCTGATCGTGGACGACCACGCGTTGTTCCGCCGTGGGCTCGAGATGGTGCTCGAGCAGGAGGACGACGTCGAGGTCGTGGGGGAGGCGGGTGACGGCGCCGAGGCCATCGAGAAGGCCCAGGAGCTCATGCCCGACGTGGTGCTGATGGACGTCCGCATGCCGCGGCGCAGCGGCATCGAGGCGACCCAGACCATCAAGGATCTCATCCCCCACGCCAAGATCCTGATGCTGACCATCTCCGACGAGGAGGCCGACCTCTATGACGCCATCAAGGCCGGCGCCAACGGCTACCTCCTGAAGGAGATCTCGATCGAGGAGGTCGCCAACGCGATCCGCTCGGTCGCCCAGGGCCAGTCGCTGATCTCGCCCTCCATGGCCTCCAAGCTCCTGAACGAGTTCGCCACCATGGTGAAGCGGGCCGACGAGAAGCAGCAGGTCCCCACCCCGCGCCTCACTGAGCGTGAGATGGAGGTCCTCAAGCTGGTGGCCAAGGGCCACAACAACCGCGACATCGCCAAAGAGCTCTACATCTCCGAGAACACCGTCAAGAACCACATCCGCAACATCCTCGAGAAGCTGCACCTGCACTCGCGGATGGAGGCGGTGGTGTACGCGGTCCGCGAGAAGCTGCTCGAGATCAAGTAGCGGCTCCCGATGGCCGTCGTGCTCGCCCTCGACGTCGGCGGCACCAAGCTGGGCGCCGCGGTGGTCGACGAGACCGGCCGCATGCTCGGTCGCGGGCGTGTGCCCTCGCCGACCGGCACCGACCCCGAGCAGCTGTATGAGGCCCTGCTGGCCTGCGCGGCCGCGGCCCTGCGGGGGGCAGACGTCATCCCCGGCGACCTGAGCGGCATCGGCGTGGCCGCCGCCGGGCCGATGGTGTGGCCCTCGGGCGAGGTCTCCCCGCTCAACATGCCCGCCTGGCGCGGCTTCCCACTCCGCAAGCGTCTGGCCGAGGAGTTCGCCAGCGACCGCGTGCTCATCCACAACGACGCCGTCGGGCTCACGGTGGGCGAGCACTGGAAGGGCGCCGGGTCCGGCACCGCCAACCTGCTCGGCATGACCGTGTCCACCGGGGTCGGCGGCGGCCTCATCCTCGACGGCCGCCTCAACCACGGGGCCAGCGGCAACGCCGGCCACGTGGGCCATGTCGTGGTCGAGCTTCACGGGCCGGTCTGCGCCTGCGGCGGCCGCGGCTGCCTGGAGGCGATCGCGTCCGGGCCCAACACGGTCCGTCGTGCCCTGGACGAGGGCTGGCGCCCCGGGCCCGGGGTGGTCGCCGACGGGGTCGCGCTGGCCGCGGCCGCCGCGGCCGGGGACGCCATCGCCCTGCCCAACGTGGCCAGGGCCGGTCGGGCCGTGGGCACGGCGATCGCCTCCTGCGCCAGCCTGCTCGACCTCGAGGTGGCCGCCATCGTCGGCGGCTTCTCCCAGTCCGGCCCGCCCTTCTGGGAGCCCCTCCAGCAGGCCTTCGCCACCCACGCCGGCCTCCCGTTCGCCGCCGCCTGCCGGGTCGTCCCCGGCCAGCTGGGCGAGGCGGCCGGCCTGCTCGGCGCGGCCGCCTTCGTGCTCGTGCCCGATCGCTACGGCTGGGACCCCGACCCGGCGCCCGGTCACTAGAATGGGATTTTGGCTGCGAACTGGACTCCGGCGGGTGATGGTCGGCCCACCGGTCTGAGGAGGAATTCGACCCGTGGTGCTGTCCAAGGTCCTCAGCTTCGGCGAGGGCAAAGAGCTGCGTCGCTGTCAGGCGATGGCGCCCGAGATCAACGCGTTCGAGCAGGCGATGCAGGAGCGCTCGGACGCCGAGCTGCGCCAGCTGACCGACACCTTCCGCAAGCGGCTGGCCGACGGCCAGTCCCTGGACGACCTGCTGCCCGAGGCCTTCGCGGCCGTGCGCGAGGCCAGTGTCCGGACCCTCGGCAAGCGTCATTTCGACGTCCAGCTGGTCGGCGGGGTGGCGCTGCACGGCGGGCACATCGCCGAGATGAAGACCGGTGAGGGCAAGACGCTCGTCTCCACCCTGCCCGCCTACCTCAACGCCCTCACCGGCGAGGGCGTGCACATCATCACCGTCAACGACTACCTGGCCAAGCGCGACGCCGAGTGGATGGGGGTCATCCACCGCTTCCTGGGGCTGGAGGTCGGGGTGATCCTGGCCACCATGCAGCCGAACGAGCGCCGGCCTGCCTACGACGCCGACATCACCTACGGCACCAACAACGAATTCGGCTTCGACTACCTGCGCGACAACATGGCCCTGTTCACCGAGGACCTGGTCCAGCGCGGCCACGCCTATGGCATCGTCGACGAGGTCGACTCCATCCTGGTCGACGAGGCCCGCACCCCGCTGATCATCTCCGGGGCAACCGAGCAGGGCCACCGCTGGTACCAGCAGTTCGCCCGCCTGGCGCCACGGCTGCAGCGCGACGTCCACTACGAGGTGGACGAGGGCAAGCACACCGTGGCCATCAACGAGGCCGGGATCGCCAAGGTCGAGGAGCAGCTCCAGATCGAGAACCTCTACGACGCGATCAACACCCCCCTGGTCCACCACCTGCAGAACGCCATCCGGGCCAAGGAGCTGTACAAGCGCGACGACGAGTACATCGTCCGCGACGGCGAGGTCCTGATCGTCGACGAGTTCACCGGGCGGGTGCTGGAGGGTCGCCGCTACTCCGAGGGGCTGCACCAGGCCATCGAGGCCAAGGAGTCGGTCCCGATCAAGGAGGAGAACCAGACCTACGCCACCATCACCCTGCAGAACTACTTCCGGATGTACGACAAGCTGTCGGGAATGACGGGCACGGCCAAGACCGAGGCGGCCGAGTTCAACCACATCTACAGGCTGGGCGTGGTCGAGGTCCCCACCAACCGGCCGATGATCCGGATCGACCACGGCGACGTCATCTACAAGACCGAGCAGGCCAAGTTCAACGCCCTGGTCGACGAGATCGCCGAGCGGCACGAGAACGGCCAGCCGATCCTGGTCGGGACGGTGTCCATCGAGAAGTCCGAGCGCGTCAACCGCCTGCTGGAGAAGCGCGGCATCAAGGCCGAGATCCTGAACGCCAAGCACCACGAGCGCGAGGCCCACATCATCGCCCAGGCCGGCCGGCTGGGCGCGGTGACCGTGGCCACCAACATGGCCGGCCGCGGCGTCGACATCATGCTCGGCGGCAACGTCGAGTACCTGGCCGACGAGTCGCTGCGGGCCAGGGGCATGGACCCGCTCGAGACGCCGCCCGAGGAATGGAACGCGGCCCGGCAGGCGGCCATCGAGGAGAAGACCCGCCAGGTCGCCGACGAGCACCAGCAGGTCGTCGACCGGGGCGGGCTGGCCGTCCTGGGCACCGAGCGCCACGAGTCGCGGCGGATCGACAACCAGCTGCGCGGCCGCTCGGGCCGCCAGGGCGACCCGGGCGAGTCGCGGTTCTACCTGTCCCTCGAGGACGACCTGATGCGCATGTTCGCCACCAGGACCGTCGGCAACCTGATGGAGCGGCTGTCGTTGCCCGACGACGTGCCCATCACCCACCGGCTCGTGACCAGGGCGATCGCCAACGCCCAGCGCCAGGTCGAGTCGCAGAACTTCGAGCGCCGCAAGAACGTCCTCAAGTACGACGAGGTCATGAACAAGCAGCGCCAGGTCATCTACGAGACCCGCCGCCGCATCCTGGAAGGCGGCGACGAGCTGCGCGACCAGACCCTCGGCTTCCTCGGCGACGTGGTCAGCAGCCTGGTCGCCGAGTACTGCCCCCAGGGCGTCTACCCCGAGGAGTGGGACTTCGAAGGCCTGTTCAAGGCCATCGGTCAGCTCTACCCGACCCAGATCGACCCCGGCAGCCTCGAACTGGACGGCCTCGACCACGCCGAGTTCGAGGCCATGCTGCTCGACGACGCCGAACGGGCCTACAGGGACCGCGAGGCCGAGTTCGGCGCCGACCTCCTGCACTCGCTCGAGCGCCGGGTGCTCCTGACCGTCCTCGACCGGCACTGGCGCGAGCACCTGTACGAGATGGACTACCTCCAGGAGGGCATCGGCCTGCGCGCCATCGGCCAACGCGACCCGCTGGTCGAGTACCAGCGCGAGGGCTTCGACATGTTCCAGGCGATGCAGGACTCCATCAAGCGCGAGGCCGTCGCCTACGTCTTCAACGCCTCGGTCCAGGTGATCGACGAGGACGAGGAGCGCCGCCAGGCCCCCGCCCCCCAGCCCACCCAGCTCAGCTCGGCGGTGACCGAGGCCGAGGAGCGCGCCGCCGCCACCCAGCCCCAACGCCAGGGCGGCAAGAAGGTCGGCCGCAACCAACCCTGCCCCTGCGGCTCCGGCAAAAAGTACAAGCTCTGCCACGGCGCCACCGCCCCGCGCCCCACATAGGTCCCGCCCGGGTCCCATGAGGCCCGCGGAGCCCTGGAGGTCCTCCGAGCTCCCCGTGGGCACGCAGAGGTCAGTGGAGGGCGCTCCGGGGAAGTCCACCGAGGCCCGGGAGGTCCAGCTAGGCTCCCCGTGGGCGGCTGCGGCGGCGCGGGAGGTCCACCCGGGTCTGGGCCCTGGCCGACACTGCATCACGGACCGCCCCGAGGGCGCCGGACCGGACAGCCACGCGGTTCTGTATGCGTGGCCCCGGGGGTGCTCTACCGCGAGGTGGCGCGGAGCTTGGGACGCGAGTGGTGGCGGAGGCGGCGTGGGTTGCGTCCCGTGTACTCGCGGTCGTGCCGGATGGC
>JBJMHP010000175.1:0-4658 GCA_045807325.1 Actinomycetes bacterium | reverse complement strand
CGACGATCGTGGCCACCGGGGAGCTGCGGGTCGCAGTCCTGGGGGTCACCGACCATCCGCCCGACTTCGCCTCCGGCCCCGATCGCCCCGGGGTCGCCTTCGCCGACCTCGGCCGCCGGCTGCCCGACTGGCTGGCCCAGGCCGTGGCCGCGGCCGACGCCGAGGTGGTGCTGGTGACCCCCCACTGGGGGCCGAACATGACCAGCGAGCCGGTCGGCCACGTCCGCCGGGCCGCCGCCGCCCTCCTGGAGGCGGGGGCGACCCTGGTCGCCGGCCACTCCGCCCATGTGCCCCACGGGGTCGCCGGCCGGGTCCTGTACGACCTGGGCGACTTCCTCGACGACTACCGGGTCGACCCGCGGCTGCGCAACGACCTCGGCCTGCTGTTCCTGGTCACCCTGGACGGGCAGGGCCCGGTCCGGCTGGAGGCGCTCCCCCTGAAGCTGGAGTTCTGCCACACCCGCCTGGCCACCGGCGCCGACGCCGCCTGGATGGGGCGCCGGTTCCGGTCCGCCTGCGCCGCCCTCGGCACCACCGTGGACCAGGAGGCCAACCGGCTGACCATCAGCTGGCGGTAGCACCAGCACAGGACCACCGACCAGGGCTAGAGCGCTCACACGGAGGGTGTGATGGACCTGCTGACAAGCGTCGTCAGTCCGCCTCGCCGAACACGGCTGCCGCGGCTCGGGTGACCTCTTCGGCCGGAACGTCGCGGAGGTGCTGAGAAATCCCCCAGCGGTGGCCGAAGGGGTCGATGACCTGCCCGTGGCGGTCACCCCAGAACATGTCCTGCAACGGCTGGTGCACCGTGGCGCCGGCTGCAACCGCGCGGTCCCACAGGGCGTCGGCGTCGTCGGTGGCGATGTCGAGCGCGCCGTAGGTCCCGCCGAGCGTCAGCGGCGAGAGCACTCCCATGTCGGGGAACTCATCGGCCAGCATCACCGTGGAGTCGCCCAAGCGCACCTCGATCTGGATGAACTTGCCGCCGGGCACCGGGATCTTGCTCCCTACCTGGGCGCCGAAGGCCTGCTGGTACCAGTCGGCGGCCTGCGCCGCGCCGCCAACGACCACGTGCGGGGTGATGGTGTGGGTCGTGGATGAGCTCGCCCGGTCGGTCTCCTGGTTCATCGACTCCTCCGCTCAGCGCGGGTGGTCATGGACGCCACCAATCAACATACGTACACGTGGATGGTTCGCCCCTGCCACCCCTCGGCTTGGGACGTTGACCACCGCCCGAGCCGCTGCCGATAGACTCCTGCGGCCGACGACCAGTCATTCAGCAGCGTGCGTGCCGATCCGTCAGCAGCCCTGGGAGGGCCCGTGACCAGCACCATGTACCACGGCTGCGCCATCATCGACCACACCACCAGGTCACTGGCGCCCGAGATGGCGATGCTGGTCACAGACGGGCGGGTCGGCTGGCTTGGGCCGGCCGAGGAGGCACCCGACCCCGGGCCCGGCGTCGAGTTCGTCGATGCCGGCGGGACGACCGCGGTGGCCGGCATGGTCGACGCCCACAGTCACCTCACCCTACCTGGCGGCTCCCACTGGATCGACCGGGCCGCCGATCCGACCCCTCGGCTGCTGGCCACCGCCGAGGACAACGCCCGGCTGCTCCGCCAGGCCGGGGTACGCTGGGCCCGGGACGTAGGGGCGCCGGTCCGGGAGGGCCGGGCGCTCAGCCTGACCGTACGGGAGCGCGGGCAGGGCCGGCCCGGCTACCCCTACATCCGGGCGGCCGGCGGCTGGCTGGCCCGGACCGGCAGCCTCCCGGCCGGGCTGCCGGTCGAGGTCAACGACGGGGACGGCCTCCTGGCCGCCGCCCTCGGCCAGCTGGATGACGGCGCCGACCTGGTCAAGCTGTACATGGACGGGCCCGACCGCGACGCCTCCCCCTTCACCGCCGACGAGGTCCGCCGGACGGTGGCGGCGGTGCACGCCCGCGGGGCCACGGTGACCGCCCACAGCTCGCTGCTGCCCGGCGCCCGGGCCGCGGTCGCCGCCGGAGTGGATGCCCTGGAGCACGGGTTCCGGCTCGATGCGGACCTGGTCCGGGCCATGGCCACCCAGGGGACGGCACTGGTGGCCACCCTGGCGGTGATGGAGTCATGGGCCAGCTTCGGGGCGAGTACCCGGCTGCCCCGCTTCGCCTCGGCCGAGGGGCGGGCGGCGCTGGCCGAGCGCCGGGAGGCGGCGCACGAGTCGGTCCGGCTCGCCCATGCGGCCGGGGTGCTGATCGCCGCCGGGACCGACTTCGGCGGCGGGTCGCTGCGGGCCAACCAGCTCGCCTGGGAGGTCGAGACACTGGTCGCCGCCGGGCTGGAGCCCTATGACGCCCTGGCCGCGGCGACGATCGCCGGCGGACGGCTGCTGGGCGAGTCTGGCGCCGGCGTCCTCGCCCAGGGTGGCCCGGCCGACTTCCTCCTGGTCCACGGCGACCCCCTGTCCGACCCGGGATCGCTATGGCGGGTGTGGCGCACAAGTTGGTAATCCCTCATCACTCAAAGCGCTGTAGCGACCACCATCAGTCACTGCCGGTCTGCCGGCAGGCGACGCCACTAGAGATCCGTTCAGAATGAGGTGGGTCGTTGCCTTCCATGCCCGCCTGACGCGCGATCTGGGGCGTATGAAGGGCAGGATGGCGCTTGCCCCGCTATGACCGTCAGCCCTGGATGTCCGCGCATATGATCTCGGCATGGCCATCTTCGATGGTGCCGACGGACACGGCTCGCCTACCACCAGGCCGGCGAGGATGGCCCGCTGATCTGTGTTCCCGGCGGCCCCATGCAGGCCTCGGCCTACCTCGGTGACCTGGGCGGGTTGTCCGCGCATCGCTCGCTGGTGTTGCTGGACCTGCGCGGTCGGCCTGGAGATCACCGACCCGGATCGTCGGCAGGTCGCCGAACGGCGCCGGGGCGAGGCCTGGTTCCCGGACGCCTTCGCCGCACTCCAGCGGATCTGGTCGGGCGACGCCACGGCCGCTGACTGACGGCGATCGCCCCCTTCACCTACGGCCGATGGGACGCCGTTGCCCAGGCCCACCTCGCCCAAGAGGCAGCCAGACAATGCGGACGCAGCGGCCGCCTACTACTCGGCCGGCGCCCTGGACCCGGAAGCCACCAGCGCCTCCCTCGCCCGCCTTCGGGCACCGGTCCTGCTGGTCGTGGGCGAGTACGACGTCGCGCTCCCCCCAAGTGCGCCGCCGAGTATGCCGGCCTGTTCCCTCAGGCCGAACTGGCCGAACAGCCGGGCGGCGGCCACTATCCCTGGCTCGACGATCCGGAGTGGTTGGTGCAGACCCTGGCGGGGTTCTTGCCCTGACAGATCAGCGCAAGGGGCGCAGGTTCCGAAGGCAGATGATCGAACAGGCCAGGCTGATCATGGCCTGGTGGGTGTCGGCGCGGCGTTCGTAGCGGGTGCGGAGCCGTCGAAAGGCATGGAGCCAGGCGAAGGTGCGTTGTGGTCGTAGCCGCGGTCGGCGTAGACCTTGCCGGGGCGTCGTCTCGGCCGGCCACGCAGACCACGGATCGGCGGGATCGCGTCCAGCAGCGGCAGCAGCTGGGTGACGTCGTTGCGGTGGCCGCCGCTCAGGATCACCGCCAGGGGGATGCCGGCGGCGTCGGTGATCACGTGGTCCTTGCTGCCCAGCCGGCCCGGTCGACCCGGCGGGGTCCGGTGAGGTCCCCCCGGTGAGGGCACCGAGATGATTGATTACAAGGGGTGTGAGTGGTGGTAGGCAACCAGGGACCTGGCGGTCGGCTGGCTGGTGTGGTCGTTGTGCCAGATCGCGGCGGTCAAGGCCAGGATGCGCTGCAGCACCCGGACAACGACGCCTGCCGGGGTGTGGCCGCCGTGGCGTTCCAGATCCAGCTGGCCCTTGAAGGTCTGGTTGATCGACTCGATGACCTGCCGCAACGGCCGGAACAGGTGCGCAGCGGCCGGTTGCGGCTCGCCCTTGCGGGCCGGGCGCAGCAGCCGCACCCCTTGGGCGACCAGTTCGGCTTGGAACCCGCGGCCGTAGTAGTGCTTGTCAGCGATCAGGGTCTGGCCGGGCCGGGTGGCCACCAGGGCCGGGTCGGCGGCCAGGATGCCCAGCAGCACCTGGCGTTCGTCGGCTGTGGCGCCGGCCAGCGCGAAGCCGACCGGCAGGCCCTGCAGGGTGCAGACCAGGTGCAGCCGCAGCCCCCAGAACCAGCGCGAGTGGCTGGCGCAGTAGCCGTAGGCGGCCCAGCCAGCCAGCGCCGACCGCTTGGTGGTCTCCCGGGAACGCCCGCCTTCCACCGGGGTGGAGTCGGCGACCCAGACATCGTCAGTCCAGAACGTGGTCTCGCTGGCCAGCGCGCGGATGACCTGCCGGATGAGGTCGGCGGCGGCGCGCAGGCGTTTGTTGTAGCCGGGCTGCTTGGGCAGATACGGGAACAGGCCGCCGAGGTGGGCGCGGGCATAGCGCAGCCAGCGGGCCTCAGAGCAGAAGCCGAGCAGGGCCTGCAGCACCGCCAGGGTGACCAGCTCGGCATCGCTCAGCTTGGGCGCGATCCCGACCGCTGGCCGCCAGGGAGCCAGCTGCGGGGCGGCCTTCAGCAGGTCATCGGTGGTGACGTACAGTGCGGTGGCGAGGGTGTCCAGGTCGGCGTCCACCGGGCCTCCACGGGCTCGAC
>JBJMHP010000174.1:0-23296 GCA_045807325.1 Actinomycetes bacterium | reverse complement strand
CAGCCTCCACCGCTCCGGATGAGCTGGACGGGCTCCTCGGCCTGGCCGGCCCGCCTCGGCTCGACCTCGGCCGCCGGCCCGGCCGTCCCGGCCTCCGCGGCCTCCGCGGTGGTCGGCACGCCGCGGAGCATGACCGTGGCCACCACGGCGATCCCGACGGCCACGACGGCGCTGATCCCCGCCGTCACCTGGAGCCCGGTGGTGAACGACTCGCGGGCCGCGGCCAGCAGGGCCGCGCCGACGCCGGCCGGGAGCTGCTGGGCGACACCCACCGCGCCGCCCAGGGTGTCGCGGGCGGCGGCCGAGGCCTGGCTCGGTACGCCGGCCGGGAGGCGCTCGGCCAGCCCGGCGCGGTAGATGGCCACCCCGATGCTGCCCAGGATCGCGATGCCGAGCGCCCCGCCGAGCTCGCTGCCGGTCTCGGAGATGCCCGAGGCCGCCCCGGCCCGCTCGGGCGGGGCCGACCCGACGATCAGGTTGGTCGTGGCCGTGAACACCGGCGCCAGCCCGAGGGAGACGACGCAGGAGGCGACCACCAGGATGGCCAGGTCGGCGGACCCGCCGACCTGGGTCAGCAGCACCAGACCGGCGGCGGCCATGGCCAGGCCGGCCCCGATCACATAGGCCGGGCGGACCCGGCGCAGGATCTGCGGGGCCAGGTTGGACCCGAGGATCAGCCCACCGGCCGACGGCAGCGACCACAGGCCCGCCTGCAGGGGCGACAGCCCGAGCACCAGCTGCAGGTACTGGGCGACGAACAGGAAGTAGCCGACGGCGATGAAGATGCCGAGCAGGTTGGTGGCCAGCGACGCGTTGAACGCCGGCACCCGGAACAGCCGAGGGTCGATCATCGGGTCGGCCAGGCGGAACTGCCGGCGCACGAACACCACCCCGACCGCCACCCCGGCCAGGATGGAGGCGACGACCAGCGGGGAGAACCCGCCCTGGGCGATCTCCTTGATCCCGAAGATCACCGTCAGCACGGTGAGCAGCAGCAGGGCCGCGCTGAGGAGGTCCAGCCGCTCGGCCTGCGGGTCGCGGTACTCGGGGAGCACCCGCGGCCCCAGGACCAGCAGCAGGGCCATGACCGGCAGGGTCAGCAGGAACACCGAGCCCCACCAGAAGTGCTCCAGCAGCACGCCGCCCACCACCGGGCCGATCGCCCCGCCGGCCGAGAAGCTGGTGATCCACACGCCGATGGCGGTCGTGCGCTGCCTTGGGTCGTGGAACATGCTGAAGATCAGCGACAGCGTGGACGGCGCCAGGGTCGCCCCGGCGACGCCGAGCAGGGCGCGGCTGACGATCAGCATCTCGGGGGTGGTGGAGAACGCGGCCACCACCGAGACCACCCCGAAGGCGGCTGCCCCGGTCAGCAGCAGCCGCCGGCGGCCGATCCGGTCCCCGAGTGTCCCCATGGTGACCAGGAACCCGGCGACCATGAAGCCGTAGATGTCGGTGATCCACAGCAGCTGGGCGCTGCTCGGCCGCAGGTCCTCGCTCAGCGCCGGCACGGCCAGGTGCAGCACGGTCAGGTCCATCGCATACAGCAGGCAGGCCAGGGCCAGCACGGCCAGCCCGATCCATTCCCGCCGCCCGGCCCGCGTGGCCCCCTCCGGTACCTGCCGGTCGGGTGCGTTCATCCCATCTCCTCACCGCCGCTGATGACGTCGAGACCAGTGTCCCCGAGCGCCCGGACAGCGCTGCTGGTGCCGCTGGCCCCGTCGACCTGCTGCCGGCGACCGGCTGACCGCTCTGCGGTCACCTGCCGGCGAGCCGGTCGACGACCGGGGCGAAGGCCTCCATGTCCTCGTCGGAGACGACGTGGTAGGAGAGGTGGTGGCGCTCCCGCCGGGCGTGCAGGTCCTCGACCATCCGGCCCACCGGGCCGACGAGGACCGACGGCATCTCAAGGACCTGGGGAGCGGCGGCGGCGCCCCAGCCGCGTTCGGCGGCCAGGCGCTCGGCCGCCCTGGTGGGATCGTCGGCCACGGCGACCGTGACCATGGCGTTGAGCTCCAGGTCCCCGAACCGGTCGCCGGCCGCCTCCCGGACCCAGGCGACCTTCCGGGCGATGGCCGCCGGCGAACGCTCCTCCAGGTCCTCGGAGATCGTGCCGTCGGGCAGGGCTCTGGGGAGGATGCCGACGATGTCGGCCTCGCGCCCGGCGAGGCCCAGCATCCGCCGGCTGCCGGCGCCGACCAGGATGGGCGGGCGGGGCCGCTGGGCCGGCCGGGGGAAGCTCTCCAGCTTGGTGACCGTGTAGTGGCGGCCGGCGAAGGTGAGCGTCGGCCCGGTGAGCAGGCCCTTGAGGACGGCCAGGGCCTCCTCCAGCCGATCCACCCGGACCCCGGCCGGGTCGAAGGCCATGCCGGCCCGCCCGTACTCCTCGCGCAGCCAGCCGGCACCGATGCCCAGCTCGAAGCGGCCTCCGGACAGCACGTCCAGGGTGGCGGCCTCCTTGGCCAGGAGCACCGGGTGCCGGTAGTCGTTGTCCAGGACCAGGCTGCCGACCCGCAGCGTCTCGGTCGCGCCCGCGGCCGCCGTCAGCGCCACCAGGGGAGCCAGCTGGTGGCCGAACGGCTCGGCCACGAAATGATCGCGCAGCAGCAGGGTGTCGTAGCCGAGCGCCTCGGCCCGGCGGGCGGTGGACACCAGCCCCGGCCCGGAGCGGATCTGCTCCCCGACCACCCCGAACCGGAACCGCCGCCTGCCGTCCGCCATGTTGGCTCCCATCCGCCGCCCGGCCCGGCCGGATGCCGGGCCGTCGCCTCTCCGCTACAACACCGGTTCGGCCGGGCCGGTTGCGGAGCCCGGACGGGGCCTCAGGGTCGGGTGCCGGCCATGGCCCGGATGCCGTCGTGACAGGTGGGGAACGTCGGCTGCCAGCCGAGCTCGGTCTCGGCCTGGCCGTGCCCGTGCCGGCGCCGCCGTCTCGTCCGGGGCCCGGGACATCCGGGGCCCGGGATAGGATGGGCCCATGACCCCGGATGACCGCTGGCTGGCGGCGGTGTGGCCGTTCGTCCGCGAGCAGCTGCCGCCGGCGCCGGCCAGGGTGCTGGAGGTCGGCTGCGGGACGCTGGGCGGGTTCGTCCCGGCGCTGGTGGCCGACGGGTACGAGGCGGTCGGGGTCGACCCGGAGGCGCCCGAGGGGGCCCACTACCGGCGGGTGCAGGTGGAGCGGTACGACCCGCCGGGGCCGCTGGCGTGCGTGGTCGCCTCGACGTCGCTGCATCATGTGGCCGACCTGGACGAGGTCCTGGACCGGCTGGCGGGGCTGCTGGTGCCCGGCGGGGTGCTGGTGGTGGTGGAGTGGGCCTGGGAGCGGTTCGACGAGCCCACGGCCCGCTGGTGCTTCGCCCGGCTGGTGCCGCCGGCCCCTGGCGACGAGCCGACCTGGCTGCACCACCACCAGGAGCGGTGGGCGGCCTCCGGGCAGCCCTGGGAGCACTATTTCCGGGGCTTGGCCACGGAGGAGGGCCTGCACCCGGGGGAGGCGATCGTGCGGGGCCTGGACGCCCGGTTCAGCCGCCGGCTGCATGCCGAGGGGCCGCACTACTTCGGCGACCTTGCCGGTACCAGCCAGGCCGAGGAGCAGGCGGCCATCGACCTCGGCCAGATCCGGGCGGGCGGCATCCGCTACGTCGCCAGGCGGCCCTGACCAAGCAGGCGACCGCCCCGGCCGTCGCCGGGCGGATTCGGCGATGCCCGGTTACGCTTGGTGCTGCTTCGCGGATCCAGGAGATGGACCATGGCTTCAGAGCAGGAAGAGGAGCGCGCTCAGCAGCTCGAGGCGCTACGACGCTACATGGTCCGGCTCGACAGCGAGTGGGAGCCCCCCACCCAGCTCGGCGTCCAGGGGGACCGCCTGGGTGGCGAGGCCGTCGAGCGGGGCGGGCGGCCGCCGCGGCGCTGGCTGCTCATCACCGGCCTGCTGGTCGCCGTGGCCCTGGTCGGCGGCCTGGTCGTCGGCGCGGTGGCCTGGTCCGACGACCGGGGGGCGACCGATGCCCAGAGGGGGGCCGCCAACCCCTCCACGGGCCGGGACACCGGGACCGCCTCGGCGGCACCGGTCGCCACCCCGGCGTGCAAGACGGCCGTCGACCGGGCCAACGAGATGCTGGCCAGCGCCGTCAAGCTGCGGGGGGCGCTGGCCGAGCAGGACCAGGTCCTGAACGACCCGGCCAACCGGGACGCGTCGGTCGGCGAGGTGCTCCAGCGGCTGGCCGCGACCCGGCAGATGGCCTCCACCGAGTCGGCCACCTTCGACCGCGCCCTGGACGCCTACCGGGCGGTCGTGGACAAGTGCGACCTGCGCGCCCCCTGAGCGGCCTGCCGTCAGGTCTTGAGCGTGGCGAAGACGATGACGTTGGACCGGTAGTGGCCGGCGGTGGCGTCGAACTCGCCGCCGCAGGTCACCAGCCGCAGCTCCGGGGTCAGGGTCGGATAGTAGACGGCGTCGGTCGGGAACCGCCGCTTGTCGTACTGCTCGGCCCGGTCCACCGCGAAGCGCAGTGACGAGCCGTCGGCCCGGGTGATGGCGATGACGTCGCCCCGGCGCAGCTCACGGAGCCGGAAGAACACCGCCGGGCCGCGCTTGGAGTCGACATGGCCGAGGATGACCGCCGACCCGGGGTCGCCGGGCCGGGTCCCGAGCGCGTACCAGCCTGCCGCCTCCCACCGGCTCGGCACCTCGACGGTCCGGTCCCGCGCCCGGCCGAGCCGGTCCAGCCGGCTGGCCACGCCGATGCTCGGGATCTCGATCCGGACCGGCACCGGGGTGGCCCGGTAGTCCCTGGTCGAGCGGAAGCCTCGGGCGGCGTCGACGCCGGCGGCGGTCGTCGCCGGCGCCGCGGAGGTGGCCGGCGGGTCGGCGGCACGGCCCGCGCTGGCCGCCGAGCAGCCGGCCGCCAGCGCCACGGCGGCCAGGCCGACGGCCAGCCGGCCTCGCCCCGGCGTCATCGACGCCAGGTCGCGGTCCCACCACCGCCGGTCTGGGAACCCCCCACCGGCAGCTGCGGCTTCACGGTCCGCTGGATGGCCCCCACCAGGGTGTTGGCCACGCCCAGCATCTGCCCGTAGCCCTCGACCTCCATCTCCTGCGCCTCGTCGAACCGCTTGGCGGCGTAGGCGTTGGTCTGGTCCACCAGGTGCTGGTCGTGCTCGCCGAGGGCCTGGGTGATCGGCTCCAGCGGCAGCTCGTTGCGGACGATGTCGCTCAGGTACAGCGCCAGCCGGGCCCCGTAGCCGCGCATCTTCTCCCTGACCAGCGCCTTCTCGGCCTCGTCGTTGCTGGCCACCGCGGTCGAGTAGTCCAGCAGCCCCTCGACGTGCTCGGCCCAGGCCGACTGGAACTCCTCGGCCTTCTTGGGGCCGACGATCGCCCCCATGCCCTTGGTCAGGGCGGCGGTGTTCTCGTTGACCTGGGCCGCGGCCGCCTTGAACTCCGGCGCCCCGGCGAAGGTGGCCCGCTGGGCGTCGATGATCAGCTGCATGTGCTCGCCGAGCAGCATGCCGAAGGCCGCCCGCAGCTTCTCCACCGGCGCGTCCAGGGCGGCCGCGGCCTTGGGCGCGCTGGCAGCGGCCAGCGAGGTGCCGGCCGCGAACATGTGCTCGTAGGCGTCCCGCTCGGTCCGGTACGCCCGGTTGTAGTCGTGGCCGGCGTAGGCGTCGGTCTGGTCCATGACCTGCTGCACGTGGGTCCGCAGCTCGGCCGTCGCGTCGCTCGCCGTGGCCCGGCCGTCGCTGACCTCGGCCAGCCAGGACCCGTAGGCGTCGGCGTCTGCCAGCAGGGCCGCGCGGGCCTTGTCCTTGGCCGCGGCGTCGTTGCCGGCCACGGCGTCGGCGTAGGAGGAGACGTCGCCGGTCATCCGCTGCCAGACCTGCTCGAAGCGGTCGCCCTGGGCGGCGCCGTAGGCGCCGGCGACGATCTGGCCGAGCTCCCCGGTGTACTCCTCCAGCTCGTGGTCGGCGGCCTCGCGGTAGGCGGCGTTGCCGGTCACCACGCTGCGCGTCTGGCGCAGGGCGAGCAGGGTGTGCACCGCGAAGTACTGCTGCAGCTCGGCCGCCAGGCCCTCGGGGGTGGTCGCCTTGGCGGCGCCCTGGTGCTGTCCGTGCTGCTCGTGCTGCCCGGTCGCCTGGGTCGACGAAGGTGCGCTGGACTGCCGGCTGGTCGGCTTGGAGTCACAGGCGGCCGCGGCCGCGAGCAGGGCGATGGCAAGGATGATCGGACCGGTCCGTGAACGCACGATGCCCCTCCTTCTGGCAGCGCCCGGACCCCCAGCCTCGAGCGCCACGCCAGTTTGGCATGCTCTGCGTTCCTGTGCCGGGCTGCCGGATGGAGCGTGACGGGGCCCCGATGTGGCTGGCGGCGGAGCTGACCGGCCGGGCGGGCGCTGGGTCTCAGGTGGCGCCCCGGTCGAAGAACAGCAGGAAGTACGTCGTAGTCCAGCCGCGGCGGTGATCAGGTGGACCGCGTTGACGGGGGTCCGGGGCGTCCGTAGCCTGCCCCCCGACCGTCGGAGCTGGGGAGGCCATGGGCAGGTTCAAGGATCGCGTGGCCATCGTGACTGGTGCCGGTTCGGGGCTGGGGGCGGCCATCGCCACCCGGCTGGCCGGGGAGGGGGCCAGCGTCGTCTGTGTGGACCTGACCAACGCCGCGGCCGGGACCGCCGAGGGGCTCGGGGACCGCGGGTGGGCCGTCCAGGTCGACGTGGCCGACGGCGACGACGTGGCCCGGCTGGTCGGGGGCGTGCGCGAGCGCCACGGGCGCCTGGACGCCCTGTTCAACTGCGCCGGGGTCGACGGCATGGTGGCGCCGCTGACCGAGCTGACCGAGGAGAACTTCGAGCTGGTCGTGCGGGTCAACCTCAAGGCCCCGTTCCTGCTGATGAGGCAGGCCATCCCGCTGATGGTCGAGGGTGGCGGCGGTGCGGTGGTGAACGTCGCGGCCACCCTGGCTGTCGCCGCCGCCCCCGGCTTCGCCCACTATGGGGCGGCCAAGGCGGGCCTGCTCCAGCTCACCAGGACGGCGGCGCTGGAGTGCGGCCAGCGTGGCGTGCGGGTGAACGCCATCTGCCCCAGCGTCGTCGACACCCCGACGCTCCGGGCGACCATGGCTGGCCTGCCCGAGGGGGTCCTGGACGCCGTCCTCGGGCGGCAGGGCATCCGCCGCCTGGCCGGAGCCGAGGAGGTCGCGGCCGCGGCCGTCTTCCTGGCCAGCGACGACGCCTCCTACTTGACCGGCGTGGTGCTGCCGGCCGACGGCGGCTACCTGGCCGGCTGAGCCGAGCCGGAGCTCGTCGAGCAGGGCCTGGGCGACCGACGACGACGCCAGGTCGCCCTTGCCCTCGGCCACGGCCAGCGCGTCCCGGGCCGCCCGCCGCGCCTCCGCGGGCCGGCCGGCCAGCCGTAGCACCCGGGCCAGGGTGAGCAGCGTCCAGGTCTGGACCAGGGGACAGTCGGTCGCCGCGGCCACCTCGACCGCCTCGGTGGCCAGCCGCTCGGCCACGGCGGCCGACCCCCTGCGGGCCAGGGCCGTGGCCCGGGCCATGCGCCACTCGCCCTGGGCGGCCACGTCGTCGCTGTCGGCGGCGGCCGCCTCGGCGAACTCGCTCAGCCGCTCGGCCTCCTCGTCGCGGCCCCCGGCGGCGAGGATCGCCTGGGCGAGCATTGCCGCGTGGATCGAAAGCGCCCCGCCCCGCTCCCCGATCCGCCGAAGCGACCCGTACGCGGGCCGCAGGACCCGCTCGGCCTCGGCCGGGCGGCCGGCCAACAGGTAGGTCCAGGCGCCGAAGTCGACCCGCCCCACCTTCCAGAGCTTGCCCGCCAGCTCCTCGCGGATGGCGTCGGCCCGCCGCAGCAGCCGCTCGGCCTCGTCGAAGCGCTCCAGCATGGCCGAGCAGAGGGCGAGGCTGTCCAGCACCATCATGGTCGGGCGGGGCGCCCCGCCGAGCTCGGCCAGGATCCGCTGGCAGCGCTCGGCCGCCTCCGCCGCCGGGGTCGGCCCCAGGGACAGGCTGGCCGAGATCCCCCCGAGGATTCGGGTCTCGGTCCGCCGGTCCCCGGCCCGGCGGGCGTCGTCGACGATGCGCCAGCCGACCCGCTCCAGCTCGGCCAGCCGCAGGCGGCGGTTGGAGGCGTGGGCGATGAGCCGCCAGCCGTTGGCCAGGCCGGCCTGGTCGCCGGTCTGCTCGAACAGGGTGATCGCGGCCATGGCCTCCCGCCGGGCGTCGTCGGTCCAGCCGCGTGGGCTGGTCGTCTCGCGCAGGTACAGCTCCGCGACCGAGCCTCTGGCGGCCTGGCGCCGGTCTCCGGCCGCCCGTGCCCGGTCGACGGCCTCGCCGATGACCTGGCGGGCCCGGCTCCAGTCCCCCGCCTCGGTCAGGGCGTCTCCGAGATCGAGCAGCGGGTCGAGCCGTCCCGGGTCGCCGGCGGGCAGCAGGCTGACGGCGCGGCCGAGCAGGTTGACGGCCGCGGACGCGTCGTCGCGGGCGAGCGCCCGCCGCCCACCGGCGGCCAGCCGGGCGGCCCCCTGCCTGGCCAGCTCGGACTCGCGGAGGCCGGCCCGCCCCAGCTCGGCGCGGTTCCGGTAGGCCTGCTCGAAGTGGTAGCCGACGATCTCGTCCAGTGCCGGCGCGCCCCCCGGGCCGCCGTCCAGCCATCCGGCGAGGCGCTCGTGCAGCTCGGCCCGGCGGCGCTTGGGCAGGGCCTCGTAGGCCACGTCGCGGACGAGCACGTGCCGGAAGCGGAAGCTCCCGGCCGGGCCGTCGGGGTGGACCAGCTCCCGCCCGGCCAGGGCGGCCAGGTGCCGGCCCACCGCCGCCCGGGCCGGCTCGGGCGACAGCGCCTCGACCGCCCGCCGGTCGAACACCTGCCCGACCACACTGGCCCGCTCCAGCACCGCCCGCTCCTCGGCCTCCAGGCGCTCCAGGCGGGCGGCCAGCAGGGCCGAGATGGTCGCCGGGACGGGGACGCGGGCCAGGTCGGCGGTGGCCGTCCAGCGGCCGCCGGTCCGGGTCAGCACGCCCCGGTCGAGCAGCTCGGCGACCAGCTCCTCGACGAACAGCGGGTTGCCGCCGGCGGCCTCGGCGATGGCGCGTGCCACCTCGCCGGGGAGGGCGGCGCCGCCGAGGAGGTTGGCGACGAGCCGGCCGCACGCCTCCACGCCCAGCGGCTCGAGCGCGACCGGCAGGACGTCGGGCGCGGCTGCGCCCCACCATGGGCGGTCGTCCAGCAGCTCGGGCCGGGCCGTCCCGACCAGCAGGAGCGGAGCGCCGCGGACGGCGCCGACCACCTGCTCGACCAGGTCCAGCAGGGTCGGCTCGGCCCAGTGGAGGTCGTCGAGCACGACCACGAGCGGCCGGCGGCGGGCCAGGGCCTCGAACAGCCGGGCCACCGCCCATGGGACGTCCTCGCCGGAGGCGGTCCGCCCGGCCGCCCCCTCGATGCCGGCCAGTGCCTCGGCCACGTAGGCGGCGTGCTCGGTGCCCTCCAGCAGCCCCCGCAGCCCGGCCGGCCCACCGCCCGGGGCCTCGGGCCCGCCGGTCGCGACGGCGTCGCGGACCACCTCGGCGACCGGCCAGTAGGTCAGGCCCTCCCCGTACTCCAGGCACCGGCCGCGCAGCACCGTCGCCCGTCCCCGCACCGTGGCCACGAACTCCTGCACCAGGCGGGACTTGCCGACCCCGGCGGGGCCGAGCACGACGGTGAGGAGGCCACGCCGCTCTCCCACGGCCCGCTCCAGGCCGTCGGCGAGCAGGCCCAGCTCCCGGCCCCGGCTGACCATCGGCGCGTCCAGGTGGCGGGCATGCCCGGCCGCGTCGGGCCGGACGCCGAGGAGCCGGAAGCCGGCCACCGGGTCGCCCTTGCCCTTCAGGACGAACGGCGCCACCGCCTCGACGGTGACCGCGTCGCGGACGAGCTGCCAGGTCCGCTCGCCGATGAGGACCTCGCCGGGCGCGGCCGCCTGCTCCAGCCGGGCGGCCACGTTCACGGCGTCGCCGACGACCACGTCCTGGCCACCGACGGCGGCGCCGACCACCACCTCCCCGGTGTTCACCCCGGTCCGCAGCGCCAGCCGCACCCCCAGCGCCGCCTCCAGCTCGGCGTTCAGTTCCTCGAGGGCATGGCCCAGCTCGCCGGCCGCCCGCACCGCCCGCAGGGCGTCGTCCTCGTGCAGCCGCGGGATGCCGTAGACCGCCATCACCGCGTCCCCTATGAACTTGGCCACGGTGCCGCCGTGGCGCGTGAGCACCTCGGCCGTCCGGTCGTAGTAGCGGGTGACCACCTCCCGGAGCGCCTCGGGGTCGAGCCGCTCGCCGAGCGGCGTGGACCCCACCAGGTCGCTGAAGACGACGGTGACGGTCTTGCGGACCTCCCGAGGCTCGGCCGATGGGGCCAGCGGCGCCCCGCAGGCCAGGCAGAAGCGGGCCCGCACCGGGTTGTCCTCGCCGCACCGGAAGCATCGTGCCATGGGCCGCCACCCAGATCCGTCGTACGCGTGGGGATAGAAGGTATCAATGACCAGCCGGAGTCCATGCTGTAGGGGCGACAGGAGGAGCGCGCGCTGGTTCCGGCCTGCCGGCCGGCGCGCGGCAGTGGCTGGGCGGGGCGCCGGCCGGGTGCCGCTGCCGGAGCCGCTGGACCTCAGGACCAGGCTGCCGCGGGCGTTCCTGCCGTTGGTGTGGCGACTCCCGGCCGCCACCCTGATTCGGCAGGCTCGGCGTCTCCTCGCGCGCTTCGGTCGCCTGCGCCCTCGCCGGCGGGGCCGGCCCGGACGCCATCGGCGCCTGACGAGGGCCGGCCGGCTACCGCATCGCGGCCAGCAGCTCGTTGCATGGCCGGGACCTCCCTGTTGGCCGGCGGCGTGGGGTGCCTACTCGAACAGGTCCTGGAAGTCGGGTGGGAGCCGGTCGCGGAGCCGGTCGACGGCGGCGACGTCCTCCTTGAGGGTGGCGAACACCGCCCGGGCGTCCCGGCGCCCCTGGTCGGGAGCGGCGCCCACCCGGGCCGCGATCCGGCGCACGAACTCGCCGGCGTCGAATGCCTCGGCCGTCTCCGGGGCCGCATCCAGCGGCTCCCGCAGCTCGCGGGGCAGGGCGCGGGCGAGCTCGCCGGCGGCCGGCTGGCCGAGGCGCTCGGCCAGGGTCAGCAGGGTGGCGGCGGCCGCCCGCCGGGCCCCGTCGCGGTCGAGCCCGGCCATCAGCTCGACACTCTGGAGGAACTGGAATTGGTCCATGCCCGGACGCTACCACCGGGTCGGCGGCTCGAACCCGCTGTCCTCCGCCGGAGGGGGCGCGGTGGCGCCCGGGGTGGTGCCGCTCTCGTCGACCGCGCCGGGGCTGCGCATGGGCTCGCGGCGCTGGTGGGCGGCCTGGGCGATGGCGTGGGCGGCGACCGGGGTGGTCAGGGCGAGGAGGACGATGGCCAGGATCACCCGGCTGACGATGTCGGCCCCGCCGCCGATGGCGGCGGCGACCAGCAGGACCGAGACGCCGAGGAAGGCCGCCTTCCCCGAGGCGTGCAGCTGGGTGTAGACGTCGGGGAACCGGACGATGCCGAAGACCCCGAGGGTCATGACGGCCAGCCCGATCACGACCAGCACGTCGGCGACGACCGCGCTCACGAGGAGCCCTCCTCGTCGGGTTGCTCGAACGGGCGCCGGTCGCCGAGGTAGCGGGCGGCGGCCAGGGTGGCCACGAACGACAGCAGGGCCAGGGCCATCGCGGCGTCGAGGGCATACGGCCGCCCGCTCTCGGCCGCGACCAGCCCGAGCAGCCCGATCAGGACCAGCACGGCGGTGTCCAGCGCCACCAGGCGCTCGGCGGTGGTGCCGTCCCGGCCGATGGCGGCGATGGTCACCGCCAGCAGGACGGCCAGCCAGGCGATGCCGGCGAAGAAGACCAGGTCGTGCCTCACGGGAACACCCGCCGCTGGTAGCGCTGGTAGAAGCGGTCGAGCTGGGTGCGGACGGCGTCGGGGTCGCCGGCGTCGATGACGTGGAACAGCATCACCTGGCGCTCGGTGTCCACGTCCAGCAGCAGCGAACCGGGGGACAGCCCGACCAGCAGGCCGGTGACGGCCACGCCCAGCTCGGTGCGTTCGCCGATCGGCACCAGCACGATCCCCGGATGCTCGGCCGGCCGCAGGTGCAGCACCCGCAGGGCCACGTCCCAGGTGCCACGGACGATCTCGGCCGCCACGGCGGCCAGCAGCAGCGGGGTGGCGACGAGCCGGGCAGCCAGCGGCGGGCCCTCGCCCTGGGGGCGCTGGAGGCGGCCGCGGAGCCCGTACGACAGGGCCGCGGCCAGGACCAGCCCGAAGGCCAGATCCAAGGGGTGGGCGCTGCCCAGGGCGAGCAGGTAGACGGCGGCCAGCAGGGCCACCCAGAGCAGCCGGCCACCCTTCACGAGGCCATCCTGGTGAGGGCGTCGCCGGCCTGGCTGCTCAGGGCCAGCAGCGGCTCGGGCCAGAGCCCGACGGCCAGGACCACGACGGCCACCGCGGCCACCACCGCCCGGGGCCCGGCGGGGGCGGGCTGGTGGTCCTGGCCGGGCCGCCAGTAGGTGTGCTGGTAGATCTGGAACAGGTAGACGAAGGTGAGGGCGCCGCCCACGAACAGCAGGGCCACCGCGGCGGCGCTGCCGGCCTGGACGCCGGCGTCGAACAGGGCCGCCTTGCCGAAGAAGCCGGCGAAGGGCGGCACCCCGGCCACGCTGAACGCGCCCACGGCGAAGGCGGCCCCGACCATCGGCCCACGCAGGTCGACGGCCAGGAACAGCAGCGCCTTGCCGAGCGCGTTGACGACGGTGAACAGCGCGGCTGCGGACAGGGCGACCCGGCCGCCGACGCCGAGGGCGACCAGGACGTAGCCGGCGTGGCCGATGGCCGAGTAGGCCAGGACCTCGCGGGCGTCGCGCCGGCCGATGGCCTGTACCGCGCCGTAGATGATGCTCAGGGTGCCGATGCCGACCAGCACGCCGCCGCCCAGGGCGAGCTCGCGTGGTAGCAGGCCGGCCTCGAACCGCAGCAGCCCGTAGGCGCCGATGTTGGCCAGCGCCCCGGCCAGGACGGCCGTGACCGCCGGCAGGGCGCTGCCGTAGACGCTGGGCAGCCAGAAGTGGAACGGGAACAGGCCCAGCTTGACCCCGAAGGCGACGAAGTAGAGCACCGCGATGACCACCGCGGTGTTGGGGTCGATGCTTCGGGCCCGGTCGGCCACGGCCAGCATCTCCACGGTGCCGGTGGCCCGGTACAGGGCTGCGGTGGCGATCAGGAACAGGAACGAGCCGAGCAGGTTGACTACGGCGAAGATCAGTGCCGAGCCGACCATGCGGCCCTCACCGCCCAGCGCGGACAGGGCGTAGGCCGAGATCATGGCCAGCTCGAAGAACACGTAGAAGCTGAACACGTCCCCGGTCAGGAACAGCCCGGTCAGGCCGACGGACAGGAACAGCATCAGCGCCGGGAACAGCCGCGGCGACAGCCCCGAGACCACCCCATGCACCAGCGCGGCCAGCACCACGGCCACCGAGACCAGGGCCATGACCACCCCGAGGGCGTCGGCGCGCAGCCGGATGCCGACATCCGCCGGCCAGCCGCCGGCGACGACTTCCACCGGCCCGCCGGCCGCGACCCGGACGGCCAGGGCGGCCAGCAGCACGACCGCGGCGGCCTGCACCGCCACCGCCGCCCAGCCGGTGGCCCGCCGGCGCCCGTTGGCCAGGGCGACCACGGCCGCGGCCGGCCACAGCAGGGCCAGCGGCGCGACCAGCAGGCTCACCGGGACACCTCGGGCTCGACATCGGCGGCCGCGGCCTCGTCGTGCTCCAGGGGGAGGCCCCGCTCCAGCTCCTCTTCGGCGGTGCGCTCACTGCGGGCCAGGTCGTCCAGGTCGACGCTGCGGTGGGTGGTGTAGACCCGGTAGACGATGGCCAGCAGCAGCGCGGTGACCGCGAACCCGATGATCAGGGCGGTCAGGGTCATCGCCTGGGTGAGAGGGTCGCTGACCGGCTCGCCCGCGACCAGCGGGTAGATGGGCGCCTGGCCGCGGCTCAGGGCCGAGGCGATCACGGTCAGGCTGGCCGCGTTGGCGATCAGGACCACGCCGACCACCACCCGGAACAGGTCGGGCTTGAGCAGCAGGGTGGCGCCGGTGCCGAACAGGACGGCCACCACCAGGGCCAGGAACAGGTTCACGGTTGCCCCCCTTCCTCGTCTCCGGCGACGGCGATCAGGTGGATGGTGGCCACGGCCATCCCGAGGACCAGCGCGAACACCCCCACGTCGAGGGCCACCGCGGTGAGCAGCTCAAGGCTGCCCAGGTGGATCACCTTCGCGCCCGGCGCGGGTGCGTGCTGCAGCGGCGCCTGGCCGGCAAGGGCCGGGACGAACGCGACCGCCAGGGTGACCAGCAGGCCGCCGATGGCCAGCTTGGCCGCGTGCCGGACCGGCAGCACCCGCTCCACCGCCGCCCGCCCGAAGGCCAGGTACTGCAGCAGCACGCCGAGGGCGGCGACGACGCCGGCGGCGAACCCGTCGCCGACGTCGACGTAGCCCTTGACCAGGATGGCGGCCGCAACCATGAGGACAGGGACCAGGAGCAGGCGGGCCACCATCCTGGTCAGGACGGTGGTCACCACAGCCTTCCCCGCCGCAGCAGGGCGGCCACCCCGAGGAGGGCGACGACCACGACGGTGACCTCGACCAGGGTGTCGAGGCCGCGGAAGTCGGCCAGGATGACGGTGACCACGTCCTTGCCGTGGGCGGCCCCGGCCAGCTCGAGCTGCCGGCCGGCGCTGGTGTCGGTCGGGGTGGGCCGGGACAGGGCCGCCCACACCACCAGCAGCACCAGCAGGCCGGAGACCACTCCGACGATCGGGTCGCGGAACCGCCGGGAGCCCACCACCGACAGCCGGGCCTCGCGGCGCAGCACGGCCCGCGGGAGCAGGGCGAACACGGCCACGAACAGCAGCATGAACAGCGTCTCGATGACCACCGCGACCAGGGCCACGTCGGGGGCGCCGAGCAGCTCGTAGGCGACGGCCAGGCTGAACCCCACCCCGGACAGCCCCAGAGCCAGGGCCAGCTGCCGCCGCAGGCGGGTCACGACCAGGGCGGCCAGGGCGCAGGCGGCCAGGGCGACGACCAGCGGCAGGTCCTCCCGGGAGAACGAGCCGACGAGGTAGGCGCCCTCGAAGGGGGTCACCGCCACCCCGGCGGCGACCAGCACCCCGGCCGGGACCAGCACCGCGACCACCCGGGTGCGAAGGTCACGCAGCTCGACGTCGTGGATGGCGTTGGACAGCCGGTTGAGGGCGGCCAGGCCGGCCACGTAGGCGCGCTCGGGCCCGACCCGCCGCCCCAGCCGGGCCCATCCGGCCAGGGCGCCGGCGAGTGCCGGCCGGCCGGTGACCAGGGCCAGGCCGACGGCGTAGGTGGCCAGGGCCATGACGTTCTCGGCCCGCAGGTCCAGGTGGTAGGCGGCCGCGACCGCGACCGGGGCGGCGGCGGTTACCCGGGCGGCGTCCTGGCTGAGGGCGGCGAACGGCCCCACCAGCACCCCACCGACCAGCACCAGGCCGCCCAGGACGACCACCGGCCACACCAGCCGGCCGGGGAGGGCGCGGGCCGGCCGGCGCTGTGGGCCAAGGAAGATCCCGGTCCAGAACCGGGTGATGTAGGCGAAGGTGACCGCGGCGCTGGCAACGGCCAGGACGGCCAGCCAGGGGCCCCGTTCCGCGGCCGCCTTGAAGAACAGCTCGTCCTTGAAGAAGCCGATCGTCAGGGGCAGCGCGGCCAGCCCGGCGGCGGCCAGCCCGCTCCCGACGGCCAGGGCGGGCATGGCTCTGGCCAGCCCTCCGGCCTCGGACAGGGCCTTGGCGCCGGTGGCCTCGGTGACCGCCCCGCTGGTCATGAACAGCGCGCTCTTGGCCAGGGCGTGGGCGAGCACGTAGAAGCAGGCGGCGGCCGCCCCGGCGGCCCCGCCGACCCCGAGCATGGTCACCACGTAGCCGTACTGGGCGATGGTCGAGTAGGCGAGCAGCCGCTTGAGGTGGTTCTGGCCGAGGGCCAGCAGGCCCCCGACGGCCATCGAGATCAGCCCGACCACCAGCAGGCCGTCCAGCAGCAGCGGGCTGGTCGCCAGCAGCGGATGGAACCGGCTGAGCACGAACACCCCGGCGGCGACCATGGCCGCCGAGTGCAGATAGGCCGAGACCGGTGTGGGCGCGGCCATCGCCCGGGGCAGCCAGAAGTGCAGCGGCGCCTGGGCGCTCTTGGCCAGCGCGCCGGCGGCGATCAGGGCCCCGGCCAGGGCGACGACCTCCCCGCCGCGGGCGCGTTCCAGCAGCTCGGGGATCGAGGTCGTGCCGAACTCGGCCCGCAGGACCAGGATCCCGATCAGCAGCAGCACCGCCGTCACCCCGGTCACCAGCAGGGCCATCAGCGCCGACAGCCGCGCCTCCCGATGCTGGCGGTCGAACCCGATGAGGAGGTACGAGGTGATCGCCGTCAGGTCCCAGAAGACGAACAGCAGCAGCGCGTCCTGGGCGGTGACCAGGCCCACCATGGCCGCCATGAACAGCACCATCAGGGCGTGGAAGCGGACGCCCCCGGCCTGCGGCCGGTCCTCGTGTTCCAGGTGGCGGGGCACATACGCGGTGGCGTAGGAGAACACGGCCACCCCGATCCCGGTGGCCAGCAACCCGTACAGGGCCCCCAGCCCGTCCAGCCGGAACGCCAGCCGGGCGCTCCAGCTCGGCAGCCAGGCCACGTCGAAGCCGCCCCCACCCCGGCGCCAGAGCACCAGGACCGCGACGGCGGCCACCGCCGCCACGGCAACGGCGCCGGCACCCGCCACCGTGGATCGAATCCGGTCCAGCCGATCACTCCCGTGAGGTCGATGTGGGGCCCATTGCTACCACGGCGGCGCAATCCGCTACCGCCCGGGCAGGGCCGGCGGGTGGCTTTCACTCTGGTCAGCAGGGCAACACCAGTTGGCGGGCGCGGGCGAAGGCGTTGGCGGTGAAGACCACGTACGGCTCCTGGGTCACCCGAACACGGCCGGGATCGAGTCCAGCGCGAAGAGCAGATCGGTGGTGGCGATGGCCACGAAGACGCCCCGCCGTAGTGGTCGTGGACGACCTGACCGCCGACGGCGCGTCGGGGTCGATGACCTGGTTGTGGGCAGGACCCGGTCGGCGAGGAGGCCGAGGCAGGAGAGGTTGGGGAATCCCGGGCCCTGGGCGAGCCCGGCCAGGATCGGCAGATGCAGCCAGGGCCGCAGGCCCGGGACGGCCAGGTCGTGGCCGATGACCCGTTCCAGGGCCGCGCGGGTCGGCGGCCGGCCGGGGGCCTCGCCGACGGCCTCGGCCAGGGCGTCGTGGCCGCCGCGGCCGAGCAAGGACACGAACCACAGCGGGTCGAAGCCGACCGCCACCACCACCCAGTCGAAGGCCAGCCGTTCCCGGCGCTGGTCGTAGTCGACCTCCACGACGATCTTGGCCTCGACCGGCTCCAGGTGGGTGACCCGCCCGGCCAGGGTGCGGACCAGCCCGGCCCGGTCGAGCAGCTCCTGGACCTGGACCGAGAACACGCCCCGGTCGGTGCGCTTGAGGAACTCGCGGCGGTGCCGCTCGGCCAGCTGCCGCCAGCCGGCGGCGTCGGGGTCGGAGTACATGCGTTCTCGGTGAGGCTCTCCCCGCGGGTGTAGAGCACCCCGTGGTCGGAGACCAGCTCGATGACCGATCCCTCTGGGAGCAGGCCGACCAGGGCGCTGGTGATCGAGCCGGCGGTCTCGCCGCTGCCGACCACGCACACCTCGACCGCCCCGCCCGAGGAGAGCGCCGCCCCGGCCGTCCAGAAGCTGCGGCCGTCCAGGATGCGGGGATGGTGGTCGGGCTGGCCCGGCAGCCGCAGCGGCGCCCCCGGTCCGGTCAGGACCAGCCCGTCGCCGTCGAGCGCCAGCGGCTCACCGGTGGACGTGCGCCGGGTCGACAGCCGCCAGCGGCCGTCGGCCAGGTCGATGCCGACGACCTCGGCCAGGACCGGCTCCACCCCGAGCGCTCGGCCACCCAGCGCAGGTACCGGTGCCAGGCACGATGGTCGGGGCGGGGCTGGCCGCGGTCGACCCAGTCGGCCAGGCCGCCCTGGCCGATCAGGTAGCGCTGCCAGGACCAGCGGCGCACCTCGTCGCTGACCTGCCCGGAGGCCGGGCCCCAGCTGGGCGCGTACGGAACGCCGACGTCCTTCTCGGGCGGCGTGCTGAGCGGCTGGCGGCCGTCGGTGTAGCCGGAGGTCCCGGACCAGTTGGTGGCCACGCCGGCCCGGTCGATGAGCACGAGGTCGGGCACCTCCCGGCCGGTCCGGGCCAGGGCGACCCGCTTGGCCGCGATGGCCAGCCCCTTGGGCCCGGCCCCGACGATGGCGAGGCTGGCCAGCGCCTGCATGGCGTCCTTCCTGACGGGTTGGGTGGAGGGAGTGTCCAGGACCTGCCCGTGGATGGTTGCACGGCAACGCCGGGCTACGCAGTCCCGCGGTCGCCGTCAGGCCGGCCGAGGGCCGCCCGGGCCAGGTGGGTGAGGGCGGCGGTGACGTCGGCGGCCGACCGGCCCCGGTCCCGCTGGTGCTGGTGCAGCTCCGGGGTGAGCGGGGCGAGCAGCGCGTCGACCAGGGCGTCGAGGCGGCCCTGACCGGCGACCGGCTCGCCGCCCGCGTCGACGACCAGGGCGCGGACGTGGGCGTGCCAGAACCCGTAGGCCCCGGTGGCGAACCGCCGGGAGCCGGTCTCGGCGCCCAGGGCCAGGTGCAGGTGGCGTTCGAGCAGCTCGACCATGGCGGCGTAGAAGGCGGCCAGCCGCTCGGCCGGTGGGGCGCCCGGGCCCAGCGGGGGCGGCCCGCGCAGCAACTGCTCCTGGAGGGCCTGCTCGTGCTCGTCGAGCAGGGCGACGGCGATGGACGCCCGGTCCGGGAACCGCCGGTAGAGGGTCCCCTTGCCGACGCCGGCGGCCCGGGCGATGTCCTCCATCGTCACCGTGCGGGCGCCGCGGGCGGCGAACAGCTCCTCGGCCGCGGCCAGGACGCGCCGGCGGTTGCGGGCCGCGTCGGCCCGCTCCCGGGGGTCGGGGAGCTGGGCTGCCATGCCAGGATCCTAGATACAACTGGACGGCACGTCCACTTAGGACCGCGACCGGTGGGCCTGGGGGCGCCTGCACGTCGCCCGCCTCGCGCACCCGCTGTCGCCCCTGCTGGACGAGGAGACCCGGGCCCGGCTGGCCGTCGGCCCGGCGCCACGCGGCGGCAGCGGCGACACCGTCGGCAACACCGCCTACCTGGCCGACACCTTCGTCCAGACCGGGGGGGCCACCTTCCGCATCGTCGTCGACGTCGGCGACTGGGACGGCTCCCTGGTCATGAACAGCCCCGGCCAGTCGGGCGACCCCGACAGCCCCCACTACGCCGACCTGTTCGCCCCCTGGAGCCGCGGCGAGGCGTTCCCCCTGAACTACAGCCGCGACCGCGTGGAGGCCACCACCGAGCAGCGCATCCGCCTGCGACCGCCTTCCGATCCCGACCGGCCGGCCCGGTGAGGCTGACGCCGCGGTCATCCTCTCGTCGGAGGCCCGGGCGGTACCGGCGCACAGAGGGATGACAGCAACAGGGGATCGGGCCGGGGGCAGGCCGATCCCGCCTAGCCACAGGTGGACGCCCAGGCGTTCGCCGGCCACGCCGCCGAGCAGCCCGTCCAGCGGCAGCGCGATCGAGCCAACCTGGGAGCCGAGCTCGCTGACGCCGCTAGCCGGGTATGGCGTCGAGGGCCTCGCGGGCGCGGTCGAGGGCGGTGGAGGGGTCGGCTCCCAGCTGGCGGGCCTGGACGGCGAACCAGCGGGCGGCCTCCTCAAGGCGGTGGCCGGGGTCGGGCGTCTGGGCGGCGGCTGGCCGCTCGCGGACGTAGGTACCGTGGCGGCCGCGGCCGGTGACGACCCCGTCGCGCTCCAGCTCCCGGTAGGCTCTGGTCACGGTGCCGCCGGCCAGGCCGAGGTCGCTGGCCAGCTGGCGGATGGTGGGGAGCCGGGCCCCGGGGGCGAGGACGCCGCTGGCCACCATGGTCGCGATCTGGGCCCGGAGCTGCTCGTAGGGTGGGACCGGCGAGTCGGTCCTGACGTGCAGGATCATGCCCTGGCCCGCCTCACCAAGGCCGGCGTGGCCGCGCGATGGGGATGGCCGACCAGGACCCACGCGGCCAGGGCGGCCAGGGCGCAGCCCCAGGCCAGCCCGACGGTGGCTGTCCTCGCCGGGCCCGACGCGAGGTTGGTGGCGACGTTGGTGACCTGCAGCGACAGGCTGAGGAGAACGATGGCCAGTCCGGCGCCGGCGGCGGCGTGGACCGAGGTCGACCGCAGGGCGTTGTCGACCGCCAGGGCCATGGGGTCGCCGACAGGCTGCGGGCGGCGCACCATTCGCCGCAGGAGCAGCTCGACCGCCACCGTGACCCCGACTGCGACGGCCGCCGTGGCCAGTGCGCCACCGCGCCCCCGGAGCACCAGCTCCCGGACCGGGGCCGGCGCCACCGGCCCCCAGGCGATCACCGGTACCAGCGCGACCACGGCCAGCGCGGCCAGCCGCTGGCCGACCACGACCCCGGCGGCCAGGTACCCGACGAGGCGGCGCGGCACCAGCGCCGCCGACCGGACCAGCCCGCCGTGCGGTCGGGCCCAGCTCCACTCGGCCACCAGGACGCCGGCCAAGTACCCGGCTAGCCAGGACCGGACCCCGAACAGCCCCAGCGGCCAGGGCGCCGGCAGCCCCCTGGTGGCGGCCCAGAGCGCGTAGGGGACGGTGCCGGTCACGAACGGGACCGCCCCGCCGACCGTGCGGAACAGGCGGCTGCGGCGCAGGTACCGCTCGGCCGGTTCCCGCCGCCCGGCCGGCAGGACGGTGAGGCCATGACCGGACGCCCAGGCGTCGACGGCCCGGGGGTTGAGCGGCCGGCGCGCGGCCAGGATGGCGGCCACGGCCAGCCACAGGCACGCCGCCCCCCAGACGGCAAACGCCCACCACAGCTCCTGCGACATCGGGCCGGCCTCCTTTGCATCAACGTATTGATACGTTAGGACGTCAGGGGTGAGGGGTCAACTGCGGGCGCGGGACGCCGCCGGCCAACTGGCCCAACGGAGTGCCACCATGCATGGGAGCGTCCCACCCAGCCCGCGGCCCGAGGAGCGACATGACCACCACTACGGGAACTGGCCCATGAGCGAGCAGGCACCCAGCTCTGGCGGGAAGATGGACCTGCGCCAGGGTGACCTGGGGCTGCTGGAGAGCGACCTCGCCAGGCGGCTGCTGGTCTCGACTGTGCCGGCCCGGTTCGCCTTCGTCTGGACCGACGGCACGCCACGGGTGCTGCCCACCTGGTTCCATTGGACGGGGACGGAGCTGGTCATGCCGACGTTCCTGTCGGCGCCGCACGTGCGCAAGGCCGCCGCCCGGGTCGAGGCGCTCCGCGCCAACCCGGCGGTGGCCATCACCATCGACACCGAAGGGTTCCCGCCCGAGGTGCTCCTGCTGCGGGGCCGCGCCTCGGTGGCCGAGGTGGACGGGGTGCCGGAGGAGTACGCGCTGGCCGCCCACCGCTACATGGGCAAGGAGGCCGCCGCCACCTACCTGGCCCAGGTGGACCAGCCCGGCACCAGGATGGCCCGCATCGCCGTGCGCCCGACCTGGGTCGGGGTCATCGACTTCAAGACCCGCCTGCCCGCCGGCATGGGCGGCGTCACCGGCGGGGAAGGACAGGCCGGCTGAGCGGGATCGCCCTGCGCAGCATCCGGACGCTGACGGCCTGGGCGCACACCACCGCCGGCCTCACCCGCCTGTGGCTGGAGATCAACCCCGACAACACGCCATCGCTCCGGCTGGCACAGCGGGCTGGCTACCGCCTGGAGCGGATGGGCCGGCGAGCCCTGGCCGCCGACCGGGCGGCGGCGTCCGCCGCGATTGAGGCGTGCCGCGGCGAGGCCGACGGGGGTTGCATTGGCGGCCGGAGGTGATCTACGCCGTTGCCACCAGCTGAGGACACGAACGGCGCGCAACCGCGACCGGTGAAGCGGACCTGACCCCACGGCATCGACCCGACCCGGAGGGAACCATGCGGCACCTTGGCATCCTGGCCCACAGCGCGGAAGGGGCGGCGCTGTGCTTCCGCGCGTTCTGCCAGGAGGGCTTCGCCCGGCTCGGGCCGCATGAGCACCCGGACGTGACGCTGGACTGCATCGCCCTGGCCCGCAGCATGCCGGCCTGGGACGGCGGCGACCATCGCTCGATCCGGGCCACGCTGGCGGTGAGCGTGGAGCGGCTCGCCGCCGCGGGGGCGGACTTCTTCGTCTGCCCGGACAACACCGCCCACATGGCCCTGGAGGAACCGGGGCCCGACCTCGCCGTTCCGGGCCTGCACATCGCCGAGGTGGTCGCCGACCGGGCCGCCGCCGCCGGCAGCCGACGGGTCGGCGTGCTCGGCACCAGGTACCTGATGGACGGCCCGGTGTATCCCCGAGCCTTCGCCGCCCGCGGGATCGCCGCCGAGGTCCCGGACGCGGACGACCGCCAGCGCATCAACCAGGTCATCTTCGACGAGCTGGTGAACGGCGTGTTCTCCGAGGGCTCGCGCCGGGAGTACGTGCGCGTCATCGAGCGGCTCGCGTCCCGCGGCTGTGACGCGGTCGCGCTGGTCTGCACCGAGATCCCACTGCTGGTGACGCCCGAGGTCTCGCCGCTCCCCACCCTGGACTCGACCCGCCTGCTGGCCCGGGCCGCCCTGGAGGTCGCCATCGGCGACCGACCCATGCCCACCTGGCGTGGCGGCCCGACCGGATCGGGGAGGTAGCACGACCGGGTCTGCTGAGAGGTCTCTGGGGGAAACATCGGACGCTTCCGCGACCGGATCTCGGCGCATCGTCCGATGCCCGGCCTGTCCCGGGGCCGTAGCGTGCCCCTGAGTGCTCCAGGCCTGGCGTCGTGCGGGGCGATCCAGGCGGCCATCTGAGGCGTGTGAGAGGTGGGTGACATGATCCAGGTGCAGGGGTTGACCAAACGCTATGGGGACAAGGTCGCGGTCGAGGACCTGAGCTTTGTGGTGCAGCCGGGCAGGGTCACCGGGTTCCTGGGCCCGAACGGCGCCGGGAAGTCGACCACCATGCGGCTGATCCTGGGGTTGGACGCGCCGACCCGCGGATCGGCGACCGTGAACGGCAAGCCGTACCGGCGGCAGGTGGCGCCCCTGGGTGAGGTGGGTGCGCTCCTGGAG
>JBJMHP010000173.1:0-4787 GCA_045807325.1 Actinomycetes bacterium | reverse complement strand
GCTGACCAGGCGGTCCAGGTCCCACAGCCGGTAGCGCAGCACGGCCACGGCCACCCCGAGGGGCAGGCAGATGACCGCGAAGTAGGTCACCACCACGCCGGCGATCCCCACCACCGGCCCGGCCACCGCGCCGGTGGCCCCCGCAACGACCCAGCGCAGCTGCTGGCGCTCGGTCCCGCGGGAGGCCCGGAAAGCGCAGGACCAGTGAGAGCACGGCGGCCAGCATGCTGATGAACCACAGCCCCAGGCCGGTGAAGGCGACCACCGCCGCCACCGTGCCGGCCATCCCGGTCCTCCCGAAGGGGTTGTCGATGGGGATGGCGCTCTCCTCCAGCTTTCCCGGCATGAAGATGCTCCCCAGCAGCCCGAGGACCGGGCCGGCCACGGCGGCGGCCACCACCGGCCGCCAGCGGCGCGAGCGCAGCCGCCCGTCGGGCACCAGCAGGGCCGGCAGGGGCAGCGGGTGGCCGGTGAGGATCAGCTGGTCGACCCAGGGATCAAAGGGGACGGTCACCGACCAGACCAGCCCGGAGGCGGCGAACAGCCAGCCGATCGGGTTGGCCGGCCGCCGCAGGGTCATGACCAGCCCGATGGTGGCGTAGCCGAGCGGGAAGGCCAGCGCGAACGCGGCCCCCGAGAGGAGCACGCCAGCGGTGAGCGGCCGGGTCACGAACAGGGTCACCACCAGCCCGGCCGCGCAGCAGGCCATGGTGGCCAGCCACAGCAGCCAGGCCAGCACGGTCCTGGTCCGCGGGTGCAGGCGCATCGGCTCCTCGCCAGGGTTGGGTCCGCCCGTCGCGGGCAGGGTGCCTGACCGCCGGTAGGGAATCGTACGGCGGCCGGCCCTCGCTCAGAGCAGCTCGGCGAGCAGGCGGGCGGCGCGGGCGGCGCCGTCGGTCTCCACCGGGCGGTAGTCGACCGGGCGGCCGATCTCGGCGGCGATGGCGGCGGCGATCACCTCCGGGGTGGCGGTGGCGAACTCCATCCGCCGGCCCGCGTTGTACTGGCGAAGGCGGTGGTGGACGTGGAAGTTCTGCTCGAAGTGGTGGGCCAGGGGGAAGTAGAGGAACGGCCGGCCGGCCGCGGTCAGCTCCATGCAGGTGGTGAGGCCGCCCTGGACCACGGCCAGGTCGGAGGCGGCCAGGTGCTGGTACAGGTTGTGGACGTAGGGGTGGACCTCGAGGCCGTCGTGGGCCGGGAGCGACGCCGGGTCGATCCGCGGCCCGGCCACCACCACCATGCGCAGGCCCGGCACCCGCCGCCTGGCCTCGGGATAGGCGGCGATCAGGCGTCGCAGCAGGTGGCCGCCGACCCCCGAGCCGCCGACGGTGACGATGCAGACCCGCTCGTCGGGCCGGTAGCCGAGGCGGCGGCGCAGCTCGTCGCGGTCGCCCAGGCCGGCCGGGTCGAACCCGGTGACGTAGCCGGCGAAGTCGTAGTGGTCCTCGACCCAGTCGCGGATCGGCGGCAGCCCGGGCCCGAACCGGTCGGGGACGATGTCGTCGGGGTTGCCGACGAACACGGCCCGGTCGCGGAGCCGCGGGAAGCGGGCGATGTGCTCGATCATCTCGGCGTTGTAGTCGGCGGTCAGGAAGGCCTCGCGCTCGCCGCCGTCGGGCATGGGCAGCCAGCCCACGAAGTCGGTCAGCCAGACGTAGGGCGCCCGCTTCTCCTCGGGGTTCTCGTGCAGGTAGTAGTCCAGCTCCCAGGCCTCGTCCCCGACCCACAGGTCGTACGGCTGCTCGCGGACGACGTCGTGGAAGACCATGAAGTTGGCGATCAGGATCTCGTCCATCCGCCTGATCGCCTGGAAGGCGTGCAGGTCGTGCTCGGCCGACTCCCGCTCGATGTGGGTCGACTCGTTGGCCAGCCAGGCGCTGGCCGGGTGGATCCGCTCGCCCTCGGCCTCGAGCACCCGGGTGACCGGGTCCTGGGCCAGCCAGTCGACCTCCAGGCCCGGGACCAGCGCCCGCAGCTCCCGGGCGATGGCCAGGTCGCGGCGGGCGTGGCCCAGCCCGATGGGCGAGGACAGGTACAGGGCTCGCCTGGGCCGGCGCAGCGACCGGGTCCAGGTGCGCGGGGTCGGGGCCGGCCCGACCCCGGCGAAGGAGGCCACCATGGTGTTGACCTTGACCGGGTCGCGGGCGTGGGGGCCGTGCCCAGTGCCCTCAAGCATGACCAGCGGAGAGCCGAGTTGCTCCGCCAGTGCGACCCCCCATTCCGGGTCGACGAGTTCGTCCTCGGTGCCCTGGATGACCAGGGCGGGGCAGCGCACCCGGCCGCACAGCTCGACCACCGTCTCCGGGTCAAGCTCCTTGCCGGCCCAGCCGCGGAAGCCGGCCAGGATGGTCTCGGCGTCGGTGTCCAGACCCCAGCCGACGCAGTCCTCGATCTGCTTGGTCGAGTGCGGCTCGGTGAAGCAGCGGGAGAAGAACCACTCCAGGTAGCCGCGCCAGTCGCGCAGCCAGTAGTGGCGGTTCTCCTTGGCCCAGCCCTCGTCGGTGTCGAGCACCTGGTCGAACGGGTAGGGCGGCACCTCCGGCTGCCGCACCGGCAGCGCCGGGGCGATCAGCATCAGCCCGGCCACCCGCTCGGGGTGTTCGGCGGCCAGGATCAGCGCCTCGCCCATGTCGCACCAGCTGACCACCACCGCCCGGTCGACCCCGGCCGCGTCCAGCACGGCCAGGGCGTCGGCGGCGAACTGGCGCCGCTCGTAGGCCTGGTAGTCGCCGGGCCGGTCCGAGCGGCCGTTGCCGCGGGGGTCGAAGGTGACCACCCGGGCGTGGCGGGCCAGGTAGGGGATCTGGCCCTTCCAGAACCGGGAGTTGACGATCTCCCAGGTCGGCGGGAGCAGGATGGCCGGCTGCCCGTCGCCGTAGCGCTCCCAGAACACCCGCACGCCGTCCCGCTCGACATGGCCCTGCTGGTCGGGGTGCCTGGCCCGGGTCTGCTCCCGGCCGGTCGTCAGTACCGCGGTCATCTCGCCATCCCTCCAAGCGTCTCGACGAACTCGCGGATCAGCAGGTTGACGAGGACCGGGTGGCGGGCCTGGGGGCAGTGGCCGCCACCCTCGACGGTGACCAGCCGGCCGCTGGTCAGCTCGGCCACGGCCGCCCCCACGGCATGGGGCCGCACCCGGTCGTCGGACCCGTGGACGACCAGCACCGGGCAGCGGATCCGGCGCAGGATGGCCTCCACCTCCGCGCGGCTGGCCGGCTGGGCTCCCAGCTGCGTCAGGACCAGGGTCTCGGGGCTCGTCTCCAGCCCCCAGCCCACCATGTCCTCGATCGGCTTGGTGGAGTGGGTCTCGGAGAAGGCCTCGGAGGCGAAGAACTCCAGGAAGTCCCGGTACTCGCGCAGCCAGTAGTGGCGGTTGTACTTGGCCCAGCCCTCGGTGGTGTCGAGCTCCTCGTCGAACGAGAAGGCCTGCCGGCGCGGGATCGGGGCCAGGTAGGGGAAGGCCGGGTCGATCAGCACCGCGCCCAGGACCAATTCGGGCCGGGCCGCGGCCAGCTCCGCCGCCCAGCGGCCGCCCCGCGACAGCGCGACCAGGACCGCCCGCTCGGTGCCGGTGGCCTCCAGCACGGCCACGGCGTCGGCCACGAACTGCTCGTCGTCGTAGGCCTCGGCCGTGGCCGGCCGGTCCGAGCGCCCGTTGCCGCGGGGATCGTAGGTGACCACCCGGTAGTGGCGGGCCAGGTATGGGACCTGCGCCTTCCACTGCCGCGAGTGGATGAGCGACCACGCCGGCAGCAGCAGCAGGGTCGGCTCCCCGTCGCCGTGCCGCTCCCAGCACACCCGCACGCCGTCGCGTTCGACGTGCCCCTCGCCGTCGGGAAGGCGGGCCCGGGTCTGCTCGGCCGGCCTCGAACGCTCGGTGGCTGCCTGCGTTGCCGTCATGGGGTCCTCCCGGCCAGCGACTCGACGAACTCGCGGATGAGCAGGTTGACCTTGACCGGGTCGCGGGCCAGGGGGATGTGGCCGGCGCCCTCCAGGACGACCAGGGCGCCGCCGGTGGCCTCGGCCAGCGCCCGGCCGCGACCCACCGGGCTGATCTGGTCGTCGTCGCCGTGGATGACCACCACCGGGCAGCGGCTGGCGGCGCACCAGCCGCACACGGTCGCCTCGTCGGGCCAGGGAGGGTGGGACTCGGCGATCAGGACCTCCGGGGAGGTCTCCAGGCCCCAGCCGACGCTGTCCTCGACCGGCTTGGTCGAGTGGGGCTCGGTGAAGCACTTGGAGAAGAAGAACTCGAGGAAGTCCTGGTAGTGGTCCAGCCAGTAGTGGCGGTTTGTACTTGGCCCAGCCCTCGGTGGAGGTGTAGGGCTCCTCGAAGGGCTGCTCGCGGTCCTCGTACCCCGGCCCCAGGGGGACCGAGGGGCCGATGAACACGCTGCCGAGGACCCGTTGCGGCTGGTTGGCCATCAGCCAGAGGGCCCACAGGGCGCCCATCGAGAGCGAGACCAGCACCGCCCGGTCGGTGCCGGTGGCGTCCAGCACCGCGCTCGCCGCCCGCGCCTGCTCCTCGCTGCCGTAGGGCTCGGCGTCGGGCGGCCGGTCCGACTCCCAGTGGAGCCTGACCGGGCCGCGGTCGACGAACCCGTCGGCGTCCGGTTCACGTGCGCGCATGGCTCAGCTTGCTCCGCGGTCCCGGCTCCTGGACAGCCACTGCCTGACGGTGGCCAGCCGCTCTCGGGTCATGGCCCTGAGCAGCGGGATCCCGCCGCTGGCGAGCAGGAGTAGCGGGGCCAGTGCCTGCTCGCCGGCGTGGTGGGCGACGATCGGAT
>JBJMHP010000172.1:0-6306 GCA_045807325.1 Actinomycetes bacterium | reverse complement strand
GCCCCCACGCCGATCCCGCTGGCCCGGCGCCGCCGGGGGGACTGGCTGACCACCAGGACCCGCGCTGTCGCGGCCGCGTTGGTCGCCGCCCTGCTCCTGACCGGGCTGGTGGCCACGCCCACCGGCCGCGCCGCCGCCGCCGGGTTCCTCGGCCAGTTCCGCAGCCAGCGGCTCCAGGCCGTCCCCCTGGACGCCGGCCAGACCAACCAGATCGGCGACGTCCTCGCCGGGCTGGTGGACTCCGGCGTGTTCACCGGCGACCCGCACCAGGTGGCCGGCTTCGGCTCGCCCGAGGCCGTCGCCGACCTGGCCCAGGCGGGCCGCATGGCCGGGTTCGCGGTGCCGGCGGTGAACCCGTCGGTGCTGCCGGCCGGCGTCGACCGGACGCCCCAGCGGATCCTGGTCAGCCGCGCCCAGGAGGCCCGCATCACCTTCGACCGTGACCAGGCCCTCGCCTACCTGCGCCGCCACGGCCGCCCGGATGTCCAGCTACCCGAGCGCTTCGACGGCACCCAGCTGGTCGTCCGCGTCCCGGCGGTGGTGGTCCAGCAGTTCTCGGGCCGCGACGGCGGGCCGGCCGTGCTGGTCGGCAAGGCCGGGATGCTCGGCGTGGACACCGAGGGCGGGGCCAGCCTGGAGGAGCTCCGCGAGGTCGTGCTCGGCCTGCCCGGCCTGCCGGCCGAGACCGTGGCCGAGCTCCGCTCCATCGGCGACTGGCGCACCACCCTGCCCATCCCGGTGCCGACCGACCAGGTGCGGTCGCGGCCGACCACCGTCAACGGCGCCGAGGCGCTCAGCTTCGCCGACCAGACCGGCCGTCTCCACGCCCTGCTCTGGCAGCGCGACGGGCACATCTGGGGCGTGGCCGGCGTGCTTGGCACCGACGAGGCACGCGATGTCGCGGACAGCCTCGGCTGAGCAGGAGAAGGCGACCGCCGGGACCGAGCCTCCGGTCCCGGCGATCGCCACGTCCGGCCTCCACAAGGCCTACGGGTCCCGGGTCGCCCTCCACGACCTGACGCTGACCGTCCCGCCCGGCGAGGTCTTCGGGTTCCTCGGGCCCAACGGGGCCGGCAAGACCACCGCCATGAAGATCCTGCTCGGGCTGGTCCGGCCCACCGGCGGGGAGGCCCTGGTCTTCGGTCGCCCGCCAGCCGAGCCGGCCGCCCGCCGCCGGATCGGCTACCTGCCCGAGCACTTCCGCTTCCAGGAGTGGGCCACCGGGACCGAGCTGCTCGACTTCCACGGCCGCCTGGCCGGCCTCGGCACCCGGGAGCGGGCCGAGCGCATCCCCGAGCTGCTGGAGCGGGTCGGCCTGGCCGGGCGGGGCGGCGAGCGGGTGCGCCGCTACTCCAAGGGCATGACCCAGCGCCTCGGCCTCGCCCTGGCCCTGCTGCACCGCCCCGACCTGGTGCTGCTCGACGAGCCGACCTCGGCCCTGGACCCGGTCGGCCGGCGCGAGGTGCGCGAGCTGGTCAGGGAGCTGGCCGCCGGCGGGGTCACCGTGTTCCTCAACTCCCACCTGCTCACCGAGGTCGAGGCGGTCTGCCACCGGGTGGCGATCGTCAGCCAGGGCCGGGTGGTGGCCAGCGGGCCCCTGGACGACCTGGCCGGGGCGGTGACCCAGCTCCGGGTGCTCCTGGACCGGGTCGACCGCGAGGTGCTCGCCCTGCTGAGCCGGCACGGCCAGGTCGCCCGGGTCGAGGGCACGGCCGTCACGCTGGCCGTCGACACCCTCGACGTCGCCCCCGATCTGGCCCGGCTGCTGGTCTCCTCCGGCTACCGGCTGTACGGGCTGGTGCCGGTGCAGCGGTCGCTGGAGGACGTCTTCGTCGACCTGGTGGGGGAGGTGCGCGAGGGGTGAATGTGCTGGTCGTTGCCCGCTGGACGGTGCTGGAGGCCCGTCGCCGTCGGCTACTGCTGGCCGGGGTGATCCTCAGCGTCGCCTTCGTCGCCCTGTTCGCGGTCGGGTTCGCCCTGCTCTACCACGCCCAGGAGCGGAGCCTGCTCTCCGTCCAGGCCCAGGGGATCGCCCCGCCCGGCGGGGTGGACGTGCGTGAGGAGCTGCTGGCCATCTCGACCATCCTGGTCGTCCTGGGGCTCTACGGCGTCCAGTTCCTGGCCGCGTTGCTCGGGCTGTTCCTGGGCGTCGCCTCGGTGTCGCCCGAGATCGACTCGGGGGCCCTCCACGCCGTCCTGGCCCGCCCCCTCAGCCGCCTCGAGTACCTCATGGGCCGCTTCCTCGCCCTGGCCGGGCTGCTCACCGCCTATGTCCTGGTGATGAGCGGCTCGCTGCTGGTCACCGCCCGGATCGTGGCCGGCTACCAGCCGGGCGACGTCAGCCGGGTCATGGGGCTGATGATCCTGCAGGTGTTCATCCTGCTCGCGGTGAGCCTGCTGGGCAGCACGGTGCTGCCGACCCTGGCCAACGGGGTGGTGATGCTGGCCCTGTTCGGGCTGGCCTGGCTCGGAGGGATCATCGGGTTCATCGGCACGATCCCACCCGGCAACGAGCTCATGGCCAACCTGGGCACGGCCGTCAGCCTGCTGCTGCCGGCCGACGCCGTCTGGCGGGGAGCCTCCTTCCACGTGCTGCCGCCCAGCTTCCTGGTCGCCAGCTCGTTCACGAATGGCGAGGACGTGGGGCTGCCGTTCGCCTCGACCGCCCCGATCGCCCCGGCCATGCTCGTCTGGGCCCTGGTCTACCCGGTGGCCTGCCTGACCCTGGCCGTGGCCGCCTTCCGCCGCCGCGACCTCTGAACGACGACCCCGGTTGGGGCAACGACGACCTCGGTTGGGGTGTGGACAACCAGCTCCGCCCCACCCTGCGATCGGCTACCCTCCCGGTTTGGGGCCCCGCCCACCGCTGGGTGAGGTGCCAGCGTGCCCGGGTCAGCCGGTCAGCTCGAGCAGGGCCAGCGGCCCGTCGTGGGTGACCAGGCGGAAGTGGCCGCTGGCGACCAGGGCGTCGACCGTGGCCTGCCACTCGCCGGGGGCGAACACCCGCGGCTCGTCGATCACCACCACCTGCCGGGTCCCGGTCTGGCGGAGGACCTCGAGGGCGGCCGGGGCGGCCTGGCCGCGGTTGAGGGGGTCGAGGCGGGCCACCCGCTCGGCCTGCCAGGGGGCCGGGGTCTGGTTGTAGGCGTTCAGCGTCCGCCGCCGGCTCTGCGCACTGAGATAGGTGGTGGCCGAGTTCCAGGTCACCGCCTGGGCCATGATCGGCACGCCCAGGATCGGCCCGGCACGGTCGCCGGCCGACCGCAGGGCGACCACCACCTTGTTGTCGGCCCTGTCCGGCTCCAGCCGGTTCCTGGACACCCGGTAGTCGCCCAGCAGGGCCACGGTGGCCAGGGACAGCACGACCGCCGCGGCCACCAGGGCCCGGCGGCGCCTGGCCAGCAGCTCGCCGGCCACATCCAGGGCGGTCACCGCCAGCAGGACCAGGACCAGGGCCGTCACGACCATCAGCCGCTCCGGGACCCGCTGCAGGGACAGGAACGGCAGGTGGTCGAACAGGTACCGGTACACCCGGACCCCGGCGACCTGGGTCCGCGCCCCGTAGGTGAGCATCACCAGGGGCACGGCCAGGACGGCGTAGGCCAGCACGGCCCGCCGCCTGACCACCGCCGCGACCAGGCCGAGCCCGGCCAGCACGAGCAGCGGCCAGCCGACGTAGATCAGCCCTTCACCCTGGGTGCCGAAGGCCTTGTGGACCATCGCCCACACCGAGGCGGGGGAGTAGAGCACGACCTGCTGCCAGCTCCCGTTCTCGCCGGCCACCGACCCCTTGAACACGGCCTGGAACACCATCAGCACATAGGCGCAGGCCACCCCGACCACCACCACGACCGCGGCCAGCGGCCCCCAGGGCACCCGGCGGCCCCGCCCGGCCAGCCCGGCCACCAGCGTCCACACCACCAGGTACCCGAGCAGCCCGGTCATATAGAGGATGAGGTGGAACTCGCCGCTGGCGGCCACGGTCAGGACGACCGCGGCCAGCCCGGCCGCCGGCCAGCCCCAGGGCCGCCCGGCACGGCGCCGCTCCACCATCGTCTCGAAGGCCAGCAGCGCCGCCGGGAACGCCCACCACATGACCGCGTTGAAGTGGCTGGTCAACTGGAACATCCGGTGCGGGATGCAGGCATAGACCAGGGCGCCGGCCGCGGCCAGCAGCGGCCAGCTGGCGTGGCGACGCAGCCAGGCGAACGCGGCCACCCCGGTGACCACCGAGGCGAGGGCGAGGCCCAGGTTGTAGGCCGGCACCAGGCCGATCAGCGGCCAGGCCACGGCCAGCAGGACCGTCCAGGGCACGTCCAGCGAGGTGGTCTTCAGCGGGGCGGGCCCGGCCGCCCCCTCGCGCAGGTCCAGGTACGGGCTGCGCAGGGCGCGGGCGTTGTCGACGACCACCGACTGGATGAAGACGTTCTGGAGGTGGTCGCCGCTGTGCATGCCCCCCAGACGGTTGACGAAGTTCGGCTCGGCGGCCACGCCCCGGTTGCCGGCCATCGTCCAGAGATGGTCCGGGTGGAGGGCCAGCGGCCAGGTCAGGACGACGAACGCGGCGAGGCTGGCCAGGGAAACGGCGACCCAGGTCAGGGCCCGGCCGCGGGGAGGCCCGTGGTCCGGCGCGGCCGGGATTGGGCTGGCTGCCGAGGAGCCGGAGGGAGGTGCCTCGGTGGCGCTCAAGGGCCGGCGCTCAAGGATCAGGGTCGAGGTCGCGCTGGAGCCGCCGTTCCAGGCGCTCGACCCGCTCGGACACGTTGACCACCAGCTCGCCCAGGAAGCCGACGAGCACGATCAGCAGGCCGGAGACGATGGCGATGCCGGCGGCCAGCATGAGCGGCCGGCGCTGGGTGTGGGTGGCCAGGAACAGCCAGCCCAGGTACGCCCAGACGAGCAGGCCGGCGCCGATCAGGACCGACCCGAGGCCGCCGAAGAAGATGATGGGCTTGCGCTGAAAGGTCAACAGGAACTTGAGGGTCACGACGTCGATGGCCGAGACCGGCAGGCGCCCCAGGCCGAACTTGGACCGCCCGGCCTCGCGGGGCCGGTAGGGCACCTTGACCTCGCCGATCCGGTACCCCTCGTGGTGGGCCATGACCAGGATGTAGCGGTGCCACTGGGAGCGCAGGTGCAGGCCGTCGGTGACCTCGCGGCGGAACGCCTTGATCCAGTTGAGGTCGTGCACCTCGAGGCCGAACAGGAGCCGGCAGGCGACATTGGCGATCCTGCTGGCAACCCGCTTGCTGTCACGGCGGCCCTGACGCCAGCCGGCGACGACGTCGTAGCCCTGGTCGAGCTTGCCGAGGAGCAGGGGGATGTCGACTTCCGGGTCGGACTCGAGGTCGGCGGGGAGGAACACGATGATGTCGCCCCGCGCCTCGCGGAAGCCGCGGTTGAGGGCCTCGGTGAGCCCGAGTCGGCGCCGCTGCCGGACCAGGCGGACCCTCGGCTCGCGGGCGGCCTCGGCCTCGACGGCGGCGGCGGTGGCGTCGGTGGAGCCGTCGTCGACGTAGACCAGCTCCCACGGCCGGCCCAGGTCGGCGAAGACCTTGGCCGTCTTCTCGACCAGCGCCGGAACGGTGGCGACCTCGTTGTTGGCCGGCACCACGACCGAGACCAGCGCCTCGCTGGACTCGCTCCTGGACTCGCTCACCGCCGCCTGCCCCATGTGCGCATGCTCGCATCATGCCAAGCCTGACGTCACGCCGACCACCTCACCTGGGGACAAACCACCCAAAGCAACCTGAAAGGCGGGCCTACAGGAATCCGGCGGTCCGGCCGATGCAACCAGTGATCGACGCTCGCTGGTTCCGCTTTCCGGAGAGTGGCTGCAACCTTTACTGGAGGTCGATGTGGGGCCCGCCACCCGCGCGGCCGGTCCCGCGGTCACTGGCGCTGCCGGTCCCGCAGTCACCAGGGTGCCCCGTCCTGCGGCCGCTTCGACCGTCAAGCGGGGCGCCCCGGCGGTCACCTCCCCGGTCCGCCGGGCCGCGCCCCGGCGAGGTCGCCACCGGGCCCCTGAGCCCGGTCGTCAAGGGCCTCTGTGGGCCTGTGGACGGCCGCGGGAACCTCACCCGCCGGTGCGCTACGCTCCCCTCCGGGGGCTGAGCCCGGAGCCGGGTTGGTGAACGGCGCCCGCCTCCTGGGGCCGGTGGTTGGTCTGACCGGACCGGTCTTGCGGCCGCTCGGTTCGGCGCTCGCCCCCGTCAGTTCCGCCCTCGCTCCGGTCGTTGGGCCTGTGGGTGGGCTGGTTCCGCCGGTGGTTCCTCGGGGGCTGCTGCCGCTGCCGGGGCTGGGTGG
>JBJMHP010000171.1:0-10237 GCA_045807325.1 Actinomycetes bacterium | reverse complement strand
TCGGGGCGGCCACCCGCCTGCTCAAGCGGCGCCGCATCGACGTCGTGGCCGGGATGGGCGGCTACGTCACCCTCCCGGTCGCCATGGCCGCCAAGCTGTCCGGCATCCCGGTCGTGCTCCACGAGCAGAACGCCGTGCCCGGCATCGCCAACAAGCTCGCCGCCCGGGTCGCGACCACCGTCGCGCTCGGCGTGGCCGAGGCCGCCGCCGCGTTCGGGGGCGCCCGCACCGTCGTGGTCGGCAACCCGGTCCGGCCCGAGCTGGCCCACCTGGACCGGGCGGCCCTGCACGACGAGGCGGTGGCCGCCTTCGGCCTCGACCCGGCCCGCCGCACCCTGTTCGTGTTCGGCGGCAGCCAGGGGTCGCGGCGCATCAACCAGGCGGTGGTCGCGGCCACCGCCCACTGGCCTGACCCGGCCGCCGTCCAGGTCCTGCACGCCTGCGGCCGGCGCGACGAGGCCGACGTCCGGGCCGCCTGGGCCGAGGCCGACCCGGACGGCCGGGGCCTGCTGGTCAGGATCGTCCCGTTCATCGGCCGCATGGACCTGGCCTACGCCGCCGCCGACCTGGCCGTGACCAGGGCCGGCGCCATCACCATGGCCGAGCTGACCGCCGCCGCCATGCCGGCGGTGATGGTCCCGCTGCCCCACGCCACCGCCGACCACCAGGCGGCCAACGCCCGGGCGGTCGCCGCCGCCGGCGGGGCCGTGGTGGTCGAGGACGCCGCCCTGGACGGCCCGGCGCTGGTCGCCGCCGCCGCCCCCCTCCTGGCCGACCCCGACCGCCTGGCCGCCATGGCCGCCGGCATGCGCAGCCAGGCCCACCCGGCCGCTGCCGATGAGCTGGCCGCCCTGGTGGTGGAGGCCTCCGGCCGCGCCACCCGGGACCAGTACCTGGCCGAGGTGGCCGCCGCGGCCACCCCGATCGACCGCGAGGCCTCGGGCTGGTTCGAGTCCGCCGCCCCGGGCGGCGGCCCCACCGTCCAGCGCCGGGTCGACCGCCGCACCAGGCGCATGGAGGCCTACCCCCCGATCGACCGCAAGGCCCGCACCGGCCAGGGCCTCGCCCCCGGCGGCCCGGACACGCAGGGCCCCGGGTTCGGAGGCGGGACCCCGCCCGTCCAGAATCCGGAGCGCGGCGGAGCGGCCTTCCAGGACCCGGACCTCGAGGAGGCGCACAGGAACGGCCAGGACACCGGGGGCGGGCCACCCACCGACCAGGACGCCCGAGGCAGCGGGCCGCCGACCGACCAGGACGCCGGGCCATGAGCGGCGCTCGGTCGGTCGGGGGGGACGCCGGTGGCGGAATGGACGCCCAGGGGGACCGGCCGGCTGTGGAGGGCCCCACCGTGGACAGCCCCACCGTGGACACCCCGGCGGAGGACCGGGCTGTGGACGACGCGGCCCGGTCCTCCGCCGGATCGGGTACCGTCCCCCACCGGGGGACCGGACCCAGGGCGCCGGGGCTCGAGGCTGGGCTGCGGACGCCGGGGAGCGAGGCTGGGCCAGGGGCGCCGGGCCTTCAGGGTGGGCCCGCGGTGCCGGGGCTGGAACGTGGGCCTCGGACCGTCCATCTGGTCGGGGTGGGTGGGGCCGGGATGAGCGGGCTGGCCCGGCTGCTGCTGGCGGCGGGCCACCGGGTCACCGGGTCCGACCGCAGCGAGTCGGCGACCCTCGTGGCGCTGCGGGCCCTCGGCGCCGAGGTGTGGGCCGGCCACGACGGGGCCCGGCTGGGCCGGCCCGACCTGGTGGTGGCCTCGACCGCGATCCGGCCCGCCAACCCGGAGCTGGTGGCGGCCAGGATCCTTGGCGTCCCCGTGCTCGGCCGGGCCCAGCTGCTGGCCCTGCTCATGGCCGGCAAGGTCGGGATCGCGGTCGCCGGCACCCACGGCAAGACCACCACCACCGGGATGGTCGTGGCCATCCTGGAGGCGGCCCGGCTCGACCCGTCCTTCGCCGTCGGCGGCGACTTCAAGACCAGCGGCATCAACGCCGCCGCCGGGACCGGCCCCCACTTCGTGGCCGAGGCCGACGAGTCCGACGGCTCGTTCCTGGAGCTGGCCCCGACCGTGGCCGTGGTCACCAACGTCGAGGCCGACCACCTGGACCACTGGGGCGACCTGGAGGCGGTCCGGGCCGCCTTCCGGGCCTTCGTGGCCCGCCTCCCGGCCGACGGCACGGCCGTGCTCTGCGCCGACGACCAGGGCGCGCTGGAGCTGGCTGGGGCCGTCACCTGCCAGGTGGTCACCTACGGGTTCGCCGCCGGGGCCGCGGTCAGGGGCGAGGTCCTGGCCATCGACGGCCGTGGCGCCCGCTTCGCCGTCTTCGCCGGGGACGACCGGCTGGGCGAGGTGTCCCTGGTTGTCCCCGGGCGCCACAACGTGGCCAACGCGCTCGGGGCGATCGCAGCCTGCCGGGCCGCCGGGGCGCCGTTCGAGGCCGCTCAGGCCGCGCTGGCCCGGTTCACGGGCGCGGCCAGGCGCTTCCACCTCCGGGCCCAGGCCGCGGGAGTGACCGTGGTCGACGACTACGCCCACCACCCCACCGAGGTCGCGGCCAGCCTGGCCGCGGCCCGCCTTGGCGGCTGGAAGCGGGTGGTGGCCGTGTTCCAGCCCCACCTGTACTCGCGCACCCGCCTGTTCGCGGCCGAGTTCGGCCGGGCCCTGGCCGCCGCCGACCTGGTGGTGGTGACCGACGTCTACGCGGCCAGGGAGGACCCGGAACCCGGCGTGGACGGCGCCCTGGTCGCCGGCTCGGCCAGACACGCCCGCCCCGACCTGGACTGCCTCTACGAGCCCGACCGGGCCGCCCTCGCCGGCCGGGTCGCCACCCTGGTCCAACCGGGCGACCTGGTCCTCACCCTGGGCGCCGGCGACATCACCACCCTGGCCGACGAGCTCGCCCCCCTGCTGGCCCGGCCCGACGGCACGGGGGTTGTGGACAACCCAGAACCCTCAGGCTCACAGTCGACTACGCTTCCCCCCAGGGGGGCTCAGCTCCCGGCGGATGGTGGCGACCCATGACCGGCGGGTGGCCGCCGATGCCGGCGTCGGTCGGGCCGGTGGACGCCAACCTGCTCGAGGCGGCCGCGGCCGAGCTGGCTGCCCGATGCCCGGGGCGGGTGAGTCGTGACCTCCCGCTGGCGCCGCTCACCACCTTCCGGCTGGGGGGGCCGGCACGCGTGTTCCTGCGGGCCGAGACCCTGGACGACCTGGCCGCCCTGGCCGACGTGCTCGGCCAGGCCCCGGTGCCCCTGCTGGTTGTCGGGCGGGGGTCGAACATGCTGGTCGCCGACGGCGGGTGGCCGGGGATCGCGCTGCAGCTGGGGCAGCGGTTCCGTGGGGTGGAGATCGACGGGACCGAGCTGGAGGCCGGGGGGGCCACGCCGCTGCCCAGTGTGGCCGCCCGGTCGGCCAGGGCCTCGCTGGGCGGGATCGCCTTTGCGGTGGCCATCCCGGGCAGTGTCGGCGGGGGGGTGCGCATGAACGCCGGCGCCCACGGCAGCGAGCTCGCCGACCGCCTGGTCTGGGCGGACGTGGTCCGGCTGGCCGGCCAGGCGACGGGCCGGGCGTTGCGGATGAAGCCGGACGAGCTGGGCTTCGGCTACCGGCGGTCGGCCCTGCCGGCCGGGGCGGTGGTGACCGCGGCCCGGTTCGCCCTCACCCCGGCCCCGGAGGACAGCGTCCGGGCCGAGATCGACGAGGCCCGCCGCTGGCGGCGCGACAACCAGCCGGTCAACCAGCCCAACTGCGGCAGCGTGTTCGCCAACCCGGCCGAGATGCCCGCCGGCCGGGTGGTCGAGCTGCTCGGCATGAAGGGCGAGCGCCACGGCGGGGCCAGGATCAGCGACGTCCACGCCAACTTCATCGTCGCCGCCGACGGCGCCACCGCCGCCGACGTGCTCGTCCTCATCCGTCGGGCCATGGGCCGGGCCCGCGACGAGCTCGGCATCACCCTGCGCACCGAGGTCCAGCTGGTCGGCGACTTCGGCCCGACCCCGCCGGACGAGGCCGGGAGCGGCCCCGCCGCGGACTCACCGGGACCGGACGAGGGGGTGGTGCCCCGATGACCCAGCGGACCAGCCAGAGCGGACGTGCCGGCGGGGGAGCGGCCCAGGGGCGGCGGGCGGCGGCCGACCGGCGGATCGCCGAGCGGCGCAAGGCCATCCTGGCCGCCCGGGCGCGGCGGCGGCGGCGCGTGGTCGGCTGGTCCCTGGCCGCCATCGCCCTCGCCGTGGGGGTCGCCTACCTGATCAGGACGCCGCTGTTCGGCCTCAGCGCCGTCCGGATCGATGGCACCCAGGCCGTCGCCCGGGCCGAGGTCCTCGAGGCCAGCAAGGTCCGCCTCGGCGAGCCCTACCTGGGCCTGGACCTGAACGCCATCCAGGCCCGGGTGGCCGCCCTGCCCAGGGTCGCGGCCGTCCGGGTGAAACGCGACTATCCCTCCACCCTCCGCATCACCGTCACCGAGCGGCCCCCGGTGGCCATCGTCTCCTCGGCCAACGTCTTCGCCGGCAGCATCTACTGGCTGGTCGCGGCCGACGGCACCGTGCTCGACACCGTGGCCAGCCGCCCCGCCGACCTCCCCTACGTGGCCTCGGTGCCGCTGCCGGACGGCGTGCAGGCCGGCAGCCGCCTGCCCCCCGGCAACGAGCTGGCCAACGCCCTCACCGCCCTTGGCGGCATGGCCCCGCAGCTGAAGCGCCAGGTGGCCGGCGTCGACGCCCGCACCCTGGACAGCCTGGAATTCACGCTCAAGGACCGCACCCGGGTGCTGTACGGGCTCGCGGTGGATCAGCCGGCAAAGGACGCCGCCGTGTTGCTGGTGCGGCGGACGCTCAAACGCGAGGGAAGGGAGGCGCGGCGAATCGACGTCCGCAATCCGTCGGCGCCGACGGTCAAGGCGACCCCGGCGAATAACAACAGATGAAATTACACCAGGGTAGTTGACCAGGTCAGGGGCACCTTGTACCATCCCCGACAGCTTGAGGTTGACATAAAATTGAACCTCAACTTGAGGCTCAACTTCCCCCGCTTCCCGGCCAACTGGTGCTGGGCGACGACTGTCCGTGAAACGGGCGAAGGAGGATGGTTGGATGATGGCGGCGCCGCAGAACTACCTGGCCGTGATCAAGGTGGTCGGGATCGGCGGCGGCGGGGTCAACGCCGTCAACCGCATGATCGAGGCGAGCCTCAAAGGCGTCGAGTTCATCGCCGTGAACACCGACGCCCAGGCCCTGCTCGCCTCCGACGCCGACGTCAAGCTCGACGTCGGGCGCGAGCTGACCCGCGGCCTCGGCGCCGGCTCCAACCCCGACGTCGGCCGCCAGGCCGCCGAGGACCACGCCGAGGAGCTGGAGGAGGTCCTCAAGGGGGCCGACATGGTGTTCGTCACCGCCGGGGAGGGCGGCGGCACCGGCACCGGCGGCGCCCCGGTGGTGGCCCGCATCGCCAAGGCCCAGGGGGCGCTGACCATCGGCGTGGTCACCCGGCCGTTCGCCTTCGAGGGCAAGCGCCGCTCGGCCCAGGCCGACAAGGGCATCGAGAGCCTCAAGCAGGAGGTCGACACCCTCATCATCATCCCCAACGACCGCCTGCTCCAGGTGGCCGAGCGCACCACCTCGATGCTGGATGCCTTCAAGCTCGCCGACCAGGTCCTGCTCCAGGGTGTGCAGGGCATCACCGACCTGATCACCATCCCCGGGCTGATCAATCTCGACTTCGCCGACGTGCGGGCCACCATGCGTGAGGCCGGCACCGCCCTCATGGGCATCGGGCAGGCCCGCGGCGAGGACCGGGCCGTGGCCGCGGCCAAGCAGGCCATCTCCTCGCCCCTGCTGGAGGCGTCGGTCGACGGGGCCAGGGGGGTGCTGCTCAACATCTCGGGCGGGTCCGACCTGGGCCTGTTCGAGGTCAACGAGGCCGCCGAGGTCATCGCCTCGGCCGCCCACCCCGACGCCAACATCATCTTCGGGGCCGTGATCGACGACGCCCTGGGGGACGAGGTCCGGGTCACGGTGATCGCGGCCGGGTTCGACCGCACCGCCGAGCAGGCGGCCACCGACCCCGGGCGGTCGCAGGCCGCCGGCCCGACCGAGGACGAGTCGGTCTGGCCGACCCCGGGGATGCGGCGCGCCAACGACGCCCGCGACGCCCGCGTCTCCCGCCCGACCCCGCCGCCTCCGGGCACGACCGAGCGGCGCGAACCCGAACGGCGCGAACCAGAGCGGCGCGAGCCCGAGCGCCGCCCCCGCTACGACGGCGATGACGACGAGCTGGACATCCCCTCCTTCCTCAAGCGCTGACCCGCAGCCACTCGAGGAGCCCGGCGGCGCCACCGGCCGCCCGGGCCTGGTGGACGGCGTGACCAGCATGCGGGGCAAGCGCGGCGACCCGCACGGCCGCCCGGGTCTGGTCTGGCGTCCCGGGCCGCCCAGCGCCGCCGACCCCTCGCCGGCCTGGCCGCCGGTGCTGGTGGCCGAGGACCTGCTGGAGGCCGGGGTGGTGGCCGCCTTCACCGGGAGAGCCGGCGGGACCTCCGAGGCGCCGTACGCCACCCTCAACCTGGGGCTGCGGGTCGGCGACGACGTGCGGCGGGTGCTGGCCAACCGGCGCCGGGTGGCCACCGTCCTGGGGGTGGCCGGGCGGCCCTGGGCGCTGGCCAGGCAGGTCCACTCGGCCACGGTCCTGCGGGTCGAGGCCGGCCGGCTCGGCCAGGGGCCGCCCGAGGCCAAGCCGCCGCTGGGCGACGGCGACGGGCTGGTCACCACCGACCCCGGGGTGGTGTTGGCCGTGCTCACCGCCGACTGCGCCCCGGTGCTGCTGGCCGACCCGGCCGCCGGGGTGGTCGGCGCCGTCCACGCCGGCTGGCGCGGCCTGGCCGCCGGGGTGGTCGAGGCCGGGGTCGCGGCCCTGGCCGAGCTGGGCGCCGACCCGGCCGGCTGCGTCGGCCTGGTCGGCCCGGCCGTCGGTGGCTGCTGCTACGAGGTCGGGCCGGAGGTGCGCGAGGCCGTCGGCGCCCGCCTCCCGGCCGCCCTGGCCACCACCAGGGACGGCCGCCCCGCCCTCGACCCGGCCGCCGGGGCCGCCCAGGCGCTGGGCCGGGCCGGGGTCGGCCAGGTCCGGGTCGCGGGGGAGTGCACCTTCGACCTGGAGGAGCGGTTCTTCTCCCACCGCCGCGACCACGGCCGCACCGGCCGCCAGGCCGGCCTGATCGCCATCGTCCCCGGAGGCGGCCGGTGAGCGTGGCCGTGGACCCGGTGGCCGTCGCGGCCAACGTGGCCGGCGTCCGGGAGCGGGTGGCGGCCGCGGCCGCCCGGGCCGGGCGTGACCCTGGCGAGGTGACCCTGGTGGCGGTGGCCAAGCTGTTCCCGGCGGCCGCGGTCCGGGCCGTGGCCGTGGCCGGGGTGGCCGACGTGGGCGAGAACTACGCCAAGGACCTGGAGGACAAGGCGGCCCAGGTGCCCGGGGTGCGCTGGCACTTCGTCGGCCGCCTCCAGCGCAACAAGGCCGGCGTGCTGGTCCGGGTCGGCGCCCTGGTGCACTCGCTCGACTCGCTGGCCGGGGCCCGGGCTCTCGGCCGGCGGGCGATGGCCGCCGACACCACCGCCAGGGCCCTGGTCCAGGTCGAGGTCGACGACCGCGAGGCCGCCCACGGGGTCAGGCCGGCCGACCTGGCCGGCTTCCTGGACGCCTGCCGGGCCATGGACGGGCTGGCGGTCGAGGGCCTGATGGTCATGCCGGCCCCGGCCGACGACCCCGAGGCGACCCGGCCGGCGTTCCGGCGGACGGCCGAGCTGGCCGCCCGCTCCGGCCTGGCCGGGCTGTCGATGGGCATGACGGCCGACTTCGAGGTGGCCGTCGAGGAGGGCGCCACCCTCATCCGGATCGGCACCGCCCTGTTCGGCCCCCGCCCGGACCGGCGGCCGAGCCGGGGAGGTCCGGGGGACCGCCGGGGCGGTCCCCCGGAGGATCGGGGAGGTGGCCCGTGAGCCTGTCACCCATGACCCCTACGATTCGGTCAGGAACGCCGATCTCGACTGCGGAAAACGGACAAAGGGACGTTCCGGGAGGGTACGCCGTGACTTCTGTGGCGATGATCGCCATAGTGTTCCCGGCGCCGCGCAAGGCGGACGTCCTCAGGTGCTCTCGGACAGTCGTCGACATGGTGAAAGGTAGGTGACGTAGGTGGCTGGGGCGTTCAAGAAGAGCCTTGTGTGGTTGGGGCTGGTCGAGCCTGAGGACGACGAGGAGCTGGCCGACGTGGCCGAGGCGGCCGGGCGACCCCCGGCCGATCGGGCCCCGATCCGCCGGGTGCGCGACGACGACGTCTACGGGCGCCGTCGTGAGGCGGGGCGCCTGGAGGAGCCGACCGAGGCGGTGATCCACCCGATCCCGTCCGCGGCCGCCGGCAAGGTCCACCTGATCGAGCCGTCCGGCTTCAACGACGCCGAGGAGATCGGCGAGAAGTTCAAGGCCGACATCCCGGTGATCGTGAATCTCCAGGCCATGGAGTCCGACACCGCCAAGCGACTCATCGACTTCGCCGCCGGGCTCACCTTTGGGCTGGACGGGCGCATCCAGCGCGTCGCCGATAAGGTGTTCCTGCTCACCCCCAGAAACGTCGAGGTCTCGGCCGAGGAGCGGCGGCGGCTCCAGGAGCGGGGCTTCTTCAACCAGGCATGACCGGTGTCGATCTGTGTGGATTCTCTCCCTACTGCTAAGCCTCTACTGGCTGATCCTGCTCGGCCGGATCGTGATGGACCTCATCCTCAGCCTGACCGGTGGCCGGGGTCTTTCCGGTTTGGCGATCCTGTATGGAATACTGTATGACCTGACCGAACCCGTCCTCCGACCCATAAGGCGACTCCTTCCCCCCTTGCGAGTCGGCGCTGTGGCCCTAGATCTCTCCCCCCTCATCGTGTTCGTACTGATCGCCCTGTTGAGACAGGTGGTGAGTACCAGCTAGCCGGCCCAACGCGAACGCTCGAGTGGTGCTCGGGTACAATCGCCCATCCACTTGCAGGTAAGGAGCGCACATGCCGCCACTGACCCCGCTGGACATCCAACACAAAGAATTCACCAAGGCCATGCGCGGGTACGCCATGCACGAGGTGGACACCTTCCTCGACCAGGTCACCGAGGAGTTCACCCGGATGCAGGACGAGATCGCCCGCCTCCGGGAGCAGGCCTCCAGCGCCGGGCCACCCCAGCCGGTCCAGGTGCAGCAGGCACCCCCGCCACCACCGCCTCCCCAGGCCCAGCCGGTGCCTGCCGAGGCCCGCGGCGGCGCCGGCGGCGAGGAGGCGATCGCCCGGGCCCTGGTGATGGCCCAGCGGATGGCCGACCAGACGGTCGAGGAGGCCAAGGTCAAGGCCAAGTCGATGGTCGCCGAGGCCGAGGCGCGGGCCAAGAACATGACCGAGCAGGCCCAGATGCGGGCCCGCGAGGTCACCGAGGCCGCCCAGGCCCGGGCCCGCGAGCTCACCGAGGGCCTGGAGACCCGCTACAAGGAGCGCATCCAGTCGGCCGAGGCCCGGGCCCGCGTGGCCGAGGAGCAGGCCCGCATGCAGATCGCCCAGGCGACCGAGCAGGTGGCCAGGCGCCGCCAGGAGCTGGAGAGCTCGATCGAGGCCCTGCGGGCGTTCGAGCGCGACTACCGCGCCCGCCTCCGCGGCTTCGTCGAGGGCCAGCTCAAGGCGCTGGAGGACGCGGCCCCGTCCGGGCCGGTGGCCCCGCCGCAGCCGCCCGGCCTCGGCGCCAACAACCGGCCCCTGCCGGGCGCCGACGACCTGCCCGCCCTGTCGACCGGGGCGCGCCAGAACTCGTACTCGGCCCTGCGCGACACGACCTCGGACCAGCTCGGCCACAATGGCCGCGACCGGGTGGACCGGCTGCGCCACGACGACTGACAGCTGGAACGGTCCAGTAGCCGACCCGGGTGGTCGCCGCCGCCCTGCTCGCCCTGGCGCTGTCCCTCGGCCTGCTCGTCGTCTCGCTGTTCCGCGCCGACGGGCTCGGCCTCGTCTGGGCCTCGCTGGCCACCGACGTGGTCGCGGTCACGCTGCTGGTGACGGCCCTGCGCCGCCGCCGGGCCCGCTAGGGGCGCGGCCAGGCCGGCCGGTCGGCCAGCCGGACCACGAACCGGACCGAGGTCCAGGTGCCGTCGATGGCGGCCGTCTTGTTGTCGACCAGCCCGGCGTCCAGGCCGACCTGCTGCACGAACCCGAAGTCGAGGTC
>JBJMHP010000170.1:0-9376 GCA_045807325.1 Actinomycetes bacterium | reverse complement strand
GGCCGAGACGCTCACCATCACGATCCTGGCCGTGGTCGCCGTCGCGTTCGCCGCCTGGGTGTGGCGTCGCTGGAGGGAGCCGATGCTGGTCGCGGTGGCGGTGGCCGGCGAGGTCGGCATCTTCCTGGTGGTGACCCTGCTGGTGGACCGCAAGCGCCCACCGGTCGGCCACCTGGACGCGGCCCCGCCCACCTCCAGCTTCCCCTCGGGCCACACCGCGGCCGCCGTCGCCCTCTACGGGGCCCTGGCCGTGCTCGCCTCCGAGCGGGCCCGCTCGGCCCTGGTCAGGGGACTGTTCATCACCCTGGCGGTGGTGGTCCCGCTGGTCGTGGCAACCTCCCGCATGTACCGGGGCATGCACTACTTCACCGACGTGCTCGGCGGGCTGGTGCTCGGCTGGGTGTGGCTGCTGGCCACCGTCCGCGGCATCCGGCTGGGGGTGGCCCACTGGGCCCTGCGCCACGGCGGCGGGACGGACGACCGGCGACCGTGGCGACGATCGGCCGCGCGCCATGGATAGGCGCATGCGGGTGGCGGTGGTGTTCAACCCGGCCACCGGCGGCGGCGACACCTCCGGGCGCAAGCGCGACACCCAGCAGGCCCTGGAGGCCGCCGGCCTGGGGGTGCTCTGGCTGGAGACGACCCCCGAGGACCCGGGGCAGGGCCTGACCGCCAAGGCCGTGGCCGAGGGCGTCGACCTGGTCATGGCCCAGGGCGGGGACGGCACGGTGATGGCCTGCGTCACCGGGCTGGCCGGGACCGACGTGCCCCTGGCCGTGCTCCCAGGCGGCACCGGGAACCTGCTCGCCACCAACTTCGACATCCCCGCCGACCTCGAGGCCGCGGTCGACGTGGCCCTCCACGGCGACCGGGTCCGCCTGGACGTGGCCGCCACGGACGACGACCGCTTCGTGGTCATGGGCGGCATCGGCTTCGACGCGGCCATGCTCCGCGACGCCGACCCCAAGCTGAAGGAGCGCCTGGGGGCCGTCGCCTACGTGCTCAGCGGCTTCAAGCACCTGCGGCGGCGGGCGACCAGGTTTCGGCTGCGACTGGACGACCGGCCGCCGCTGGAGCGGACCGGCCAGGGTGTCCTGGTCGGCAACCTGGGCCGACTCCAGGGCGGCCTGCCGGTCATGCCCGACGCCCGGGCCGACGACGGCCTGCTGGACGTGGCCGTGCTCCAGACCCGCACCGTGGCCGACTGGCTGGCCCTGGCCGTTTGGGTGCTGCTGCGCCGGCGGCGCAAGGACCCGCAGCTGGAGACGTTCCAGGCCCGGCGGGTCGAGGTCCACTGCGACCGGCCTCAGCCTGTCGAGCGCGACGGCGACGCGCTCGACACCCCCCGCGACCACCTGGTCATCGAGGTGGTTCCCAGGGCGCTCACCCTCTGTGTGCCCCAATCGAAAGGAAGTGCCGGATGAGCACCGCGACCTCCGTGCCCGAGACCCACGAGCTGGAGGGCGACGACGCCCTCCAGACCCTGCGCACCACCGGCTGGGGCCAGCTGGCCAAGGACTCGTTCGTCCGCTTCCGGGCCGCCGACGGCACCAGCCACTCGCGCAGCCTCGCCTTTCAGGTGGTGCTGACCCTGCTGCCGTTCGTGATCGCCGTGGTCGGGCTGGCCACCGCCATGAACGTGGACCAGCTCCGCCACCTGCTCACCCAGACCGTCGACCGGCTCGCCCCAGGGCCGGCCGGCCAGATCTTCACCCAGGCCATCAGCCAGGGGGCCAAGAGCGCCGCCCGGGGCGGCCTGTGGGCCCTGCTGCTGGGTGCGGTGGCCGCCCTGGCCTCGGCCACGGTGGCCATGGGCCAGATCGAGCGGGGCGCCAACCGCATCTACGGGGTCGAGCAGGACCGCCCCACCGCCGACAAGTACTGGAACGGCTTCAAGCTCGCCTGCACGGCCGGGGTCCTCACGCTGATCGCCTTCATGCTGATCGTCGGGGGTTCCGACGTGGCCCGGGCCGTCGGGCTGTCGGGCGTGGTCGAGACGCTGTGGACGCTGCTGCGCTGGCCGCTCAGCATCGGCTTCGTGATCGTGGCCTTCGCCCTGCTGTTCCGGGCCGCCCCCCGGCGCCACCAGCCGTCCTGGTCGTGGCTGGCCGTCGGGTCGGGCATGTCGGTGCTGCTGTGGTTCGTGTTCACCGGCCTGCTCGCGCTCTACCTGAACGGCTCCTCGGGCACCTTGGGGCGCACCTACGGCCCCCTGACCGGCATGATCGCCGTCCTGATCTGGAGCTTCCTGACCTCGCTGGCCATCTACCTCGGGCTGGCCTTCGCGGCCCAGTTGGAGGCGGTCAGGGCCGGGGTGCCGGCGCCCAAGACCGAGGAGCGGACCAACCCGTCCGGCGAGGACGGGTCGCGGCGCCGGAGCCGGCTGGCGTGGCGCTGAGAGGAAATTTCCTCAACCGTCACCCTCCCGACGTCGAAGGTTCCAACGCGCGCCGGCGGCGCGATGCACCAGTCGTGATTTTGGGTACCTTTCCCAATACGTTCCGTGGTGACGGAGCCGGCTCGGGAGCGGAACAGAATGCAGGACGACCCACTTTGGTACAAGACCGCGGTCTTCTATGAGCTGTACGTGCGCGGGTTCCAGGACGGGAACGGCGACGGCCAGGGCGACTTCCGCGGGCTGACCGAGCGGCTCGACTACCTGCAGTGGCTGGGCATCGACTGCGCCTGGCTGCTCCCGATCAACCCCTCGCCGCTGCGCGACGGCGGCTACGACGTCAGCGACTACTTCTCGATCCTGCCCGACTACGGCACCCTCGGGGACTTCTACGACTTCCTGGAGGCGGCCCATGCCCGGGGCATGCGGGTGATCGCCGACATGGTGATGAACCACACCTCGGACCAGCACCCCTGGTTCCAGGAGTCGCGCCGGCCGGGCTCGGCCAAGCGCGACTGGTACGTGTGGTCCGACACCGACCAGCGGTACCTGGACGCCCGCATCATCTTCGTGGACACCGAGACCTCCAACTGGACCTGGGACCCGGAGGCGCAGGCCTTCTACTGGCACCGGTTCTTCTCCCACCAGCCGGACCTCAACTACGCCAACCCCGAGGTCCAGGAGGTCATGCTCGAGGTCATCCGCTTCTGGCTGGACATGGGCCTGGACGGGTTCCGGCTGGACGCCGTGCCGTACATGTTCGAGCGGGAGGGCACCAACGGCGAGAACCTGCCCGAGACCCATGAGTTCCTGAAGCGGATCCGCAAGGAGGTCGACGACAAGTACCCGGGACGGGTGCTGCTGGCCGAGGCCAACCAGTGGCCGCCCGACGTCGTCCCCTACTTCGGCGACGGCGACGAGTGCCACATGGCGTTCAACTTCCCGGTGATGCCGCGGATGTTCATGGCCCTGCGCCGTGAGGACCGCACCCCGATCGTCGAGATCATGAACCGCACCCCCAAGATCCCCGACGCCGCCCAGTGGGGGCTGTTCCTCCGCAACCACGACGAGCTGACCCTGGAGATGGTGACCGACGAGGAACGCGACTACATGTACGCCGAGTACGCCAAGGACCCCCGCATGCGGCGCAACATCGGCATCTCGCGGCGCCTGGCCCCGCTGCTGGACAACGGCCGCCGGCAGATGGAGCTGCTGTACAGCCTGCTCTACAGCCTGCCCGGCAGCCCGGTGATGTACTACGGCGACGAGATCGGCATGGGCGACAACATCTACCTGGGGGACCGCGACGGGGTGCGGACCCCGATGCAGTGGACCGGGGACCGCAACGCCGGCTTCTCCAGGGCCGACCCGGCCGCCCTGTACCTCCCGTTCCTGATGGACCCGGTCTACGGCTACCAGGCCTGCTCGGTCGAGGCCCAGGAGCGGGTGTCGACCTCGCTGCTGCAGTGGGTGCGGCGCATGCTCCAGGTGCGCAAGCAGCACCCGGTGTTCGGGCTGGGCGACTACGAGCCGCTGTACCCGGACAACCGGCGGGTGCTGGCCTTCTACCGCCAGCTGGGGGCCGACGTGGTGCTGGTGGTGGCCAACCTGTCGCGCTTCGCCCAGCCGGTGGAGCTGGACCTGTCCCGCTTCGCCGGCCTGGTGCCCGAGGAGATGTTCGGCCGCACCCCGTTCCCGCTGATCGACGACGAGCCCTACCGCCTCGGCCTGGGCCCACACGGCTTCTACTGGTTCCACCTGGTCGAGCCGCCGGCCGAGCCCGACGACACGGCCATGTTCCGCGCCATCCGGGTCCGCCCGTGACGCGACCGCTGTACCAGGTCGACGCGTTCACGGCCGAGCCGTTCGCCGGCAACCCGGCCGCCGTGTGCCTGCTGGAGGACGACGCCGACCCGGGCTGGATGCAGCGGGTGGCGGCCGAGATGAACCTGTCGGAGACGGCCTTCCTGCGCCCGGGGGCCGAGGCCGGCCGCTACGGGCTGCGCTGGTTCACGCCCACCGTCGAGGTCGAGCTGTGCGGCCACGCCACCCTGGCCTCCGCGCACGTGCTCTTCACCGAGGGGCTGGCCGAGGCCGGGCAGGCGCTGCGCTTCGACACGGCCAGCGGCGCCCTGGCCGCCCGCCGCGACGGCGACGGGGCCATCTGGCTCGACTTCCCGGCCACCCCGGCCGAGCCGGTCGACCCGCCGGCCGGGCTGCTGGAGGGCCTCTCGGGCGCGGCGGCACGCTGGGTCGGCCGGGGCCGCTTCGACTACCTGGTCGAGCTCGAGGACGAGGCGGCCGTGCGTGGCCTTGCCCCCGACGTCCGGCGCCTGGAAGGGCTTGGCCCCCGCGGGGTCATCGTCACCGCCGCCGGCGACGGCTCGGGCGGCCACGACTTCGTCTCCCGCTACTTCGCCCCGGCCGCCGGCATCGACGAGGACCCGGTGACCGGGTCGGCCCACTGCACCCTTGGCCCGTTCTGGGCCGAGCGCCTCGGCCGGACCGAGCTGACCGGCTTCCAGGCGTCGGCCCGCGGGGGCCTGGTCCAGGTCCGCCCCTCCGGCGACCGGGTCCTGCTCGGCGGCCAGGCCGTGACCGTGCTCCGCGGCCAGCTGGTCTGACCTCCGGCCCCGGGCGGTTGGGCTGTGGACAATCCGGCGCCCCCGAACCGGCGGTTGGGCTACCCTCCCGGTTGGGGCCCCCGTACCGGTGGGTTGATGGAGGAGGCTGCCCCGGTCTGGGGGTCCGGTAGCGGTGGGTTGGGGGAGGAGGCTGCGTGGAGGAACGCCTGCCCGGTCAGCGGCTGGCCGAGCTGGTCGAGCTCGGGGACCCGGCGGCCCTGCTGCGGGCCGTGGACGGGCTGTGCGCCAGCCGCGACTGGGCCGGCCTGGTCGACCTGCGCCAGCGGCTGGAGGAGGCGGTGGAGCGGGGGCGGCCGCTGTGGCCGGTGACCACCTACGTCGAGTACCGGATGGCCCTGGACGGCCCCGCCCCCGAGGCGGCCAGCGTGCTGCGGCCGGGGGCGGCCCGGTTCGCCCTGGGACCGCTGACCGAGGTCGCGGCCACCACCCATACCTTCGCCGAGCTGGCCCCGTACCTGGCCGTGCCGGCGGTGGCCGGCGCGGTCGCCCAGGAGCGGGTGCTGCGCGGCGAGGACCTGCGCGAGGTGCCCGGGGCGCATGGCGAGGTGCTGGAGCTGCCGCTGGTGCTGGCGCCCTGGGAGCCGGCGTACCCGCTGGCCACCTACCGGCCGGACGAGCGCGAGGTGCCCGACCCGGGCGCCGAGGCGGTGGCCATGGCCGCCGGCCGGGCCGAGCCGGGCCCGGTCCTGGACCGGCCCGAGGTCACCCGGGCCCTCACCGACCTGGTCGAGGTCTGGACCTCGGAGTCGGGAGGCCAGGCTCGGGCGGTGGTGGTGGCCGGCGGCCCGGCCGAGGCGGTGGCCGCCCTCGGCCACCCCGAGCACCGGCTGGGCCGGGTCACGCCGGCCTCGGCCTTGGCCCGGATGGCCTGGGCCGCGGCCAGCGGCGGGGCCCACGGGGTGCGCCGCGGCGCCGCCCTCGGCCGCTTCGACGCCTGGTGGGCCGCGGCCGCTCTGGCCGGCCTGGACTGGCCGCCCGACCCCGACGCCCTCGGGGCCGCCATCGACCGGCTCAGCTGGTGGGTCTGGGACGACGGCATGCCCGGCACCGGCTGGATCCTCCGCCTGGCCGCCACCGACCCCGCCGAGGGCTGGACGGCCGCCCTGGATGCCACCGACCGCAGCTAGTCAGGGTGCCGCATCCACCACTCGGTGAATTCGGTGCAGCGGCCCTCGGCGTCGAGCCGGATGACCCACAGGTTGCTGTAGGTGTGGGGCGGCGTGCGGTAGACGGTCTCGCCCTGGACGAACGCGACGTCCGGGGCGACGGCGACCAGATGCCAGCGGAACTCGGCCTCCCCCGGCTCGTCCTTGCGGTCCAGCCATCGGCGGACGATCTCCTCCCGCCCCCGCCACGGCAGGCTGTGGGGCTCGGTGTGGTAGGCCGCCCCGGCGCTGAACAGCGCCCCGATCGCGGCCGGGTCATTGGAGCCCCAGGCCCGCACATAGCCGTCCACCCAGGTCCGCACGGGACCCGCCAGCTCCTCGTCCATGGTCCAAGGCTCTCACCCCACCGCGACAGCACCACGGCCAGGAGGAGCGTGCCCGGGCCCGTCGACCGTGACACGACGGCGGCCCCGCCGGCTGGACCGTCGTATGGTGTACTGCGCCGGCACGCCGAACCGAGCATGAGGAGCCGTAGATGCCCGACGACCTGCCCGGCCCGCCCGGAAGCGGCGATCGGGAGGACCAGCCCCGCGGCGGCCGCCCCACCGAGCCCCTGAGCGGCGGCCCTCCGTCCTCCGAGCCACCCACCACGCCCGGGCCGCCGGCCCCCCAGCCACCCGCCCCGGGCTACGGCCAACCCGGCTACGGGCAGCCGCCCCCCGGCTACGGGCAGCCGCCCTACGGGGCGCCGCCCGGCTACGGGTACGGCTACCCGGCGGGACCCCAGAACGACAGCACGGCCACGGCGGCGCTGGTCATCGCCGTGGTCGGCTTCTTCATCTGCGCCCCCGTGGGGGCCATCGTCGCCCTGGTCCTGGCCAACAGCTCCCAGAAGCGCATCGAGGCCTCCGGCGGCCAGCTCACCGGCATCGAGCAGGCCAGGGCGGCCCGCATCATCGCCATCATCGAGCTCGTCCTGACCGGCATCGCGATCCTCATCGGCGTGATCGCGATCATCGCCTCGATGGGCAACCGCTACTGACCGTCCCGTTCCAACTGACCGTCCCGTTCAAGGAGCCCCCGTGTCCCCCCGCCCCCTCCTCGCGCTCCTGCTTGTGCTCACGTTCACATTGGCGGCCTGCCAGTCCGGGTCGGCCGCCTCCACCGCCGACGCCCCACCCGAGCGCGGCGTCACCACGGTCGACGCCAAGAACCTCAAGTTCCTGCCGCCGGCGATCGAGGTGGAGCCGGGCACCGAGGTCACCTGGCGGTTCGTGGACGGCTCGGTCCCCCACAACGTCAAGGGGGACGGGTTCGCCTCCGAGACCCAGTCCAGGGGCACCTGGAGCCACCGGTTCACGCAGGCCGGCGAGTACCGCTACCACTGCGACCTGCACGCCGGCATGGAGGGCCGCGTGGTGGTGGCCGGCTGAGGAACCGGTGCCTGCCCTGTTGCGGCGGCGCCACGTACCATAGGCCCATGGCCGACGGCACCACCCTCACCCCGGCGATCCAGGAGTACCTGGAGTCGCTCTACTGGCTCGGCGAGGCCGGCATCGAGCGGACGCCCACCAACCTGGCCCGGGCCATGCAGGTGTCGCCGCCCAGCGTCACCGGGATGGTCCGCCGCCTCGAGGGCGAGGGCCTGGTCGACCGCGGCCCCGGCAAGCGGATCGTGCTGACCGCCGAGGGCATGGAGGTGGCCAAGCACGTGGTCAGCCGGCACCGGCTGGTCGAGGCGTTCCTGGTCAAGGTGATGGGCGTGCCCTGGGACGAGGTCCATGAGGAGGCCGAGGCCTTCGAGATGGGCGTCACCCCGGCCCTTGAGGCCCGCATGCTGGACATGATCGGCGAGGCCCGGACCTGCCCCCACGGCCACCCGATCGGCGACTACCCGCGCGAGCCGGGCGTGCCCCTGACCGCCGCCCCCACCGGCAGCGTCGTCCGGATCCTCCGGTTCGAGAACGAGGACCACGACCTGCTGCGGATGTTCCGCCAGGCCGGGGTCGAGCCAAGGGCGAGCTACACCATCGTCGCCTTCGGCGAGGACCGGGCCAAGCTGGAGGGCCCGCAGGGGGCGACCGAGCTGCCCCTGTACGCCGCCCGGACGATCTCGGTGGCGGTCGAGCGCCCAGGCGACGGCGCCCCGGCCGAGCAGGACCCCGAGAGCCTGGCCACGGCCTACCTCCTGGGCGAGACGCACTGGAGCCGGTAGTCCGATACAGTTCCTCAGGTTCGAGGAGGAGCTGACCCGCGCCGGCGAGCACGACCAGGAGCAGCCGTGGAGCACCTGATCACCGACATCATCCTGCAGTACGGCCTGGTGGCCATCTTCGTGCTCATGCTGCTCGAGTCGGCCTGCATCCCGATCCCCAGCGAAGTCACCATGCTGTTCGGGGGCGCGCTGACCAACGCCAGCTTCGTGGCCAGCCTGGGCGCCGAGGGCCGGCACCTCAACTTCGTGGCCGTCGGCCTGGCCGGCACCCTCGGCAACCTGGTCGGCTCCTGGATCGCCTGGGCCGTGGGCTGGCGGGGAGGGCGGCCGCTGATCGAGCGCTGGGGCCGCTACATCTTCCTGCGCCAGCACGAGCTGGACCGGGCCGAGGTCTGGTTCGACCGCCACGGCGAGGCCGCCGTGTTCGTGTCCCGCCTGCTCCCGGTGGTGAGGACCTTCATCAGCCTGCCCGCCGGCATCGCCGAGATGCCCTTCGTCCGCTTCTCGGTCTACACCTTCCTGGGCTGCCTGCCCTGGACCTTCGCCCTGGCCGCCCTCGGCTACGCCCTCGGCAGCCAGTGGCACCTGGTGGAGCGCTTCCTGCGGCCCATCTCCATCGCCATCGCCCTGCTGGTCCTGGCCGCCGCCGCCTGGTGGCTGTACCGCCGCTGGCAGGACCAACGCCGCGCCCCCACCGAGCCGGACGAGGACCGCGCCCCCGCCGACCGCTGACCCGATCGCCCGGCTCGCGCGCCTCACCCCGGTGCCTTACCCTGGCAGGTCAGCGCCGGAGTGCTGGAATCGGCAGACAGCCGCGCCTTAAAAGCGTCGGGCCCGCAAGGGCATGAGGGTTCGAGCCCCTCCTCCGGCACCCCCGACCGCCGCGGATGCACAGGAGGTGCGATGCCCGAACCGTCGGTGGTGCTCGACAAGGTGCGGCGCTACTGGGAGTACGCCGGCGCGGACGTGGACCGCGCGCAGGAGCTCTACCACGACGACGCGGTGCTGGAGTTCA
>JBJMHP010000169.1:0-11678 GCA_045807325.1 Actinomycetes bacterium | reverse complement strand
CAAAGGCCGCTGCCGTGACAGCTTCCGTCTACGGAACAGGACGCAGAAGGGCGGGGGTCACCTCATTCGAGTGGGAGAAGGCCATCCTCGTACAGTAAGGTTGCCAAGGATTGGGACCGTGCGGGTGCATGAGGACACGCGTCGGCTGCGGCGGCTACTACGGCCCGTTGAGCAGCTACATCCAGAGACGGGGCAGCGGATTCTTGTCTCCCGGGCCAAGGTCCTGTATGCCACCATCAGCCGGCAGGGCACCCGCTGGTTTATCAGCCTCAACGTCCAGGCCCCCGATCTACATCCAGGGCGACGCCACCCGAGGCGTCCCGGCGGTGGGCACGGCGGTTGGATCGGCATCGACCGCGGCCTTGGCGTGTTTGCCGTAGCCGCCACCGCCGAGGGTGTCGTGGTTGGCCGCTTTCAGTCTCCAAAGCCGCTGGCTCGCCGGCTTGGTCGGCTGCAGCGGCGCTCGCGAGCCGTGTCGCGCACCAAAGAAGGATCCCGTTGGGGATGCCGCCTGGACCGACCTCGGTCGCCAGCTCAGTTACAAGGCCGCCTGGTTGGATGGCGAACTGATGCTTTGTGACCGCTGGTTCCCCTCTACGAGGACCTGTCGGCGGTGTGGGAAGGTCAAGCGACAGATGCGGTTGGCGGAGCGCACCTTTCACTGCGACGGCTGCGGTCTAGTGACCGACCGGGACGCCAACGCCGCTGCAAACCTTGCCGTCTGGGCTCAGGCCGCCAGCATGGCGGCGGCAGGCCAGTCCCCGGACCGCCAAGCGGGCGGCCGGGTTACCAATGCCCCTGGAGGGGCCGGCGCTGGCCGTCACACCGGTGATGGTGCAACCGGACCCGATGAACGGGGAACTGCGACCGCGGCGCGTGCCGGGGTCGAGGACACCCGAGAAGGGTGACGTCGCACCGGCGCACTGCGGCCGGTGAGCGTGCTTTACCCGTAGTCGATCGATGCGTAGCGGCTGAGCTTGGAGAGCTGGTGGCGGGCGTCGATCGTGCGGGAGGTGCCGGACTTGGAGCGCATCGACAGGGACTGGGTGAGGGCGCCGCGGCGGTCGAAGCGGACTCCGCGGAGCAGCTCGCCGTCGGTGACGCCGGTGGCGGCGAAGAACACGTTGTCGCCCCGGACCAGGTCGTCGATGGTGAGGACCTTGTCGAGGTCGTAGCCGGCGTCCAGGGCGGCCTGGCGCTCGGTGTCGTTGCGGGGCCACAGGCGGCCGTACATGGCGCCGTCCAGGCACTTGAGGGCGCAGGCGGCGATCACCGCCTCGGGGGTGCCGCCGATGCCGACCAGCATGTCCACGCCGGTGCCCTCGCGGGCGGCCATGATGGCCCCGGCGACGTCGCCGTCGGTGATCAGCTTGACCCGGGCCCCGGCGGCGCGGATCTGCTTGACCAGCTCCTCGTGGCGGGGGCGGTCCAGGATGCAGACCGTCAGGTCGGCCACCCGCGCGCCCTTGGCCTTGGCGACCAGGCGCAGGTTGAGGGCCAGGGGGGCCTCGAAGTCGACCGCGTCGGCCGCCTCAGGCCCGACCACCAGCTTCTCCATGTACACGACCGGCCCGGGGTCGAACATGGTGCCGCGGTCCGAGAGGGCGACCACCGAGATCGCGTTGGGCATGCTCTTGGCGGTCAGGGTGGTCCCGTCGACCGGGTCGACGGCGATGTCGACCTCGGGCAGGGTGCCGTCGCCGATCTCCTCGCCGTTGTAGAGCATGGGGGCGTTGTCCTTCTCGCCCTCGCCGATCACCACCACCCCGGTCATCGAGACCGAGCCGAGCACGTGGCGCATGGCGTCCACGGCCGCCTGGTCGACGGCCTCCTTGTCGCCGAAGCCCATCTTGCGGGCCGCGGCCATGGCGGCCGCCTCGGTGACCCGGACGAGCTCGAGGGCCAGGTTGCGGTCGGGGGCCTCGCGGTCGACTCGAGCTTCCATCTACGCACCTCCAGGTCGCAGCCCCTGATCCACCAGGTCATCCCGGGCCCCGTCGCCCGTCGATGAACCGAACCACCCGCCGGCTGGGCCGTTGTGACATTTTCTCCACCAGAGGGACTGGCATCCAGGGCCGACCCGGCTTACCCTTGCAGTCGGTGGCCCCGCCCGCTCGGGTGTGCGCGGCCTCCGGCAGTCGGGCCCTGGCGCCGCCGATCCCACCCGGTTGGCGCCAAGGGCCCGCTGCATGTCCGGCCCCGGCGGGCCTGGAGCCATGGAGGGAGCGGTGGGCGGCACCCACGGGGACGGACACAGCCACGGGCATGGCCACAGTCACAGCCACGCCCCGGTGCCGCTGGCCAGCTCGCCGGGCGGCGAGGACCAGGGGCTGCGGGCGGTCAAGATCTCGGCCGCCGGGCTGGCCCTGACCGCGGCCGTCGAGTTCGCCTTCGTCGCCGCCAGCGGCTCGGTCGCCCTGCTGGCCGACGGCCTCCACAACCTGGGCGACGTGTTCACCACCGTCACCCTGTGGGTCGCCTTCCTGGTCGGCCGGCGCCAGCCCGACCGGGGCTACACCTTCGGGTTCGCCAGGGCCGAGGACGTCGCCGGGGTGCTGGTGGTCCTGGCCATCGCCGCCTCGGCGGTGGCCGCGGCCGGCGAGTCGGTGGCCAAGCTGGCCGGGGGCGTGCCGCCGCTGCGCAACCCCGGCTGGGCCCTGGCCGCGGCGTTCGTCGGGGTGGCCGGCAACGAGGCCGTGGCCCGCTACAAGCTCCAGGTGGGCCGGCGGATCAACTCGGTCCCGCTGGAGGCCGACGGCCGCCACTCACGGGTCGACGGGCTGGCCAGCCTGGCCGCCGCGGCCGGGATCGCCGGGGCCTGGGCCGGCTGGCCGGCCGCCGACCCGCTGGCCGGCCTGCTGCTGTCGGCCGTGATCGTCTGGGTGCTGGTCGGGACCACCCGCGACGTGCTGGCCCGGCTGCTCGACCGGGTCGACCCGGAGGTGATCGACGAGGTCGAGACGGCGGCGGCGTCGGTCGAGGGCGTGGAGGCGGTACACGCCACCAGGGCCCGCTGGGTGGGGCGGTCCCTGCACGTCCTGGTCCACGCCGAGGTCGATCCCGACCTGCCTCTGCGGGCGGCCCACGCCATCGGCGAGCAGGTCCGCCACGCCATCTTCCACGCCCTGCCCGGGGTGGCCGCGGTCGACCTGCACCTGGACCCGGCCGGGGTCGACGAGCACGACAGCCACGGCGAGACCCTGCACCACCGCGGTCGGGGCAGCCGGTAGCGGGAGCGGAAGGCGGTGGCGTCCAGGGTGTCGGCGTCGGCCGACAGGTCGCCGTGGCGGGCGGCGGCCTCGTTCTCGAACCACTCGCTGCGGGCGACCACCCCGCTCCCTCGGGCCAGCGACCGACCGCCCGTTCGGGTTAGTTCCGCGGCGGGTCAGCGGGGGTCGACGTACAGGGCGCCGCCGGCCAGGGCGGTCGGGACCCGGCGCAGCGGCAGCGGGGCCGGCTGGCCGCCGGCGCCCCCGGCGGTCGGGGTGCCGGCGGCGTCCCAGCGCTGCCCGGTGCAGGGGCGGGCGAACCCGCCGCCGGCGGCGGCCACCGGGCAGGGGCCGGGCGGGCCGAGGAAGGCCCGAAGGCCGTCGCGCCGGTCGACCACGACCACCTGGCCAGAGGGGCCGGCGACCTCGGCGACCGTGCCAGCGGGCAGGTCCGGGACGGCGGCGACCCGGACCCAGGGCGGGCCGGGGTGGCCGGCCCTGGTCAGGAACAGGACGCCGGCGGCCAGGATGACGACCCCGAACAGGGCCGAGGCGACGATCCAGCCGCGGCCGAGCTGGCTGCGCAGGATCAGCTTGCGCGCCCTGGCCGCCCGCGGCGGCAGGTAGGCGACCCGCCCGCCCGGGTCCCGGCCGGGCCGCAGCGGCACCTGGCCGGGGTCGCCGTCGGGCCGCGGCGGCGGCGGGTCGCTGGTCGGCACGGCGGTCGTCCTCTCCAGGATCGGGCGTTGGGGCGGGGAGATGGCCGGGTAGTATCGTGCCAGGTGCGGGCCGGCAGCGAAGCGCGAGCCGGCAGGCGACGGCGAGAGGGGCGGCAGGCACCGTGGCGCAGGGACGCATCCGGGTCGTGGTGGCCAAGCCGGGGCTGGACGGGCACGACCGGGGCGCCAAGGTCGTGGCCAGGGCGCTGCGCGACGCCGGCATGGAGGTCATCTACACCGGGCTGCACCAGACCCCCGAGCAGATCGTCGCCGCCGTGGTCCAGGAGGACGCCGACGCGGTCGGGCTCTCGATCCACTCGGGCGCCCACATGACGCTGTTCCCCCGCGTGGTCGAGCTGCTTGCCGAGCGGGGCGCCGACGACGTGCTGGTGTTCGGCGGCGGGATCATCCCCCGCGAGGACATCGCCCTGCTCAAGGAGCAGGGGGTGGCCGAGATCTTCACCCCCGGCACCCCCACCTCCAAGATCGTCGAGTGGCTGCGCGCAGCCCTCGACACCGCCGCCTGACCAGCACCGCCAGCGCCATCCGACAACTGAGAGAGGCCGACTTATGGACCTGTTCGAGCATCAGGCCAAGGAGCTGTTCGCCAGGTACGGGGTGGCCGTGCCTCGCGGCAAGGTCGCCTGGTCGCCGGAGGAGGCCGAGGCGGCCGCCGCCGAGATCGGCGGCAGGGTGGTGGTCAAGGCCCAGGTGCAGATCGGCGGCCGCGGCAAGGCCGGCGGCATCCAGCTGGCCGACAACCCGGCCGAGGCCCGCCAGCAGGCCGAGCGGATCCTGGGTATGGACATCGGCGGCCACACCGTCCGCCGGGTGCTGGTCGAGCAGGCCTCCGACATCGCCGCCGAGTACTACGTGGCCATCCTCCACGACCGGGCCTCCAAGGGGTTCCTGGCCATGGCCTCGGCCGAGGGCGGGGTGGAGATCGAGCAGGTCGCCGAGGAGAACCCGGAGGCGATCGTCAAGGTGCCGGTCAACCCGCTGGTCGGGCTGCGCAGCTACCACATCAACCAGCTCGTCTACGGGGCCGGCTTCGACGAGCGGGCCCGCAAGGGGGCGGCCGAGCTCCTGGCCAGGCTGTACGAGGTGTTCGTGGCCGCCGACTGCATGCTGGTCGAGGTCAACCCGCTGGTCCTGACCACCGACGGCCAGGTGATCGCCCTCGACGGCAAGGTCTCCCTCGACGACTCGGCGCTGGACCGCCACCCCGATCTGGAGCAGCTGCGCGACACCTTCGCCGTCGACCCCCAGGAGCAGGCGGCCAAGGAGAAGGGCCTCAACTACATCAAGCTCGACGGCTACGTCGGCATCATCGGCAACGGCGCCGGCCTGGTCATGAGCACCCTTGACGTGGTCGCCCAGGCCGGCGGCAAGGCGGCCAACTTCCTGGACGTCGGCGGCGGCGCCTCGGCCGAGACCATGGCCGACGGGCTGGAGGTGATCCTCTCCGACCCCAAGGTGCGCAGCGTGCTGGTCAACATCTTCGGCGGCATCACCCGCGGCGACCTGGTCGCCCAGGGGATCCTGGACGCCCTGGACCGCCTCGGCGACAAGGTCCAGGTCCCGCTGGTGGTGCGCCTGGACGGCACCAACGCCGAGGAGGGCCGGGCCCTGCTGGCCGGCTCCCCGTCCGACAAGGTGATCCCCGCCGCCACCATGCTCGACGCCGCCCGCAAGGCGGTCGAGCTGGCCAACGCGAACACGAAGGCAGGTGCCTGACCTATGGCCATCCTTGTCGACAGCCAGACCCGGCTGGTCGTGCAGGGCCTGACCGGGCGCGAGGGCCGCTTCCACGCCCTGCGCAACCGCGACTACGGCACCAACGTGGTCGCCGGGGTCACGCCGGGCAAGGCCGGCCAGGACGTCGAGGGCATCCCGGTGTTCAACACCGTCGCCTCGGCCGTGGCCGAGACCGGGGCCAACACCTCGCTCATCTTCGTGCCCGCCCGGTTCGCGGTGGACGCCCTCTACGAGGCCGCCGACGCCGGCATCGGGGTGGTGGTGCTGATCACCGAGAACATCCCGGTGCTGGACATGACCAGGGCCTACAACTACATCAAGGCCAAGGGCGTGGCCCTGGTCGGCCCGAACTGCCCGGGGGTGATCTCGCCCGGCAAGGCGAGCGTCGGCATCATCCCCGGCGAGATCACCCACGCCGGGCCGGTCGGCCTCGTGTCACGCTCGGGCACCCTCACCTACCAGGTCATGTACGAGATGGCGGCGGCCGGGGTCGGCCAGACGACCTGCGTCGGCATCGGTGGCGACCCGGTGGTCGGGTCCAGCTTCATCGACATCCTGGGGCGCTTCCAGGACGACCCGGAGACCGAGGCCGTGGTGATGATCGGCGAGATCGGCGGCGACGAGGAGGAGCGGGCGGCCCGCTTCGTGACCGAGGAGATGAGCAAGCCGGTGGTCGCCTACATCGCCGGGTTCGAGGCCCCGCCGGGCAAGCGCATGGGCCATGCCGGGGCGATCATCTCCGGGTCCAGCGGCACCGCCCAGGCCAAGGCCGAGGCCCTGGAGGCGGCGGGGGTGCGGGTCGGCCGCAACCCCACCGAGACGGCCGAGCTGGCCGTCGCCGCCGTCAAGGAGGGCTGACCGGTCAGCTTTCGGACAGCACCACCGTGTTCATGATCTTGTCGCCGAACAGGGTCTGGCGCCTGTTGTCCCACAGCGGCCACAGGAACCCGATGTAGCACAGTAGGGCGTCCAGGATGTGGAGCAGGTCGCGGACGAAGGCCATGCCCCCGCCCATCGGCTGGCCGTCGGCCATCCGCACCAGGCGCAGGCTCAGCACCTGCTTGCCCCAGCTCTGGCCGGTCCGGCCGGCCAGGATGGCGCGGTTGTAGATCCAGATGCCGAGCGAGACCAGGTAGAGCAGGAACGCGACCAGGCCGGCCCCGGCGCTCGGGTTCTCGCCCGGCTGGGTGCCGCTGAAGAGGATGACGGCCAGGAACGCCGGGATGGAGGCGATCAGGTTGTCGATCAGGTAGGCGCCGACCCGCTGGGGCCAGTTGGCGAGCCTGCGGCCCATGTAGTGGCCGGGCGGGTCGGCCGCGTAGCCGCCCGCGGCCGGCGGCGGCGGGCCGTAGCCCGGCTGGGCCGGGGTCCCGTACGGCGGCGGCTGGCCGCCGTAGGGAGGCTGGGGCGGCTGCTGGCCGTAGCCCGGCTGGTTGGGGTCCTGGGGCCCGTACCCCTGGGTCATGTGCGCTGCTCCTTGTCGTCGTGGATGTCGCTGCCCGGCCCGGCCGTCACAGGTCGGGCCGCCCGGCCTGTTGCTCGGCGAAGTCGCCGAGCACAGGCAGCTTGAAGTGCCTGCCCTGGAAGCCCTGGATGATCAGGACGATCCAGCCGATGAAGAACGCGAACAGCACCAGGCCGACCAGGGCGCCGATGGGTCCCGGCATGTAGGGCCGGACCACCCAGACCAGGGTCCAGAGCAGGCCGTAGGCGATCGCCTGCATGGCGTGGAAGCGGACCTCGGGCCGCTTGTCGACCAGGTAGAAGATGAGGCCGGTGAGCCAGGTGATCCCGGGCAGCCCGTAGGAGAGGCCGGAGGCGACGTTCTCGGACATGCCGCTGCTCGTCGGCCGGCCGGGGTACTGGCCGCCGGGCGGACCCCAGCCGGGCTGCTGGTAGCCGCCGGGCTGCTGGCCGTACCCGGGGGGCGGCGGCTGGCCCCAGCCCTGGCCGCCGGGCGGGGCAGGGGGAGGCGTGGCGCCGGGATCGGGGCCCCAGGTCCCGCCCGGCGGCGGCGGGGTGGCCTGGGGCGGGAGCGGCGCGGTGCCCTCGCCCGGTGGCGGAGGCGGGGTGCTCCGGGGGGGCGGGGTGCCGGGCGACTCCCAGCGTGGAGCGTCGGAGGGAGCCTGCGAGGCATCGGCCGGATGGTCATCCGAGGGCGGCCGGTCGGCGGGCGTCTCCGGCCCGCCACGGGGCTCACGCGGCGGCTCGTCCCGCGGTTCGCGTGGGGTCGGCCCCTCGCTCATGGTCGTCCTCCTGTCGTCTCGCTCAGCTCACCCGGCCTGGCGAGCCGGTCTACACCCACCCGAACCGGTGGAGCTGGAACGCCCAGCTGGCGGCGGCCAGCCCCGCGACCACCCAGTCGCTTTGTCGGCGGCGGGACGCCGGCCATTGAGCCGGCGGCGCGACCCACCCGATGGCCCGCGCCGCCATCAGCACGACCATGACCAGGGTGAACCCGGCCAGCAGGAGCACGAACGGGTTGGCCGCCAGCGCCGCTCCAAGGTCGCCGGAGGCCAGCCCGGTGGCCGCGGTGGTCATCCCGCACAGCGGGCACGGGACCCCGGTGAGCATCCGCAGCGGGCAGGGGAGCCACAGCCCCTTCCCGCCCAGCGCCACCTGGTAGGCGGCCGCCGCCCCGGCGGCGCCCAGCCCCGCCACACCGAGCTGCTCCGGCACCGACCCCGGCCGCCACGCCCCCGCCGGCTGACCCGCCCCCACCGGCCGGGCACGGGCACTTCCGGTCCTCATTCCGCGGTCCAGCTCCCTCCGCCTGGGGCAGGCTGCTGCGTCCGTTCTTGCAGGCTGGCGCAGTGAACCACATGCGCGGGAGTGGTTCAATCCTCCCAGCCGGCGCGCGTCGGCGGTTGCCCGCGCCGGCCCCCGATGGCAGCATCCGCCCGGGTACCGAGAACCGGGGAGGCCGCGGCGGACGACAAGCGGGTGGTCGTGCTGGTGTCCGGCCACGGCTCCAACCTCCAGGCGCTGCTGGACGCGGCCGCCGAGCCCGGCTCCGGGCTGGCCGTCGTCCTGGTCGCGGCCGACCGCCCCGACGCCTACGGGCTGGAGCGGGCGCGCCGGGCCGGTGTCGACACCGCCGTCGTGCGGCCGGCCGACCACCCCGACCGCCCGGCCTACGACCTGGCCCTGCGCGACCGGGTCGCCGCCGCCCGGCCGGACGTGGTCTGCCTGGCCGGGTTCATGCGCATCCTCGGCCCCGGGTTCGTCCGGGCCTTTCCCGACCGGATCGTCAACACCCACCCCAGCCTGCTCCCGGCCTTCCGGGGCGCCCACGCCGTCCACGACGCCCTCGCCTACGGGGTCAAGGTCACCGGCTGCACCGTCCACCTGGTCGACGAGGAGGTCGACCACGGCCCGGTGCTGTTCCAGTCGCCGGTGCCGGTCGAGGGCGGCGACGACGAGGACCGCCTCCACGAGCGCATCAAGGCGGAGGAGCACCGGCTGCTCCCGACGGCGGTCCGGCTCCTCGCCGAGGGCCGGGTCCGGGTCGAGGGCCGCCGCGCCCGCATCGTCGAGCCCGAGGAGGTCCCCAGGTGAGCCCGGAGGAGCGCCTGCCCATCCGCCGGGCCCTGGTCAGCGTGTTCGACAAGCAGGGCCTGGACCGGCTCGCCCGCGCGCTGGCCGCCGCCGGGGTCGAGGTCGTCTCGACCGGCTCGACCGCGACCGCCCTCGAGGCCCACGGCCTCGACGTCACCCGGGTCGAGGAGCTGACCGGCTTCCCGGAGCTCCTCGACGGCCGGGTCAAGACCCTGCATCCCAAGGTCCACGCCGGCCTCCTCGCCGACCGCGCCCGCCCGGGCCACCAGGCCGAGCTCGACGCCGCCGGCATCGCCGCCTTCGACCTGGTCGTGGTCAACCTCTACCCGTTCGAGGAGACCGTCGCCACCCCGGACGTCGACCCCTCCCTGGCCATCGAGCGCATCGACATCGGCGGCCCCGCCATGGTCCGAGCCGCCGCCAAGAACCACACCTGGGTCGCCGTCGTCTGCGACCCCTCGGACTACCCACTGGTCGAGACGGCCCTCACCACCGGCGGCACCACGCCTTCCGAACGCCGCACCCTCGCCGCCAAGGCGTTCACCCGAACCGCCGCCTACGACACCGCGGTCGCCTCCTGGATGACGGCGACCGCGGCTCCCCCGACGACCGCGACCCCCCCGACCCGGGGCGCGCCGCACCCCGACCCGCCGTGGTCGGGTCCCCCGGTGGGGGAGCGTAGCCCAACCGCGGAGCGGGATGCGTCCGGTCGTCCACAGGCCCCCCCGCACCCACCCGGGCCCCCCTTCCCCCCGCGGTTGACGGTCGCAGGCCGCCTCCGGCAGTCCCTGCGGTACGGCGAGAACCCACACCAGGGGGCGGCCTTCTACGTCGTCGAGGGACCAGGCGGCCCCTGGGGCCTGGGGGCGGCGACCCAGGTTGCGGGCAAGGAGCTGTCGTACAACAACCTGCTCGACGCGGACGCCGCCCTTGCCCTGGTCGTCGAGCACGCCGGTCGGCCGTTCGCGGCCATCGTCAAGCACACCAACCCGTGCGGGGCGGCCTTCGGGGCGACCCTGGAGGAGGCCTACGCGGGGGCCCTGGACGGCGACCCGGTCAGTGCCTTCGGTGGGGTCGTGGGCCTGTCGCGCCCGCTGGACGCGGCCACCGCCAAGCGGATCGCCGGCATCTTCACCGAGGTCGTGGTCGCGCCCGGGTTCGACGAGGAGGCCCTGGCCGTGCTGGCCGGCAAGCCGTCGCTGCGGCTGGTCCGGATCGACCCCGCCCGCCCGGACGGCTGGCTGGCCGTCCGCTCGGTGGCCGGGGGACTGCTGGCCCAGGAGCCAGACCCCGGCGGCGACGACCCCGCTGACTGGGCCCTCCAGACCGGCGACCCGCCCGGTCCGGAGCTGTTGGCCGACCTGGCCCTCGCCTGGTCGGTGGCCGGGCAGGTGAAGTCCAACGCGATCGTGCTGGCCAGGGACGGCCGGGTCGTCGGGGTCGGGGCCGGCCAGCAGAGCCGGGTCGACTCGGTCCGGATCGCCGTGGCCAAGGCGGGGGAGCGGGCCCAGGGGGCGGCCGCCGGCAGCGACGCCTACTTCCCCTTCGCCGACGGCGTCGAGGCCCTGGCCGCCGCCGGGGTCCTGGCCGTGGCCCAGCCCGGCGGCAGCGTCCGCGACCCCGAGGTCACCGCGGCCGCCGCCGCGGCCGGCATCACGATGCTCCACACCGGCCGCCGCCACTTCCGCCACTAGTGGCGGGTCCCCACCCGGAAGAGCGCCGGGTCGCTGGAAACCGCCGCGACCCGCTGGCGCCGCGGGCGCTAGCCTTGCCAGGTGAACGAGCAGCTGCCGCGCCCACCCGCAGCGCCCCAGTCGTCGGCCGCCGGCCGGGACGCCGAGCTGGCTGCCGCCGCGGACGCCCTGGCCGGTGTCGACGCGCGAACGGTGGTGCTCGTCGAAGGGGTCAGCGACCGGGTCGCGGTCCAGGCGATGGCCGCCCGCCGTGGTCGTGACCTTGCCGGCGAGGGTGTCGGCGTCGTGCCGATGGGCGGTGCCAGGAGCATCGGACGCTACCTGCGGCTGTTCGGCCCCGGCGGGCTGGACCTCACCCTGGCCGGGCTGTGTGACGCCGGGGAGGAGGGCGACGTCCGCCGCGGGCTCGAGCGGGCCGGCCTCGGCGCCAACCTCGATCGCGCCGACATGGCGTCGCTCGGGTTCTATGTGTGCGTGCTCGACCTGGAGGACGAGCTGATCCGCTGCCTGGGCGCCGCCGCCGTGGAGCAGGTGGTCGCGTCCCAGGGAGAGCTGGGGCCGTTCCGCACCTTCCAGCGGCAGCCGGCCCAGCGGGAACGCGGCCTCCACCAGCAGCTCCACCGCTTCATGGGCACCGGCAGTGGCCGCAAGACCCGGTACGCGCAGCTGCTCGTGGACGCGCTGGACCTCACCAACGTGCCGGAGCCGCTGGACAGGCTGCTCGCCCATGTCTGAGGTCC